>JBMSQQ010000037.1:0-31162 GCA_049423385.1 Silvanigrellaceae bacterium | reverse complement strand
TTTGGCATCCTTGAGAGATGTTTCAAGAACAATCTCAAATCGTCCCAATTCGACTTGCCGTTCCGAAACGAATTTTTGTCGCGCAGATTCATGGTCACGTTGGGTTTTGAGTCTGGACTCGAGGACCCGCAATCGCTCGGACAGTTCTGCTTCGGATGATTGCGTTTCGTTCAATTCGTCTTCAAGCCGCTTGGTGTCGGCTTCGAGTTGGCCAATTTCGCGCTCGGAGCCGCCGAGGTCTTCTCCGGCCTGTGCGATCTGTGCGTCGATTTCGCTCAGCTGTGCTATGCCGCGGTCGACTTTGTCCCGCAATCTTTGCAGGTGATATTTTGCTTCCTCGTAGTTTCTGCGGAAGTTGGACTGACGTTCGACGATGGTTGCCCGTTGGGTTCGTCTGCGGTTGATTTCATTGAAAATCTCGTCGCGTCGTTCTTTTTTGTCGGTGATGTCGGCTTCGTAATCTTGCAGATCGCGGGTGAATTGTGCGCGTTCACTCTCGAGCCTGTCGATCTCGGATTGGTTTCGCGCGTAGTTTTGCCTTTGTTCGTCGATTTCGCCTTGAGTTTCGCCGCGGCCTGATTCGACGCGCTGAATATTTTCGTCGAGGTGCCTCAACTGAAGATCAAATGTCTCCAGCTGCGATGTCAGCTTGAGAGCTTCAACCTTTTCACGAGACAGCTGCGCGTCGATCTCTGCAACGCGCGAATGAAGCTTCTTGCGCCGGTCGTCCTTTTCAAAAAGACCGCCTTCGAGGGTCGCCAGTGCAGACTGCGCCGCGTCGCGCTCTGTTTCGAGTTCTTGAAGTTCGCGCTTGCGTTGCAACAGGCCCTGACCAACTCCGTCTGCGGATTCCCCGAATGCGATTTCACGATTTCCTGAAACCAACGTTCCACGCTCGGTGATGAGCATGAACTGGCCACGCAACTCTGCCGGAATCTGGCGGTAGGCCTTGAACAACAACCACTCATCGCGGGCAATAAAAGTGCGTTCAAAGAGCGTCTTGATGGCCGGCATGTCGCAGCGGGTGAGTCTGTCGCCCACACAGCGAATGCCGGAGTTGGCAAGAATCTTGTTCTTTGCATCCAGTTCCGACGCAGTGAGTGGAGCCAATACCTCGGTCAGCAATAGTCCAACGCGGCTGCTGCCCGACTCTTCAACTTTGTCAAGGATATCGACGAGAACGTCGCCGGATGGAACCAACGCTGCTTCGAGAAGTTCGGGAAGGGCACGTTCAAGTGCCTCTTCGTCTTCGCGTTGCACAGACACTTTTTCAAAAACGAAACCTTGAACGAGATTTGAAAGTTTCTCGCGCAGAAGTTTGGCACCGTCTGAAAGACCATCTGTGCCGCCGACAATCTTCTGCAATCCGCTCGCACGCGTGCTGACTTCCAGCAATCGTTCTTTGGCGGCATCGCGTGCGGCCTTAGCGCTTTCGACGCCTTCGTTGAGGATTGTGAGTTCCGCATCGAGTGCTGCACGCTCGCTGGCAACCGATTCGAGTCCGCTCGACAACTGGTTGAGTTGAACTTCAAGCGAACGGCGGTCGGCTGCAAGTTGTCCGCGCTGGTTGGCGAATTCACGCAATTGTTCATCGGCCCGTGACAAAGCCTGGTTCGCACGTTCAATGGCTGCCAGAGCTGTTTCGTTGCGCGATCGGAGAAGCTTTGTACTGTCTTCCAAGGCACGGATTTCAGAGCGGAGCTCTTCGCCACGAATGCGTTCCACTTGCAGCGACTCATCTGCTTCTTCCAGCTGAAATTGCAGGGTTTCGCTTTCACCATCAAGCTTGCGCAATTCTTCGTCGGCCGACTCAAGGCTCGAGAGCATTTCGTTGTGGCGGTTTTCTTCTCGAACGAGATTTTCTCTTTCAAGATTCATTTCTGCAGAGAAGCTGGCCTTGAATTGAATGCGCTCCGCTTTGCGGTTGGCAATGTGTCCCAGGCGTTCACGGAGCTTTGTGAGTGCAAGTCGCTTTTCATCGAAAATGTTCTCGAGGTCCTTGATTTGCGTAGTGACCTCGATTTGTTCTGCCTTGAGTTCGTTTGCTTCAGTCTCCCACTGAGCTGCTTCAATGGTCTGATTTTGGGTTTCCTTGTTCTTGGCTTCAATTTCGTCGCGCAGTTTTTTGGCTTTGGAGCGGAAAAAACCGATTCTGTTCGACAGAACGGTGATTTCTTTTTCACGCAATTCCGCCTGCAATTCGAGTTTGCGCTGCGCCTTGACCACCTGTTCACTCAGGTTTTCGACCTGTTTGGTGATTTCGGTTTCGATTTCGCCCAAATTGCGCAGTTTTTCGCCTGTCGATTCGAGCCGTTTTTCTGCTTCCTTGCGGCGGGTCTTGAAGATGCTGATTCCCGCTGTTTCTTCGAGAATTTCACGCAGGTCATCGGGCGATGCCTGAATGATGCGGTCGCGTTTGTCCTGCTGGATGATTGCGTAGCTTTTTGAGCCCAGTCCAATGGCCATCAGAAAGTCGACGATGTCTTTGAGTCGGCAGGGTTCTTTGTTGAGGAAATATTCGCGTTCACCACTGCGGTAGATACGCCGGCCAATTGAGACTTCCGGCAAGTGCAAAAACTCGGGAGGACAGCGCGAACCATTGTTGCTGAAGGTCAGTGAGACTTCGGCCATGCTCAGTGGTTTGCGGCTTTGTGAACCTGCGAAGATGATGTCTGTCGGGTCGTCGGCACGCAGACTTTTTGCGGTTTGCTCACCCATCACCCAGCGCACGGCATCGATGATGTTGGACTTGCCCGAACCGTTCGGACCAATGACACCCGTGATACCGTCGTGGTACTGAACGGTCACTCGATCGGCAAAGCTTTTGAAGCCATGCATCGTGATGGATTTGAGCTTCATAGGTCGTCGTCCCGAGGCTGAACCAAAATATGATAGATTGGCCGTCACCCTAACTCAGGAGACAGCAAATGGCGAGTCCCATTCCCGGTCCGACCCTTATTCCTTCCGAATGGCCTCTTCAATGGGTCCGGCTGGCAAAGGATTTCGGCTTTGATTTGGGAGCCGTCGCCCTCCTGAGTCTTTTGCTCCAGTGGTTTGTCCGAAGTCTGCCTGTGAGTCGCCAGATTCTGCTGCTTTTGCCGGTTTTGTTGGTGATTTTCACATCCACCAAAGGAATGCCTGAGTTTTGGGCAAAGCCGATTTTGGCACGGAGTGAACGATTACCCCTGGAAGCTTGCCGAAACCCATTTTCGGCACTGGTGGTCCTTGGCGGAGGGCTTGCAGGACCCGATGACCTTGCGATTTCGAGCCAGTCCCGGGTGCGCCATGCTGCCCGATGGATGAGCGTGTTGCCTGGCGCGCGCAGGGACGGCTTGAAAATTGTCATGAGTGCCGGACCTACCCTCGAGGGCAGCACCCGGCCTGAGGCGGATCTCATGAAAGAAGCCTTTGTGGCATGGCGGCACGACATTGCTCCCGAGAGAGTCCTTGTGGAAGACAAGTCACTCAACACCCGAGACAACGCCACCCGGGTGGCTGCTTTGTTGGGCGAAAAAGGGCAGGGACAGACCGTTGCATTGGTTACCAGTTGGCTACATATGTCACGAGCGGTGGGAGCTTTCAGGACGGTTGGATTCACCGTTTGTCCAGTTCCATCGCCCGCTGTGGAACATACAAGCGAAGGCTTTCTGAATTTTCGCAATGGCGACAGAACCGTGCGGGTGTTCAACGAGTACGTTGGAATTGTCGGCTACAGACTTGCTGGTTGGCTCTGAAATCATGAGCCGGGAAAAGGAAAAACGAAAATGGCCAATCTGGGTGTGAATATTGATCACGTTGCAACAATCCGCCAGGCACGCGGTACGCAGTACCCCGATCCTGTCGAGGCTGCTGTTCTTGCTCAATTGGGCGGGGCCGATCAAATCACCGTTCATTTGCGTGAAGATCGTAGACACATTGTTGATAGGGATGTGCGCTTGTTGCGCAGCGTTCTGCAGGTTCCACTGAATCTGGAAATGGCCTGCACAGCCGAAATGCTTCGTATTGCGCTTGAAGTGAAGCCGGAAATGGTCACATTGGTTCCCGAAAAAAGAGAAGAGCGCACGACAGAAGGCGGTCTCGACGTTGTTGGCAACATGAAAGCACTCACTGACACTGTCAGGACGCTTCAGGAAGCTGGTATTCCTTGCAGTCTTTTTATTGAGCCAGATTCACAGGCGATTGAAGCAACGCTCAAAACGGGCGCACAGATGGTCGAGTTTCACACCGGCAAATATAGCGAAGTTGTGGGAAGCGAACAGGCGCGAGAACTTGTGCGCATCAGCGAAGCGACTGAATTGGCCCATCGCAGAGGCCTGGCTCCCCATGCCGGTCACGGATTGAATTTTCGCAATGTGGTGCCGATCGCGAAAATTCCATTCATGCAGGACCTCAATATTGGTCACAGCATTGTGGCACGTGCAGTTTTGGTGGGACTCGAGCGGGCAGTGCGCGAAATGAAGGAGTTGATTCGCCGGTAAAATTGTTCAAACCACCAGCGAAATTTCGCGTGAATGGTGCCCAGAAGCGCTTACAATCATCCGCCGACCATTTCACGGGCAGCTCGACGAAACGGTTCCACCAACCGTGAAATGCGGCCTGTAAAGATATCCCGAACTGAGCCCTGAACAAATCGATGCGCCTGTTACGTAGTATTCAGTCGAACTGTGGATTTTGATGCACCGCACATTGAAACCGATAATGGGAGTCGAACAATAATCGACTCCATTTGTCAGGGATGTGTTGCCGGTGACGCTGACGTTTGAATTCTTCTTGAGGTAAGAACCTTGGTTGGGCGTGATGACAATGACAGATGAGGTTGTCTGCGGCGCGGGGTTTGGTTGAGTCGCTACAGGAGAGCTCGGACTGCTCGTTGGAGAAGTCGAGGAGCCTGGAAGCACGGTCCCGCCTGACACCGAACCGGTCTGACCGGTGTTTGATGAAGTGGGTGATCCAGAAGGTGACCCGCTGGTACTGTTTTTGATTCCCTCAATCAGTACGTCGCCAATTTTCCCGATAACCGAGTCCAACGGATTGGAGCCGGTCTGGCTCGGACTGGCAACTGTCGTGTTTTGTCCCGAACCAGGGTATTTTTGAGTCTTTGAGTCTGTCGAAGTTGTTGTGGTTCCATTGCCGCCGCCCGAGGGATATTGGCTGTTCGTTCCGCTGTTTGTTGCACCGGATTGCACAGTGGAGCCTTGTTGGCAGTTCGATGAAACGGATGACCTGCCAACGCAGCCGGAAATCAATGCACTTCGCTGAACCTGAGGTTCCACAGAGCAACCCGCAACGGCTGCAAACAGCATCATGCTTGAAAGCGACAATACTGAATTTCTCATAGAACTCTCCCGTTCCAATTTTTGCACAGGATTTATCGGCATTGCGAGGAAACTGTTCCACTCACGTTTACCGATGACTTGAATATGTATCCGGCAGAAAACCCCGCGCAGGCATTGGCTCCGGTAACGTAGTAAACCGTGTCCGTGTATGCGGAAACACAACTTGCCTTGATTCCGGTTCCATAGCTGACAAGGCAAAAGTCGGCGCTCGGCGATGATGTTGAAGTGTTGTAACTCTTCTTGAAATAAACTCCGGCCGTGGTGGTGAGAGTCACGGATGTAGAGGTTGACGGCATGCTGCCTACTGATGTCGTGTTTGAGGGGCTCGATGGGCTCGATGGGCTCGATGGGCTCGTCGGGCTCGATGCGGTGCCTCCGTTTGTAATGGCGCCGATAATCGTTTCTCCGATTTTTCCAATCAGCGGTCCGAATGGATCCGTGGCTGTCGTCGGAACCGATGGATTTGAGGTCGAAGGGCTCGAGGGAAGGCTCGCTACCGGGCTTGATGGCACAGATGACTGCCCAGTCGGCGGGTTCACACCATTCCCATTGCTCGCGTTCGCATTTCCATTATTGGCGTTGTCATCGCGTTGGGGTAAGCACACAGGCGAATTCTTCGCGCTTCCGGCGCATCCGCCAACGGCACCCGCCTGTTGCGGCAAATCAGGTGCGCATGCGGCAAAAAGCACACTAAGAGCGATCCAACAGGAAAAATGATTTGGCTTCATATGGCACCTCAATATTGCGCTTATCGGAATGAAACCCCCGTTTATTAAGGATCTGTCGAAAAGTGGCATGATTTTGGGGGTTTGGTGTTTTTTTACAAAATTTGCGGCTAGTGAAGTCGAGGTTTTGCTCTTCATTTGTCCAATCCTGGCTCAAAACAGCGCCTTCGGGACGGATCAGAGCCAGCATGTTTGTCTAAATGTACCGAAACAGCTAAGACTCCTCTCTTCGAAAGAATCTCTTTTGAGCCAAAGATTTCGGCCCTTCGCCGTCAGGCCAAAGACAAGGAGACGTTGCAGTGACCCTCATCCGCAGTCATGCCGACACGCGATCCGATGAGTACAAAGCCAATTTCAAATTCCACACCCAGCTGAACGATGAATTGAACGAAAAACTTTTGCGGATTCGTTCCGGTGGTGGAGAGAAGGCCCGTTCAAGACATGCCGAACAGAACAAGATTTTTGTTCGCGATCGCATCGCACTCCTGCTGGATCCGGGAACTCCTTTTTTGGAGATTGCACCCTACGCCGCAGATGGAGTTTATGAGGATTCAGTTCCGGCAGCCGGAGTTGTGGCAGGAATCGGCCGGGTCAGCGGCGTCACATGCATGATTGTGGCCAACGATGCGACTGTGAAGGGGGGAACGTATTATCCCCTCACGGTCAAAAAGCATCTGCGCGCGCAAGAAGTGGCACTCGAGAACAGGCTGCCGTGTCTTTATTTGGTCGACAGCGGCGGTGCCTTCTTGCCCATGCAGTCTGAAGTGTTTCCTGACAAGGAACATTTTGGCCGCATTTTTTTCAACCAAGCCAACATGAGTGCTTTGGGTATTCCGCAGATTGCCTGCGTCATGGGCTCGTGCACGGCTGGTGGAGCGTACGTTCCGGCGATGTCAGACCAGACGATTATCGTCAATGGTACGGGCACAATTTTCTTGGGCGGACCTCCGCTTGTGAAAGCCGCAACTGGCGAAGATGTCTCTGCAGAAGATTTGGGCGGAGCCCGGGTCCATACAGAAATGAGTGGAGTGGCAGATCACTTTGCCCACAATGATGAACATGCGATCGCGATTTTGCGCGATGTCGTTGCGAACCTGGGCAGCAGAGCTGCTGCGAATGTGAAGCTGCAGACTCCTGAGCCTCCGCGTTATGATGCGGATGAAATTCTCGGGCTCTGGCCGCGCGACCTGCGACGTCAGGTCGATATCCGGGAAGTGATCGCGCGCGTTGTTGATGGAAGCCGACTGTTTGAATTCAAACAGCGTTATGCCACGACCTTGATCACCGGATTTGCCCACATCGAAGGAATGCCCTGCGGTATCATTGCCAACAATGGCGTGCTGTTTGCGGAAAGTGCACTCAAGGCGGCTCATTTTATTGAGCTTTGCAGCAAGGAATCGGTGCCACTTTTGTTCCTGCAAAACATCACTGGATTTATGGTCGGCGCAAATTATGAACGTGGCGGTATTGCCAAAGACGGCGCAAAGATGGTCCACGCCGTGGCAACAGCAAAAGTCCCCAAAATTTCATTGCTGATGGGCGGAAGCTTTGGCGCAGGCAACTACGGCATGTGCGGACGCGCCTATAGCCCACGTTTTCTTTGGACGTGGCCCAGCTCGCGCATCAGTGTGATGGGTGGCGAACAGGCAGCCCAGGTCATGGTGACCGTCAAACGCGATCAGCTCGCTCGTGACGGAAAAAACCTCAGCGCGGAACAGGCAGAGGAAATCGCCAATCCGATTCGTGCCAAGTATGAACGTGAAGGACATCCTTATTATGCGTCTGCGCGCTTGTGGGACGATGGAATCATCGACATGAGAAACACACGCAATGTACTTGCTGCCAGTTTGGCCGCCACACTGCACGCCCCCATCGAGCCAACCCAGGTTGGCGTGTTCCGGATGTGAAAGGAATTTTGAACCATGACGACCAACGGAAAAATGATTCGGATTGCCAACGCGGGTGGATACTGGGGCGATGACCCATACGCCCTGCGCAGGCAGGTGTGTGGTCCACTCAAACTGGATTACGTGTCGATCGACTTTCTTGCAGAAATCACCATGAGCATTCTGCAAAAACAAAAGCAAAAAGATGCCAATCTTGGTTACGCTGGCGATTTTATTTCGCAACTCGCACCGCTGCTCAAGACCTGCAAAGAGCGCGGAATCCGTATCATCACCAATGCTGGAGGTGTGAATCCGCGAGCGTGCGCCGATGCCTTGTTCGAGTTGGCCCGCAAGAATGGGCTTGATCTGCGTGTTGCGTTGGTTGAGGGCGACGATATTGCTGCCCGACTTCCCGAGATCATCAAACAACCCGGTTGCGCGATGAAGAACATGGAGACTGGTGAATCGTTTGATGGCGTGGTCGACAAAGTTCTGAGCGCAAACGTCTACTTCGGCGCCATGCCGGTTGTGGAAGCCCTCAAACAGAACCCCGATATCGTGGTCTGCGGGCGGGTTACCGACACAGGCATCACCCTCGCTGCCATGATTCACGAGTTCGGCTGGTCGGCTGCCGACTACGACAAACTCGCGCATGGCATTGTTGCCGGGCACATCATCGAGTGTGGCGCACAGGCGACCGGTGGCAACTTCACCGACTGGCGCAAGGTGAAAAGTTTTGAGGACATCGGTTTTCCAATTCTCGAATGCAGCGCCGATGGTTCTTTTGTGGTCACCAAACACCCGGGCTCTGGCGGACTCGTTTCCGTTCAGACGGTGCGCGAACAATTGCTTTATGAAATGGGCCATCCACAGAGCTACATCACACCCGACGTGATTGCCGATTTTTCAACAATCCAACTTGCATCCGATGGCACAGATCGAGTTCGTGTTTCGCAGGTCAAAGGCCGGCCTCCCACCGATCTTTTGAAGGTCAGCATTGCTTATGCCGACGGATTCAAGGCAAGTGGAACACTTATTGTTTCGGGGCCAGATGCGCGTGCCAAAGCCGAAGTTTTTTCAAAAATCATGTGGCAAAAACTGTCGAGTGAATTGGCCAAGGCAGGCATTTCTGCCTGTCGTAAAACGATGAGTGAATTCATTGGCGACGATTCAACCCACCGTGGCTTGTCGCCGCGCATTCCAGCCAAGGAAGTTCTCGTGCGCTTTGGCGCGCTCGCACAAGATAAACAGGCTCTGCAGATTTTCCGGAAGATTCTTCCGAGTCTGATTTTGAGTGGTCCTTCTGGTGTTGCGGTGACGGGTGGTGCACCTGCCATCAGTGATGTGGTCAGCTACTGGCCTGCACTTGTTCCACAAGAAGTTGCGTTGGCTAAGGTTTGGGTGGGTGAATCACTCGCGTCGACGGCCGGCATCAGTACCATTCATCAGTCTCCGGAATTGCATTGGCCTCGAACGGGCGGAACGTCTGACGTTTCCATTCCTGCTGCCGATCCGCATTCATGGAACGCGCAGCGTGGCAGCATCACCCGCAAGTTGCCGCTTTGGGCGATTGCTCATGCACGCAGTGGCGACAAAGGCGACACCGCAAACATTGGTCTGATTGCGCGATCACCTGAATGCTACGCATGGCTTCGCGACAACATTGAGGCCGCAGACGTCAAGAAATGGTTTGCAAGTTTGTGCAAAGGCGCCGTCACCCGTCATGTTGTTCCAAATTTATGGTCGCTGAATTTTCTTCTCGAAGAAACACTGGATGGTGGTGGCACCATGAGCCTGTGCATCGATGCTCAAGGTAAAACCTTGAGCCAGGCAATGTTGCGCTGCGAAATGAATATTCCCGTCGGCTTGTTGTCGACCATAGATGCCGAGCACAGTGCTCCTGAAAGCGAACTGCTTTCTGCTGTTGCGATGGAAGGTGCTGCCCGATGAGTCGCAAAGATGTTCCCGATTTGAGCAAGGACTATGATGGTCAAACCGTCCTGGTGCGGCGGGCAGGGCAGGGTGTGGTTCGGGTGATTCTCAACCGTCCTGCCGTACGCAACGCTTTCAATGCCGAAATGATCACCGAGCTCACCGATGTTATTGCCGAGCTTGCGGCGACAAAAGATGAAAACCAGATGCGGATTCTTGTGCTTGAAGGCACAGGTGGACATTTCTGCGCAGGCGCCGATCTCAATTACATGCGCGAACAGTCCAAGGCCGGCGAACCACAAAGTTTGCGCGATGCGCGAGTTCTCGGAACGCTTTTCTTCCGCTTGGCCAGCTTCCCCACGACCGTCGTTTCAGTTGTGCGTGGCAGTGCCATTGGCGGTGGTTTTGGTTTGGTTTGTTGTTCTGACGTGGTGATTGCAGATTCAAAAACAGTTTTTGCCACCAGCGAAGTGCGCTTGGGAATCGTACCAGGTGTGATCAGCCCGTACATCGTTCGCAAGCTGGGGGCCGGAAAGGCAGCACCGTTTATGCTCTCGGGCGAACGTCTGGATTCGACACAGGCCCTGCAGTTGGGGCTTGTCAATCATGTTGTCGATTCAGCCGACAGCAATGCTTTGTCACTCAAAGCGTGCGAAGTGGTGAACCAGCATCTGAAAGCAGGCCCCAATGCAGCACGCCGCACCAAAGAGCTGCTGCGCAAGATACATCCGTTGCCAGACACGGGTCTTTTTGAATTCACAGCCGTGTCTATCGCCTTGGCGCGTTGTTCGGCAGAAGGGCAACATGGACTGGCGAGTTTCTTTGACAAGCAATCAGCTGCATGGTCTGCCGATCTCCCTGCTGACACGTTTGGAGAACTAAAATGAAGCGACTTGTCATTGCAAACCGTGGAGAAATTGCCCGCAGGATTCTGCGCGCCGGACGCGATTATGGCTGGAAGGTCGCAGTCATTTCGACTCCAGAGGATAGCGATGCACCTGTTCGGTTTGAAGCAGATGCGGTTTTGGAAGTCGACAGCTTTTTGAATGCACAGGCGATTGTCGATGCCGCAAAGCATTGGCGTGGAGAGTTGATTCACCCGGGCTATGGCTTTCTTTCCGAGAACGCCGATTTTGCTCGGTTGGTTGAAAATGCTGGTATCGCCTTCGTGGGGCCCACAGCACAAAACATGCAGGCCATGGGTGGCAAGGAATCGGCCAAAGCGTTCGCAAGAAAATGCGGAGTTCCAACACTTGAAGCTTTGTTGAGTGACGAACTCAAATCAATACCCGAGAACAAATGGCCAGAGGCGTTGCAAAAACGTGGCATCGTTGCTCCCTACCTTGTGAAGGCCAGCGGCGGTGGTGGTGGACGCGGCATGCGCATCGTCGACAACTTCAAAGACCTTCCCGAGGCCGTCAGGCGCGCCGCGCAAGAAGCGCAGGCCAGCTTCAATGATCCGACGGTGTTTGTGGAGCGTTACCTTGTAGCTCCCCGTCACGTGGAAATTCAGGTTTTTGGCGATGGCACCGGGGGCGGCGTGTTTCTGGGCGAACGTGAGTGTTCCCTGCAGCGCCGCCATCAGAAGGTTCTCGAAGAAGCGCCCAGTCCCGTGGTGGATGCAGCCTTGCGCGAGCGCATGGGCAAAGCATCGCTGGCATTGGTTGCCGAAACAAAATACCGCGGCGCCGGCACGGTGGAATTTTTGCTGACTGGCGATGGTGGTTTTTTCTTTTTGGAAATGAACACACGTCTGCAGGTTGAACATCCTGTCACGGAACTTGTTTACGGCGTCGATCTCGTCAAAGCGCAATTTGATTTGGCCATGGGACAATGGCCCGTTCAATTGGGGCGACCCGACGTCTTCACATTGCCGGTTCCCAAAGGTGTTGCCATTGAAGCACGCCTGTTGGCAGAGGATCCCCGTTCCGGATTTCTGCCGACACCGGGTCCTTTGGTGGTTTACAAGGAAACAACTCTGCCCGGCGTGCGTGTGGATTCGGGGGTTGTGGAAGGTGGAAGGGTCAACGATCGCTTTGATTCCATGATTGCCAAGATCATCGCTCATGCGCCCACGCGTGCTGCAGCGTGCGACTTGTTGGCGCGTGGCCTGGAGTCGACGGTGGTGCACGGTTGCACAACCAACCTGCCATTTCTGACCGCTGTCGCGCAGCATTCCGATTATATCTCTGGAGCCGTTTCCACCGCTTGGATTGGCGAACACGCTCAGGGACTCAATGAGTCTCTGATTCCCGAAAAGTTGATTTCATTTTTCCATCGCATGGATGTGCGCCGGGCATTGGCTTCGGCCCTCTTGCTGAAAGATGCGCAACGTAACAATTTCGACCGTACCGAGGGGCTTGGTGAGCACATCGGGCAAAGATTCGCGGCATTGATTCCGGTCACGCGAGCACGTGATTTGTCGGGTTTGAATGTTGGTTCAAAGGCCGAATATTCGAGCGTCGATGTTGTAGCGGGTGACGCTTCTCACGTCTTTCGTATCCGTGGACGTGGATTGGTTGAAACGCTTGCGGAGCTCAGTTGGGAATCTCTGGAAAGAAGCACATTTTCTTTGCAGTCAGCGTGTCAGCGGGCAAAAGCAGGCCAGGGGAATGACCTCGAAGTTGTTTGTACTTTGTCACGTCCGCGTGGCCAACATCTTCAAATCACGTTGTTTGGCGAGACTTTAACTCTGGAATGGCCTGATGATTCTCGGGCTCAGCTCGAGGTCGGTGCGCAGGACGGGGGCGGCGACACATTGCTCAAGGCTCCGATGGCAGGCAAAGTACTTGAGGTTCGTGTTGCCGATGGCGATAAAGTCAATGAGGGAGATCTGCTGTTTGTGCTTGAGTCCATGAAGATGCAGCTTGAAATAAGGGCACCTCGTGCGGGAGTGCTTTCGTCGCTGCGGGTTCAGGCAGGCATGACACTTGCAGGTCCGGAAGTTTTGGCAGAAATCAAAGATCCAGCTTAACAATTCCAGTGGTGAACACGGGAGAGGGAATATGAAGAACGACTTTTCTCAAGAAATGAAAGAACTCACTCAAACTGTGCGCGCATTTGCAAGCAAAGAGCTTGCGCCGCATGCCGATGAACTCGACAGAGAAGAGCGTCTTGCTCCCGGCATTTTCAGGAAGCTGGGCGACCTCGGCATTCTTGGGATCACGATTCCGGAAGAATTCGGAGGAGTGAATCTGGGCGCGAAGGCTATGGTTTCGGTGATGGAAGAACTCAGCTATGCAGAACCAGGAACCTGTCTTTCCTACTTGGCACACTCGCTTCTTTTTGTTCACAACCTGGCCCAAAACGGTTCCAAAGAGCAGTGCGAGCGTTATCTTCCCCGTTGCATGACAGGCGAGTTGGTTGCCGGCATGGCGATGACCGAACCAGGTGCTGGATCTGATGCAGTCGGCATGTCGACACGAGCAGTGCGTGAAGATGACCATTACGTTTTGAACGGAACAAAAATGTTCATCACCAATGGCCCCATTGGTGATGTTTTCTTGGTCTACGCACGCACGGGCGAAAATCGCCAGGACCTTTCCACGTTCATTGTCGAAAGCGGATTCCCTGGATTCACAATCAGCAAAAAACTTTCGAAGATGGGCATGCGCTCGAGCCCAACGGGAGAACTTGTTTTCCGCAATTGTCGGGTTCCGGTTCAAAACCGCGTGGGTGAAGAAGGCGCATGTGTGAAACACATGATGAAGAACCTCGACATCGAACGTGTGGGTCTTGCCGCCATGAGTTTGGGAATCGCGAGAGCTTGTTTGGATCACTCGCTGAAGTATTCACAAGAGCGTAGCCAGTTTGGCGAATCCATCGTGAACTTCCAATCTGTCAGCGAGAAGCTGGCCAACATGTACATTGGTTACCGTGCGGCTCGGGCGTTGGTCTATGAAGCAGCGCAGGTGATCGATGAAGGTCGTCGTGCAAACCAGGAAGCTGCAGCGGCCAAGGTCTTTGCTTCCGAGATGGCAACCAAGGTGGCACTGGATGCAATCCAGGTTCTGGGTGGTTACGGATACATCCGTGAATTTCCGGTTGAGCGGCTGATGCGCGATGCCAAGCTTCTTGAGATTGGTGGTGGCACCAGCGAGATTCTGCGCAGTGTCATCATCAAGGAGTTTGTCCGCAAGAGCCGTTGATTCGTATGCTGTGAACGAAGATCACAGCACGTTCAGTGCTTTGATCTTCTGCCGGAAGAGTTGCTGAACTCCAATTCAAGCAGATTTGGAAAGTCCGGATACGCGATCTGCCCAGGCTGCAATCCCTTTTGAAACAAATTGGTCATGACGAGATGCTTGTATGGAAAAACTCCAACAAGCAGCCTTGATTTTCGATATTCTCGCCATTTGGATTCTCCATGCGCGTGTCCAAGACACCCGTCGGACGGAGAACAATGCGACAATCAGTGTTTCTGCAGATGTCATTTCAATGTTTCTCTGTTCATCAAGCTTGAAGGTGTCAGCATTCTTGCATGGGCGTATTCAAAAACTTTCTGATTCACATGAGAATATTTGGGATTAATAAGGGATTATCAATTTCGAATGGAGTCATAATGGAGAGTCGATCCCGTTTAATGATCAATTGTGGAAGTGCTTTCAGTTTTGTTTCTGTCGCTTTTCTTGTTTTTGATGCTGCCATCAAATTTTTTATGGAAAAGCTTCCACCGGAGGCACTTGAGGCCGGCGCTGCTTTGCAGTGGCCGGTCGAGAAGATGCCAATTGTTGGAACGATTTTGGGCTTGTGCCTTGTTCTTCATTTGATTCCCCGGACTGCGATTGTGGGAGCTGTCTTTTTGACTGCCTACCTCGGCGGCGCAGTTGCGAGTCATGTTCGGGTCGGGAATCCTCTTTTTTCCCATACCCTTTTTCCAGTCTATGTCGGAGTTTTTATTTGGCTCGGGCTCTACCTGAGGGATGCCAGATTGGGTAAGGTTCTCAGTTAGAGGCAAGCTCATTCAACAGGTACTGGTTGATACTATTTAAACGACACTGTCCAATCCTTGGACACGGCTTGCAAGGTCTGTTTTTTTTTATCCTTGCAAAACTCCATGCAAAAACCATTGGCACAGAGCCTGCTTCAACGAGTCCATGCGACATTTTCAAAAAGTTTGGCTTTGGAGGTTTTGGCATGGGTGCGTACTCTTGGAAAACATTGCGACGGGCGTTTTCGATTCTGTTTTGTGCAGCGTTTGTTTCCGCCTGCGGACAGCAAAACCGCAGCGAGGATTCAGAGGCTCAGGGCTTTTTTCCCTGGAGCAACGATGAACCCGTGAAGATTCTGCAGACGGAAAGTGGAGATCCGATCCCCGAGCGTGTTTTGAATTTTCTTCAGTCTGCAGAAATGTTTGGTCGTGGAGTTCAAACCTATCGCCTTGGATCCAACAGTCGCAGTGTGACGGACTGCAGCGGGTACATAGGGCAAGCCCACCGGAGCGCTGGTTTCCGGGTCGCTCTCTATCAATTTGATTGGGATGCGTTGAATTTTGCCGGATGCACCGGACAATTGCGAGCGGGCGATGTTCTCTTGCTTGCTTATCCGGGACGTCAACCTGATCATTGGATCATGATGGCGGACGTCCGTAGCCCCAATGGCAAGTTCAATGATGCCAACAACATCATTATGGATGTTTCCTCGGACTACGTCGACGGCAAGCCGTTTTACAAGGGACCATTGAGCCGACGCCGGAATTTGCTGGCCAGAAATGTCTATGCGTGTCGACGCCACCGTTCGTTTGAGCGTGATTGGAAGCAAATGCTTGTTCAACAGGAAGAGGCCCTGAAACAAAATCAGTCACAAATCAACAACCAGACTCAGCAGACACAACCTGTCCAGCAAACCCAGCAAACCCAACAAACTGAGCAGACTGAGCAGACTGAGCAGTCGACAGAAACGAAAACCTCGGCTTCTTTAAACCCGGCCAAGAGCAAACCTGGATCATTCCTCCCGTGGGGTAATTGATTCCACAGGGAAGGGGGTGGCGAGGCAGAGGCGACCCACCCGGTTCTGACGCTTCCGAAGGTGACGCGTTGCCGTGGTGGGGGGGCACCTGTTACGATAGCTGAGAGCCCGAAGTTCCGGGCCAAACAGGTGTCCCGTGCAAGATACTGCCCGCAACATTGTCATCAAGGATATGCCGCCATCAGGCGAACGTTTGCCATTGTTTATTGTTGGCGATGTTCACGGATGTGCAAAGGAATTGCGGGAACTTGTTCAAAAAGCCAAACAACGGATGGCAGATTTTCAACTTGTATTGGTGGGAGATCTTTTTACCAAAGGTCCGGATCCTGTTGGCGTCTTTGATTTGATTCACGAATTCAATGCTATTTGTATAAAAGGCAATCATGATTGGGCACTTTGGGCGGCCATGGTGCAAGCCCAACGACGTGGTCTGCAGTCTCTTCCCGAACACACTCAGCAGACTCTGCACCTCGTGAGACATCATCGCAGGGCTCTTTTCGACTTCGTGAACGGCCTGCCACACGCGTATCGGACAACCATTCGACCTGCCCGTGAACGCAAGGGGTGGGAGGCCGAGTATCCGCTTGTCATTGTCCATGCCGGAATTGATCCTGTGTCTGGATTGAATTCAACGCCCGAGAGAATGTTGCTCACGGCTCGGTATGTACGGTGGGATGATCCATCAGCAAAATCGAAATTGTTGCTGGTGCCATCGGGTTATCGTGCCGAGATGCTCGCCGAAGCTGAACAAAAACAAACCAAGTTGTCATCGCCAACGAAATCAAATGCACCTGAGCTTGCGGTTCCACACGTCAATCCGAAACCCAGGATCGATGTGCCTGACAAGTTCCGATGGCATGAACTTCATCGCGGGCCAGAGCTTATTGTTTTTGGACATGATGCCAAACAAGGTTTGTTCAGGAAGACTCTTCCATCCGGGCGACCCATTTGTGTTGGCCTCGATACGGGTTGCACCTATGGGAGGCAACTCACGGGGTACTTTCCGGAATTGGATGACGCCGTTCAGGTCGATGCCAAGCGCAGTTATTTTGACCTCGCAAGGAATATGATAATCCTCAAGGGTCCAACGCCCCGGCTTGCTGTCTAAAGAAAGCTGAAAGTTCAACCCATGACACAACCATCAGATGGATTTTTTCCGGCCGACGACCAGCTGACGTCGCTGTTCAAGGCTAATCAGCAGTTCATGAATTTGTTGATGCGTCAGTCTGTACGCACCGAGCAGGTCATTGCCAGAACCTATGCAGAAGGCACCTGGCAGCAATATTCGGGGCGAGATTTTCTTGCTCACCTGGGTCGATCGGTGCGCAACTGGTCTGCAGCGTTGGCTGGGGTTTCCAATCAGGGGGCATTTTCCGAAAAGTCCCGCGGACCTGCTCTCTTGTTTCAAACCCACAACAGCTACACATCATGGGTCGCTGCATTGGCGGCTGTGTTGGCTGGATTCGACGTCATGTTCATGCCGTTGCATGCGTCAAGTGCAGACATTCGCTGGTGCCTGGAATATTTTGGCTGCATTGCTGTGGTGACAGACATCGAGGGTTACTCTGTTCAGTTGAAGGACCTGGAGCGCCCCGTATTTGATCTTTCAACGGTGCAATGGAGTGCGCGTGACAATAGCGAAGAACCTGCGGCACTGACTTTTTTCAGATGGTATAAAACTGCCGACGAGTTGCGTGATGCAAAAAGACAGACGGGCGCTTTCCCGCAATTCACCGGAAATATTCCGCCCCGGATTGGTGTCTTTGATTTCATTTCCTTTGGACATGATGGCTATCAAAAACCGGAGTCACTGAGCCTCGATGCTTTGGTGGTCACGGCCAATCATCTCTTGCTACATCTCAATACTCCTCCTGAGTTGTTCTGGAAGACGATCGAGATTTTGCCGTTGTCGAACCCGTTCGCGCATCTGTCTCCATTGTGCTCGATGCTTAAAAACGGCGTGGTTGGCTTTCCCCAACTTGGCGGAGAATTTGAATCGCATCTCAAGATTTTGCGGCCCACGGTTATTTTTGCATCGCCAAACGAACTTGAGAAACTTGCGAATCACGTCAATACGCAGCTGCGTGCACCCGGATTCAGTCCGCGGATTGCTGTTGGCAATCGGCTTGATCAGGTCCGAGGTTTGCTGAAATCGGGGCGAGCTCTGAAATTGCCAGAGTCCGTCTTTGATGCGGCAACCCGAACATTGCTGTGGGCAAGTCGCAATGCGATTGGCAAAGAATTTGTTCGCCACAGCCTCGCCGATCTTCAAATGGTTGTGCATGGACTTGCGCCGGCGCGTGAAGTGCATGTGGAATTGCTCGGGCAGATGGGTGTTCCGGTGATTGAAACCTATGGAGTCACTGCTGCGGCAGGTCTATTGTCTGCCAATACCTATGATGCGCCTCACTTGAATTTGATTGGCAACCCGGTTTCGCATGTGTCGTTTCGTCTTGGGCAGAATTCAGCACTTGAGTATCGCCTGAATCACCCGGCTTTTGCGGGGAGCGGGCATTGGCAGGAAACGGGTGACGTGGCGCAAATGACGCCCTTTGGATTCAAAATCACCGGGCGTCGCCGGCATCTTTTTGTTACTGCAGGTGGTGCAACAATCTCGCCGCTCCGTCTTGAGCAATTGTTGCGCGAATCGAAAGAAGTGCAAGATGTTTGCATCGTGGGTGATAAAATGCCCTATTTAGCGGCTCTTGTTGTTCTTTCTGCGGATGCCCAGGCTGAATTTCGTGACAGTCCGGAAAAGGTTCGTGATGTGGTTCAGCAACGTATCGTAAGTGTGAATGAAACTCTGCCACGTCATGCGACAATCAAAAAATTCTTGGTACTGGAGAAACCTTTTCAAGAATCCCTTGGAGAAAAGCTTCCCAGTGGAAGCTTGAATCGGCTCAAGATTAACGAAACACGTCGTGTCGAGATTGATTCCTTGTATCAAGCAAACAATCCATGAACAAAATTTTGGGGTGGGGAAACTGTCATTCCCGAGTGATTGGTTTGACCTCCTGATTCTGCATGGTTACTCTGAACAGATCGAATTCGACATCACCTGTGCCAAAGGGATCGGTGCGGTGCCAAGGCGAGTTTCGTTTTGCCGGAGGAGCTATGCAACAGAGTCACAAGATCTACGATATTGTTCGCGATGCCTACAGTCCGACCCATTACAACGAACTCAATTGGCAGGGTAGCTTTATTGATTATCTCGACATCGTCGAGAAGAATCCTCGCGTCTGCAGAACTGCATTTCAGCGTGTTTATGATATGATTATGCACTTCGGTACCTACGAATACGTAGAGCATAAAAAGAAGCTTGTGCACTACAAGTTCTTTGATGATCCGCTCGCCGGCGGCAAGGATGCTGTGTTTGGCCTTGACGTTCATCTCGTCAAGCTTGTCAATTTCTTCAAGGCCGCGAGTTTGCGCTATGGCCCAGAGAAACGCGTTCTTTTGCTTCACGGTCCAGTGGGATCTGCGAAGTCGACGATCGCGCGGCTTCTGAAAAAAGGTCTCGAATGGTATTCCTACCAGGCTGAAGGTGCGCTCTACACTTACGACTGGATCAACCTCAAAGAACGCCTCGCGATGGATGACATCATGGCGTGCCCGATGCACGAGGAACCACTGCGTCTGATTCCTGAAGAGGCACGCGCAAAAGTGCTCAGCCATCTCAACAAAGGCAAGACGTTTGATCAGAAGATTTTTGTGGAAGGAAATATCGACCCTGCGTGTCGTTTTGTTTTCAACGAGCTTATGAAGCAATACGGCGGTGATTGGGAACGGGTGGTGAGGAACCATATTCGTGTCCGTCGCCTGCTGCTTTCGGAAAAAGATCGTGTGGGTATTGGAACATTCCAGCCCAAAGACGAAAAAAACCAGGACTCGACAGAACTCACTGGTGACCTCAACTACCGCAAGATTGCGGAGTACGGTTCGGACTCGGATCCGCGTGCGTTCAACTTTGATGGTGAGTTCAACATCTCCAACCGCGGGATGGTTGAGTTTGTCGAAATGCTCAAGCTCGATGTGGCATTCCTTTACGACCTACTCGGTGCTTCGCAGGAACACCGCATCAAGCCCAAGAAGTTCGCACAGACTGATATCGACGAAGTTATTGTTGGTCACACAAACGAACCTGAGTATCGCAAGCTGCAGAACAATGAGTTCATGGAAGCGTTGCGCGACCGTACAGTGAAAATCGATGTTCCGTACATCACCAAGCTCAAGGAAGAAACCAAGATCTACCGCAAGGATTTCAATGCCGAGAGCGTTCCGCACATTCACGTTGCGCCGCACACGATCGAAACCGCTTCGATGTGGGCGATCCTGACACGTCTCGAGGAGCCCAAGAAGGCCAACCTGACGGTGATGCAGAAACTCAAGCTGTACGATGGCAAGACCTTGCCTGGTTACACGGAAGACAACATCAAGGAATTGCGCAAAGAAGCCATGCGCGAAGGTCTTGATGGAATCTCTCCGCGCTACATCCAGGACAAGATCTCCAACGCGCTTGTGGATGATCGCGGCAACGGTTGTATCAATCCGTTCATTGTTCTCAACGAACTCGAAGGTGGTCTCAAGAACCACTCATTGATTCGCGATGAAGAAACCAAGAAGCGCTACCGCGAACTGCTTGCTGTCGTGAAGCAGGAATATGAAGATATCGTGAAGAACGAAGTTCAGCGCGCGATTTCTGCCGATGAAGAGGCGATTGCCAAGCTGTGCGGCAACTACATCGACAACGTCAAGGCCTACACGCAGAAAGAACGTGTGCGCAACAAGTACACCGGACAAAGCGAAGAGCCTGATGAACGTTTGATGCGCAGCATCGAAGAGAAGATCGACATTCCGGAAAGCCGCAAGGATGACTTCCGTCGTGAGATCATGAATTACATCGGTGCACTTGCGCTTGAAGGCAAAACCTTCGACTACAAGACGAACGAGCGCCTGCATAAAGCTCTCGAGCTCAAGCTCTTTGAAGACCAAAAAGACACAATCAAGCTCACGAGCCTGGTGTCCAACGTCGTCGACAAAGAGACACAAGCCAAGATCGATGTGGTCAAGAATCGCCTCATCAAGAACTATGGCTACTGCGACATTTGTTCGAACGACGCATTGCATTTTGTGGCGAGCATCTTTGCCCGCGGTGATGTGAAGCGTTCTGCGAATTGATGACGATTGTCGGCGTGAAGCCGACCTGCGCGCTTGAGGAGTTTTCAACATGAAGATGGAAACCGATGTCAACCGATTCCGAAGGATCGTTCGGGGGCGCATCAAGGAAAACCTCAAGCGCTTCATTTCTTCGGGTGAACTGATCGGCCGACAGGGCAACAAGCAGGTGACGATTCCGTTGCCGCGCATCGATCTTCCGCGTTTCCAGTTTGGTGGAAACCAACAAAAGGGTGTCGGGCAGGGCGATGGTGATCCCGGAGATCCGTTGAACCAAGGCCAGCCGCAACCCGGTGAGGGTGAAGCGGGACAAAACGCGGGCGAGCATGGACTAGAGGTGGACGTTTCGCTCGAAGAGCTTGCCGATATTTTGGGCGAGGAGCTTCAACTCCCACGCATCGAGGACAAGGGTAAAAAGAACGTCAAGTCCAGGAAGTACAAGTATCACGGTGTGCTCAAGACGGGACCTGAAGGGTTGCGCAATTTCAAGCGCACCTACAAGGAAGCGCTCAAGCGCCAAATTGCTTCGGATGAATACGTGCCTGATCGTCCTTCAGTCATTCCCATCAAGGAAGACAAGCGCTACCGCAGCTTCAAGATCGAAGAAAATCCGGAAGCGAGCGCTGTGATCATTTACATGATGGACGTCTCGGGTTCGATGGGTGACGAGCAAAAGGAGATAGTCCGTTTGACGGCCTTCTGGCTCGACACCTGGTTGAAGCGCAATTACGACAATATCGAAACACGTTTCATTATTCACGATGCTGTTGCACGCGAAGTCGACGAGCAGACGTTTTATCACACAAAGGAAAGTGGTGGCACGTTGATCTCGAGTGCGTACAAGTTGTCTGAGAAGATTATCAAGGAAGACTATCCGTTGGATGAATGGAATGTGTACATGTTCCATTTCTCTGATGGAGACAACTGGAGTGGCAACGACACCAATGAGTGTATGTTGTTGCTCGACAATGTCTTGCTGCCCGCTTCCAATCTGTTCTGTTATGGGCAGGTTGAAAGCCGATATGGCAGCGGCCAGTTTCTCAAGGATTTGGAAAAGCATTTTGGTGAAGCACAGGAAAAAGTCGTGACCCATCAGATCAAGGATCGTGATGGCATCATGAACGCCCTCAAGGTCTTTCTGGGCAAAGGAAAATAATCATGGTGATGGACCCGCGCCTGACCAGCGAGCTCACTCCTGAGCTCAAAAATATCGTTCGGGAAATCGAATCCCAATGTAAAAATCTTGGCCTCGATTTCTTTCCGGTCATCTTTGAGATGGTTGATTATCAGCAGATGAGCGAGATTGCCGCTTATGGAGGATTTCCGACCCGTTATCCGCATTGGCGATTCGGGATGGAATATGAGCATCTCTCAAAGAGCTATGAGTATGGCCTGAGTCTGATTTACGAGATGGTCATCAACAACGACCCTTGTTACGCATATCTGCTCAAGAGCAACTCGCTTGTCGACCAGAAGACGGTGATTGCGCATGTGTATGGACACTGCGACTTCTTCAAGAACAACTACTGTTTTCAGCATACCAACCGAAAGATGCTCGACGAGATGGCCAACCATGGCAGTCGCGTCCGTCGTTATATCGAAGAAATTGGCCATGACGAGGTCGAGACGTTCATAGACACGTGTTTGTCGATTGAGAATCTTATCGACCAGCATGCTCCACATATTCGTCGCGAACCCAAGTTGTCGCGAGATCCTGATGATATGTTGCCGCCGGAGAAGCGTCCGGTTCCAAAGTTGCCAACACAGCGCAGCTACATGGATGGCTATATCAATCCGGAGAGTTATTTGAAGGAGCAGCAAGAAAAGATCGTGCGCGAATTCGAGCGCGAAAAGCGCTTTCCCGAGTCGGCACGTCGTGATGTGCTGCAGTTCCTGATCGAGCACGCGCCTCTTTCAAGCTGGCAGCGGGATGTTCTTTCGATTGTTCGTGAAGAGGCTTATTACTTTGCTCCGCAAGGACAAACAAAGATCATGAACGAGGGCTGGGCTGTTTATTGGCATTCCAAGCTGATGACCGAGTTTGTACTCAACGACTCCGAAGTGATTGATTACTGTGACCATTATGCAGGCGTCACGGCAACATCCGGAATGAGGCTGAATCCATACAAGGTTGGTGTGGAACTCATGCGTCACATTGAAAACCGCTGGAACAAGGGGCGTTTCGGACTCGACTACATGCTGTGTGATGATCCGGCGGTTCGCAAGGCCTGGAACACCAATACCAATGCAGGCCGCCAAAAGTTGTTCGAAGTTCGAAAGTACCATAACGACATCACGTTCATCGACGAATTCCTGGACGAGGATTTTTGCGAAGAGGCCAAGATGTTCACCTGGGCCGCGGATCGCAGGACAGGCCAAGCGGTCATCAATGATCGTGATTTTCCGGCAATCAAGAGAGAGCTTCTCGATGCTTTGACCAATTTTGGTCAACCCGTGATTGAGGTTGTCGATGGCAATTTCCAGAATCGCGGTGAATTGCTTTTGACTCACAAGCACCAGGGCAAGGACCTGAAGATCGACTGGGCGATGGAAACCATGCGTAGTCTTTTCAAGATTTGGAACCGGCCTGTGAACCTTTCGACGATACTGGAAGGCGAACCGCGCCTGTTGGTCTACGATGGTGGGGAACCGCGCATTGAGAAGGCTGTTGGAGCGGAAGACGCAGCAGCGGTGGCTTCAACCTGAATCTCCAACGGCTGGGTTTCCGCATTCAGTCTGAACAGTCTTCATCGTCCGCGCTGGAACCGCGAGCTTTGTCGTCTTCCTCGTGATGGTCGTTATCATGATCGGTCTCATCCTTTTTTTCACAAGGTTTGATTTCGCCCGTTGTGGATGAATTTGTTCTCGATTCGCTGGATGATTCGCATGCGTCTTTTTGGCCTGACTTTGTGCTGGCGTCGGCATTGGCGGCGGCGCTGTTTTGGTCTGTCGCACCCAATGGGGAAGTTGCCGCAAGATTTGAAATGCTTCCGGTGGAGTATTCTTGTCCGCCGCAGGCAACGAGTGTCAGCATGCATATCATGTTGAGGGCCATCAAAAGGTATTTCATGTGAATCTGTCTCCGTTCAACTCTGGTGGATAAATTACCATCAACACTCTTATCGGAGCTATAATGGAAATATGAAGTGAACTTTTTGTTTTATATTTAAAATCAATAAAAACGGGTGTTTATCTAATTTTATGATTGTTTTCGTATTTGTAAACTGTAACTTCAGAGGGCTTCCGCGCAACCGCTGCCATACCCGCAGACACAGTTGGAATACGATGTTCATGATTGTTTTTAGGAAGGTATTTTCAACGCTGGATGGAGAGTCTCGCGTCTCGTGATATTCTTTTCCATCGGGCGCAAATCAAACTGGTTCGACCTGAAATATGCCTCAGGAGTCTATCCATGCAATGGTTGCCTCTGCAGATTGTACTTTTGCTTTTGCTTTTGCTCGGCCACTCTGCCTGCAGCATTCCCCAACAGGGAATTCGGGACTCCGATTTTGCAACCGATTTGGGGTTGACCGGCAACAGCCGCGTGGCGCGCAATTTTGAAACCTACAAATCGAACCGCAGCCAAGGCTGCACAAACTCGGGTTCAACCCGCAAGCGTGTCTTGTTGTCGGGATTCGGGCCATTCAATCGCAAACACAACATTTCAGGTGCAGTGGTCGATGTTCTGCAACGTTCTTCTCTGTGGCCCGCGGTATCCGCGTGGCCGCAGGATGGTCAGTTTGATGTTCCCGAGTTCAAGCCTGATGATTCTCCGGGAGCCAGCGGTGGCATCGCGATTCAACGAACACTCAAGTTTGATGGGCAAGAGATTGAGCTGTGCCTTCTCAAATTGACAGTTGAGTGGGACTTTGCGGCTGCGGTGATTCTTCATGAAGCCGAACGTTTTCAGCCAGATTTCATTCTCATGACCGGCTATGGTGCGAATCCCACCGGCGTTCGACTCGAGGCGGGTGCACTCAACAAAACGACGGGTTTGTCAGGCTTTGACCCACGCGGAAAAGCATTGGGTGAAGTCAACGCGCCCGTATCGGATTGGATAGTGCCTCGTGAGTTGAATCTTCCCGATGAAATCGCCATGAACTGGCAACCGCAGAAAATCGCTTCGCGTCATCGTCTGCGTTTGGAGCAATTCAGCGAGAGTCTGGGTCGGAGTGAACAGGATCAGGCGTGGAAATTTGTGCCAATGGAATCGGCTGACCCGCTCAATAATTACGTTTGCAACAACGTCAGCTATGCTGTGCTGGCAGGATTGCGTTTGGGCGCGTTGCCATTGGCCGGTGGGCGCCTGACTCTGGCGCCGAAGTTTCGCAAGAAGCCTGGCGCAGCATTCCTTCACTATCCTTACAACAGTGACGTGACTGCGTCAGATGAAGTCTGGATGTGGGCTCATTTGGTGGCTGGCGTACTTGTTGAAAGCTTGTAAAAACAGGAACCTGCAATCGACCAGTCGGCTTTCCATACAGCTCACTGATGCACTGAAGTCCAAGGGTCTGACTGAAGAGCAGGCAAAAATCATCACCGATGCCGCAAAACAAAAAGCGGATGCAAAAAAGGGCACGAGCAGCCTGAGTCTTGCAAGAGCAGACACCCCGGCAGAACTTGAAATTGCAGGTTTCGTGGAAGGTGCGGTTGCTGCATTCAATGAAGCCGGGGTCGTCGACAAAACCAAGATTCTGGCGATTTTGAATGCGATCGTTGAAATCGTGCAAAAAAGCCTCGCGGCTCGTTCAGCGGAATTGGGTGCAAGCCTGAAGGAAATGCCGGCAGTGATTGCTCAAGCATCGATTGTGGGACTGAAGGATTCCGGTGTTGCAGCGGATGACTACGATGAAGCCCTCAAGGAAATTTCGGAAACGGTCATGGACAACATGGACGACTGCGGAATTCCTGCCGCAGATCGTGATGAGGCATCGGGTGAGATGATCAAGTCCTCCATTGGCAGTCTCGACGAACTTGGCATCTCCAAAGATCAAATGGACGAAATGTCTGTAGCGATGATGGCAGGCGCGGTCGAGGGAATTCCGTCGACTTTGACGCCAGAGGAAATCAAGGAAATTCTGGAAGGCATGAATGAATCCGTGGTGGATGGATTCAAGGATGCAGGCCTCAGCGATGCCGAAATGGCGGAAAAAAATGAAGGCTGTGGCGGACGCACAGGTTGGAGCCATCGACGACATTGGTATTGAAGACAAAAATCTTTGGGATGATTTTGCATCGTCCATCAGCCACGGACTTGTCGCAGGACTCGATGATGGTGAAGTGGACAAAGGCAAGTATGCAGAAATCATCGCTGCAGTGTCCGAGGGAGCTGTTGCTGGTTCTCAGGATCTGAATGAAAAACTCAGTGATGATGAATTGAAAGCCTTGATTGGCGGCGTGTCGGCAGGCGCAACCGATGGCCTTGCCGATGCGGGAATTCCAAAGGAAGAATTCAACCAATACACCGACGATATTGCAGATGGAGCCGGTGCCGGTTTGGCAGAGGTGGATGTGCCGCAAACCGTCAAGGACAGCATGGAGCAAAAAATCGGCGAAAGTGTTGGCGATGCGCTTGCCGACAGCGGATTGAGTCAGTCTGAGATTGATGCAGCAGAAGCAGCTGCAAAAGCCAAGGCAGAGAGTTCCTCGACCGAGACAGCGACAACTCAAACCATGCCAGACACCAGCGGAACAACCACCACAATGTGATGTGGTTGTTCGTTGGACTGCCAAACCTAGCGAACTTCAAAACTGTGCACAAGCCTGTTCAGACGGCGGTGAAATTTCTAATTCCTTGAGTTATTTAACTAGTGCCCCGGAACGGAGACTGCAGAAAGTGCAGTCTCCGTTCCGTAACTGAGCACATTTAGAGATTCCCTTCAGCGAGTATGTTACTCTCGAAGCAAGAGAAACGGTCCAGAGGGATGCGGCATGAAGTCAGCTTTGAGCCCGAAAACGATTGCAGCCGGTTTGGCAATTTTTGGAATAGCGACCGTCGCGGGTTATTCTTTTGGTCAACGAAACGTGATCGTGATGACGCCCCCGCCAGACAACAAGGCAGAGCAGGCATACCGAAGAAATGGTTTTGGAGATAAAATAATGTCGCAGGAGCGACGGAAAACATTATCAGCTTGCTACAAGACGATGCTTCGTAACAATGGATATGACGAGTCAAAACCAACAGCGAAACCTGGGGTGAACCCAGAGTCCGCTGAAATTTTTGAAGGTAAGGTTACATTTGTTTTTCATGTTGCTGAAGATGGGAAGCTTAATAATTTCGAACTCGCTGATTCAGACTTTACAGATAACAAATTCACAGACTGCATTTCCAAGTCACTTTCTGGTCTTCGATTTCTTCCGCCGCCCATCGGGATAAATCGTTTTCTTGCTCATGAATTTGTCTTCAAGTCAGATGAAACGTTCAAGCGTGAAATGGAAGAGCGCAAGAATCAAGCGCCGTTGACGTTGGTGACAGCAACGCCGGGGACTCGATTAGAGGAAGGCTTAACCAGAAAATAGGTTTACTGGTCTGTAAGGACAGCACTCAACCAAAATGAAATAAAGTATTTTGGTTTTGTTCGTTTAGGACCCTTGTGCATATTCCAGAATAACCTTCCTGCGGGTTTTTGCTCACCTGACTGGGGCCGGTTGTGGGTCTCGTTGAGTTATCCAGAGCCGATTTAATAAAACGAACACAGGCAATATTTCAAACTTTAAATATTGCCTTTTCTGCTTTGAGCCCGGCGACTTCAGCGTACTTCTAAACACACCTCTCAATCTTGACTGCAAAAAATCCGATCCAATTGTTGCCGATAACTGTGCAATAAAATCCGGAGAAAGTGCAGGTTCAAAATGAAGATTTTTAGCTTAATTGTGAATATTTTTTCGTTACTTGCGTTGACATCTTGCAGTTTTGAAAGTGCGCTGAATAAAAATATTGTTCAATTGGAAAAGAACGGCCAACAAGGTATCGAACAGAACCAAGGCCTGGCTGGCCAAGGTCGTGCATCCAGCGTTGCGTCAAGGCTGGAAAGTGCATCCAAGAGGAAAGAAACTCCGGAGTCCTACCAGCGCGCCATCGACCGTGCAGTTGCCCACATCAAGGCAAAACCAGATGCGATGCTGACCAACAGCGATTATTCCTTCTCCGTGAGGACGGTCATCATTGATGAAGCCAGCGAAGAAAGCATCCGTTTGGAGAGCCGCTACAAAGGTCGTCGCGTGATTGGCGGCGATGTTGTTGTTCAGAGCAAGTCGGATGGTAGCCTCAAAAAGATTGAGAAGAGTCTGCAGAAGGAAATCAAACTGTCTGCTTCGGGACTCATCTCTTCTGAATTGGCATCCGACATCGCGCAGAGTGTTTTCGATGGTGAGATCCACGACAGCTCGGAACCGGAAATGATTGTTTATGCCGTTGGTGGTGAACCCAAAGAAGCTTTCGAAGTGGTTCTCAAGGGCTCTCACGGCTCCAGCTATCACCCCAGTGAATTGCATGTTTTTGTCGACGCGCTTTCAGGCGCGGTCATTACAAAGTGGGACGCGATTTGCGAGGGAATCGAAAGAGAATCTGCCGCTGCTGCAGAACAAATGCTCACTGCCAGTGGAACGGACCCACTGCTCACTGCAGACAACAGCGTGGTGATCGGTGCTTCATTGCTTCCCTTGGACCAGACGTTCAAACTCCACTCCAAACCCGATGCGAGCAAAGTCATTTATCTCGACTTTGATGGCCACACCACCAGCGGTACGGATTGGAACAGCTGGAACAACGGAGTGATGGGGACATCCTTTTATTCGCCTCCCTACAACATCGATGCCAATTCAGCCGTCCTGAGTGATAATGAGAAGGTGATGATTCAGATTATTTGGCAGCGAGTTGCTGCTGATTTTGCAGCTTTCGATATCGATGTCACCACACAAGAACCACCGCAAGATTGGCTCATGAAAAGCGACAGTACGGATGTCAATTATGGAATTCGAGTGGTGATCACCAGATATGGTCCCGCCTCAGGAAGTGCCGGAGGCATTGCCTACATCGACAGCTTCAACTGGGGCAGCGATACTCCCTGCTTTGTTTATAACACTTCCGTGCTGGGGGTGTCGGAAGCGATCAGTCATGAGGCGGGTCATACTCTCGGCCTCTCCCATGACGGAACTTTTGATGGCACCACAGCGGTTGGCTATTACGCCGGCAACAGCACCGAGCTCGATCAATACGGCTGGGCTCCAATCATGGGGCTCGGCTACTACAGGAATATGACAACGTGGGATAACGGTGTCTATTACCAAAGCAATAATACGGGCAGCACAGCGAACTATGGCAAAGGAGCCGACGACCTTGGCATCGTTACAGGCTACAATGGCTTCTCCTATGCGCAAGATACCGAGAGTGATCTGCGTCTGGATGCTGCTCCTTTGAATCCCCGTAACGGTATGGTCGGTCAGTTCGGCACCATCCAGACAGCGTCCGATGTGGACTGGTTCCGCATCGATTTGCCGGAAACCAGTGACCTCGATCTCCGTTTTTTCCCCTCCATATACAGAGCTTCTGTCGATTCGGATGGTGTGTGGGGAGGTTCTTATGACGTCAACATCGCCAACGTTTGGGATACGAATACAACCAACGGCTTCAACGATCACGCAACCAATTTAAACTTAACTGTGACCCTTTACACAGGTTCAGGTGGTATCTGGGGCAGCTTTTTAAATGGGATGCGCATCGGCAGCCTTCCCGCAGGGACCTACTATTTGAAGCTCGAAGGGATTGGATACGGCGATCCGACAACTGCAACAGGAGTAGGTTTTACTGATTACGCGAGCATTGGTCACTATCTCATCAGCGGAACGATCGCACCGTTGAGTTCTCCTGTAAGTCTGCCAGTGATCACACTGGCCCTGCCGGTCAGCAGTGTGACGGAAGATGGCACAGAGAATCTGATGTTCAACTTCACCCGCTCGGTGGTGACCGCTGATCCGCTGACCGTCTATTTTCAGGTTAGAGGTAGCGCCGGCATTGGCGTTGACTACACCGGACTGCTGCCAGTCGTGACTCAGTCCGTAACCTTTGCGGCAAATGCTGCTACCGCTGTGGTGTTGGTGGATCCAGTGGTGGACGGATTACTTGAGGGGGATGAATCTGTGAGGCTTCAGCTGACGTTTGGTTCGGGCTACACGATTGGCACCACGACCGAGGTGATCGGCACGATCCTGAACGATGATCTCGCCAGCAGCGCGCCAGCAATCAGCCTCGCACTCTCACCCATCAGCGTGAGCGAGGATGGCAGCGGCAATCTGGTGTTCACCTTCACGCGTTCGGTGGTGACGGCAGATCCCCTAACAGTGAGTTTCACGGCATCAGGAAGCGCAACTTCTGGGATTGACTTCAACGGGCTGGTGGTTGGTAGCAGCAGTCAGACTGCGACGTTCGCAGCCAATGCGGCCACGGCCACAGTCGTGATTGACCCAATTGCAGACAGCGGCCTGGAAAGTGATGAAACCGTGAACCTGACGTTGCTGGCCGGAACTGGGTACACTTTAGGAACCAGCACGACAGCGACAGGCGTCATCTTGAACGATGACGTTGCATCACAGGTTCTCACTTTCACTGTCGGTACCGACGCGCTCTCAGGAACTGGAAGTACCAACACCTTCCGCTTGGTGAGTTTGAGCGATGCGCTCTGGAGCTCAACACCAGACAGAATCACCAACTTGAACACGGTCAGCGACATGATTGACATCCCCGCTGCACGCACCAGAGCTCTCAAGCCACAAATCCTCGGCGCTGTGCAATCATTGGATACGGCGAGCATCGCAGCGTTGCTCACAAGCAGAAGTTTTGTCAAAGGCGGTGCGGCAACATTCACCTTCAATTCAAGCACTGGTGTGCGCACGTTCCTCGCCATCAACGATGCTGTCTCGGGCTTCAATGCGGCGACGGACGCCGTGATTGAAATCACGGGCTACACGGGAAGCTTGTCGATGTTGGCGGTGTATTGAGAGGGAGGCAGGAAAATATTGGCTTTCCTCTTTACAAGTGAAACCGAGAAAGTGCAGGTCGAAAATGAGACGTCTCCTCTCTTTTGGTAGCTTGAGTTCCTTACTCACACTTTCCGCCTGCAGCTTCCAAGGAGCGAGCGATAAA
>JBMSQQ010000036.1:0-31564 GCA_049423385.1 Silvanigrellaceae bacterium | reverse complement strand
CGGTCACACACATCTTTTTGGAACCGATGCTCTCGGGCGCGATATTTTCGCGCGCATGCTATACGGAACCCGAATCGACTTCTTCCTTGCGCTTCTTGTGCCGACGGTCTCGCTGCTGATTGGCCTCTGCTATGGAGCAATTTCTGGCCTCATGGGCGGCAAGGTCGACATGTATCTGATGCGTGTCGTCGAAATTCTCGACACCCTGCCCGAACTGCTTCTGCTCATCCTCATTCAGGTTGCACTCGGGAAGGGTGTTTCGAGTCTGGTGATTGCCCTGTGCGCATTTTCCTGGACAGGCTACGCGAGGGTTTTGCGCGGCGAAGTTCTTCGTCTGCGTGAGATTGAATTCGTTCACGCGAGCCGTTTGTTGGGTGCTCCGCTGATGTCGATCGTGTTTCGCCACGTCGCTCCCAATCTTCTGGGTGTGATAATCGTGATGTGGTCTGCGCAGATCCCCCGCATCATCACTTCCGAAGCCTTTCTGTCTCTGTTCGGATTGGGAGTTGAGGCTCCAATGGCGACGTGGGGTACTGTGCTTCAAGATGCAGCCGCCCATTTTCAGCAATACCCGGCGCAATTCTTCTTGCCCTCGGCAGTTCTGGCGGCGACGCTTCTTGCTTTCTACACGTTGGGCGATGCCCTGCGTGATGCATTCGACCCTAAACTTCGTGGCCGTGACTGATTCGCCGCACAACGAATTCAGCACCGACTTTTTCGAAGAACGAGGAATGAACAATGCAACTGAACCAAACAGATAAAACAGACCCAGGAATTTCTTCGGCAATGCTGACCAAAAAATCCGTCAGTGGAGAGCGAGTGCTGGCAGTTCAAAACCTGTCAGTGAACTTCAAGGTCTATGGCGGGCAAGTATACGCCGTTCGCGATGTTTCTTTTTACGTCCGGGCCGGCGAATGCCTGTGCATTGTCGGTGAGTCAGGGTCAGGAAAATCAGTGACTGTTCAATCGCTGATGGGACTCTCAAGCGGACAAATCACATCCGGGCAAGCCTTGCTGAACGGCAAAGACCTCATCCCCATGAAGCAGAACGAACGTCGCAAAGTGCTTGGAAAAGAAATTGCCATGATCTTCCAGGATCCCCTGGCGAGTTTGAACCCCACGATGTCCATCGGAAATCAAATCGAGGAGTCACTCAAACTCCACACCGACATGAATGCCACCCAGCGCAATGCGCGGGTGATTGAACTTCTGGAACTGGTCAGAATTCCAGAACCACGACGGAGAATGGATCAATACCCTCATGAGCTTTCAGGTGGAATGCGGCAGCGCGTCATGATTGCGATGGCACTCTCCTGCAATCCAAAAGTCTTGATTGCCGATGAACCGACAACTGCACTCGACGTCACGATCCAGGCACAAATTCTTGCTCTCATTCAGGAACTCGCGCGCAAGTTCAACATGGCCACGATTCTAATTACGCACGACCTTGGTGTCGTCGCGCAAATGGCAGACAGGGTTGCTGTGATGTACGCCGGAAAAATTGTTGAGGAAGGCTCTGTCGATGAAGTGTTCTATTCATCCAAGCATCCCTACACCGTGGGTCTGAAGCGTGCGATGCCCAAGGACACGGGCTCTGTGAGTGAGCCACTTCAGCCCATTCCGGGCACCCCACCCGACCTTTTTGCACCGCCACCTGGCTGCGCATTTGCTGCGCGCTGTTCAGCTGCCATGACCATTTGCCATCGCAAGCAACCCACGGAAATGGCCTCCGCAGGCAACAGAGCTTCCTGCTGGCTGCATCACAGTGATGCTGCACAATACAGGGCAGCTGCGGGTGTCTCCAGCTTTGCCTCTCAGCAATCCCAGGAGGTGAAACAATGAACCAGAACCAACCCATCATTGAGATCAAAAACCTCTGCAAATATTTCGACCTCGGTCGCGGTGCAAAACTGCACGCCGTAGACGATGTGAGCCTGACAATTTACAAGGGCGAGACGCTCGGACTTGTGGGCGAATCTGGTTGCGGAAAGTCAACTTTGGGTCGCGTCCTTGTCAGAATGTACGACCAAACATCGGGCTCGTATCTTTTTGATGGAAACAAGGTACCTCCCCACCTCAGCACCCCGCAGCGCAAATCTTTTTCGCGCCAGGCGCAGATGATTTTCCAGGATCCTTACCAATCCCTGAATCCGCGCATGACGGTGGGTGACATCATATCCGAAGGGCCTGCCATCCACGGTCTTTGGAAAGGCGAAGAACGCAAGAACGAAATTCTTCGCTGGCTCAATCGGGTTGGACTCGTTTCAGAACACGCGATGCGATTTCCTCATGAATTTTCCGGCGGACAAAGACAACGCATCGGCATTGCCCGTTCACTGGCTCTCAATCCACGCTTTGTCGTTTGTGATGAACCAATCTCGGCACTCGATGTTTCTGTTCAGGCACAAGTGGTCACGCTGCTGCAGGATTTGCAGCGCGAGTTCGGACTCACATACCTGTTTATCGCGCACAGCCTGAGCATGGTCCGATACATTTCAAACCGCATGGCGGTCATGTACCTCGGTAAACTGGTTGAAGTTGGCCCCAGCGAAGAGCTCTACAACTCCCCGCTTCATCCCTATTCGGAAGCCTTGATTGCCGCCAATCCATTCCCGGATCCGCACAAGGAGCGCACGCGCGAGCACAAGCTTCTCGGAGGGGAAATCACCAGTCCCGTCAATCCAAAGCCAGGCTGTCGATTTGCCAATCGATGTCCGATTGCAACAGACAAGTGCCGAGCCGAAACACCAGTTTTGAAAGAATCCAAACCGGGCAGATTTGTCGCCTGCCATTATCGCTGAGTGAACATCACTGCCGCCCTCCGCTCCCCTGATTTGGCTTAAAGTTTAAGCACAGACAGAGGCGGAGGCTTCGACATGCAATTTTTCAAAGAACGACAAATCCGAAAATTCCAGACCTGTGCGTTTTCAGGCCTGGAAGTGGCGTTTCTGCTGGTTTCTGCAAGCATCGTGAGCTCTGGTTGCGGAATTCTCGACGTTTACAAACAACACGACAAACGCTGCAAAGCCTTTTGCGAGGACGAAAATTCAACCTCCGCAAAGCCGACACCGTTCAATTTTGACCTCTCGTATTGGAATCAAACGACTCCAAGGTCGCAACTCGACCCCAACACCGAACTTGTCCCCATATTGCGCAGCAATCCGTTCAAACTTGTGGCCAATGCCATGAAAACTGTCTCCGACGACGTTGCAGAGGCAAAGCGAACGATCGACAGTGGCAGTCAAAGCAGTCAGGCCGCTTGCCTGAAACAGATTTTCACCGCTCCCTTTGCCCGGACCGACGGCAACAACGCCGGCTCAATAGACTACGGGAAGTGTGTCGACATCGTGAAGCTCGAGGAGCGGCTCAACAGCAGTCGAAACACTGCCAAAGATGGCAAAATCAAGGTGATAGAACTTGATTCCGCCTTGCAGTTCAGTGTCCAGGGCAACCTTGCCTTGAAGTCAGGCAAGGACGGCCTGCTGGACGCGAGTTCTGGACTTGAGTTGTCCAACGTTGTCCCGCTGAGATCCGTCAAATCAGCTGACCTGGTGGACGCATCTCAAACCCAGAGCCTCAAATTCAACATGGTCAGGGGCAGTGTTCAAGGCACCGCACTTGAAAAAGTCGGTTCACCAACCATCCTCAAAAAGTCCTGGGGATTGCTCTATGTCGGCTTGGATGAGCGGCAGCCTCTGCAAGTGGACTGGAACCCTCAAGCCAATCAGGTTCGATTGAATGGAAGTATAGCAACACTGAGCGCCGCCTTTCAGCGACCCACGAGTCAAACGCAATGGGATGGTTTCGGCTACAGCCGCGAGTTTATTTTTACGGATTTCACTGTCTTGGGAAGCACTCTGGAATTGAATGACCAATTGGGCTGGAATGAACAGGCTTCCATGCAGGGATCGTATTTTTTACGTGTCAATGGAGACTTGATCGAAGCGGGAGGACAACAGAGCAAACTCTTTCAAATGAAAGCTCTGGGCAGGCCGTGCGTTCTGGACGTGGGTCTGGTGACGGGCTTTCAGGGAGAGACTCCACAAGTTGAGGCGCTCGGTCAGATTTCGATTTGTGCTTCAACAAACTGAAAAAAAGTTCACACACGCCAATGTCAAAAGGGATGAATCCGAAGCAGGCCAGACGCCCTTGAAATTTTTACTTTGAATGTGCTAGTGTTCGCTGATTACGCGAATTTACTCGAGAAATTCGCATGTTGACCTCGGCATTCGGGAGAGAAATCTTGAACCCAAATTACGATATCCTTGAACAGATTTATCGTCTCGACATCGATGCTGGCGCTGCCACCATGGATTACCGGAACGCCCAAAAGGAACTTAATGAACTGGCAAAACGCACAAAAGCCAGCGAAGATCTCATCCACAAAACCAAAACAGACATGGCATTTCTGGAAGGCGAATTGCGTCGGCAGTACAAACGCGTCGACGAACTCGAAGAGCGCAAAACTGAGCGTTCCGGAAAACTGTTCAGTGCTCGCAACGACGATGAACACCGCGCATTGAAGCGCGAGGTCGACAACCTCGATCGCGACTTGCGTGATTCTGCTCGTCGCACGGAAGAGACTGAAGCCCGCATCGAACAACTCAAAGCAATTCTCATCAAGGCTGAATCCGACCTCAAGGAATCCTTGTCTGCGACTGCGGATGAACGACAAAAGGCCGAGGATGCTGAATCCCGATCTTCGGGCCGATTGAATGAAATCGGTGGCGTGCGCTCCACGTACCTCTCGCGCCTGGATGACCGCATTGGTCAACATTATCAGCGCATCGCAAAACTCACTCGAAATCCCAATGGCCCTGTGACGCGTATTATCGGTGGTGCTTGCGGCAATTGCCATCTGAGTCTGTCACCACAGTTGCTCAACAACATGGCGCGCGGCAAGGACATTGAATTCTGCCCCAGCTGCAACCATATCCTGTTGCCGAACCAGGGCTGAGAACACCATTCCAAATCAGATGCGATCATTGACCCAGGCCTCACAGGTAAAACTGTGAGGCCTGGTGTTCTATGCTGTGCCGCAGAAGAAATTTGTCCAGCACGCGTTGGGCTTGTGCACCTACACCAACAAATCGAACGCCGATTCCTTTCGGAGTGTGGCGAACGATCTCGCCCTGCATCTTGACGTCCTTGCCCTCGATGGAAAAGGTCATGTCGATGCGGGCACCAAGTTCTATCACATCCTTTTCAGACGTGATCGCAAGGTGAATGCCCTCACTGCTCACATCCAGCGCCTCGGCGGTGACGTTCGAATTGCGCCAGCGAATGGCAACCTCAAAAATCCTGTGGATTCTTTCTGTGTCACGCGCTTTCTGCGCTGAGAGCTTTTTTATTTCCTTCAGGTACCTGGGCCGTGGTGCCGGCTTTACGATGAACGCACTGGCTCCAGCCGTTGTGGCCGCTCTCTTGAGCGCAGGGTCACCGGAAACGCTGGTGACAATAACCTTGACGTCTCTGTTTCGTGCTGCCTTTTTCAGGATTGGTATGAGTTCGATCCCCTTGCGACGGGCAAAGGCCGCGTCGATAATCACAATATCGACCCATTGGGAGGCGATGACGGATTCTGCCTCGGAGACGTTGCCACCTGCCAGGACGTTGAATCCCACACTGGCAAAGTAGCTGCGCTCGATTTCGGCTGTCACGCTCACATCTTCAATCAGGAGCAGCGATACAGGTGCAGTCTCCTGCCCCTTTCCATCGTTGGATGTGATTGATTCGGCAGCTGCCATGGCGTAAACCCCTTTCTGCAGACTCGCGGTGCGGTCCGATTGCCATCACCCGTTCACGGGAGGTTCGGCGTCCTGCGAAGCAACTTTAGGATGAAGTATCATGTGGCCAAGACTCTCTCAGGCAGATCTAGAACTAACTGAACAGTTTCGGGTATTTAAAAAAAGCAACCAGGAGCCTCTCACGGCGTTCTTCTTTGATATCGGGAGCGTCCTGATCGATCTCGATTGGGATTCGTTTTTTTCCCGACAACATGAGTTGAATCCCGAGGCTCATCAGTTTTCGGTTGATCGGATGATGAGCACGGTGAGGGAAAATCAGCTGATGATGAAATGGTGCACCGGTCATGCGGGTCCCTTCCAGTATATCCAAGGCATGCTGGAAGCGGCCGGACACCCAAGTGAACGTGCTCACAAATTGGCATTGGGCACGGAAAGACTCAGCAGCGGTGCATTCGCGCCTGCACTCGTCAAGGAGCTCAGCAGCCTCATCGTTGGACCCGCCAGACCCCGCATCGTTCGGCTTGTCCAGAAGCTTCGCAAGCATGGATTCATCGTGGGTGCCCTGAGCAATGCGACGCCATGGCACGAGAGCGACATCATGCGCACCACGTCCCTGCACGAGCTGTTTGACGTGGTGTTGTTCAGCCAGGATGTGGGCACTGAAAAACCCGACAATCGTATTTATGCTGCTGCAGAAAATGCTGCCCAGGCCGTCTTCGACACTCGCTGCGACACACTCCGCTTGCCTCGCCAAAAGCTGACCCCCGCGCAATTTGCATTCGTCGATGACACGCCGGTGAACGTCAGGGCGGCACGCAATCTGGGATGGCAGGCAAGCCTGGTTTGCCTGCTGAAGGATGAACACCTCAACCGAGCACCGCAGCTCACGGAACAGCAACTTGCAGACGTTTCGACAAATTCGAAAAACCTGGTTTTTGCGGATGATGCAGCACGTCGGGTTGAGCATCTTTTTGCTCATGTTTTTCATGGAAACAGGGTGTAAATCGAGATGAAGAATCAGCGCAGAATTGCTTTCTTTGATTCCGGCCAGGGCGGACTGACAGTTTGGGAATCCGTTGTTCAAAAGCATCCGCAATTGAACACGGTCTACCTGGGAGACAACGCTCGCTATCCCTACGGAAACAAGGGCTCGGAAACAGTGACCCGCTATGCGAGTGAAGCCATTCTGTTTTTGACCGCCCAACAGGCTGAGCTCATAGTGGTGGCCTGCGGTACCGCATCGAGTGTCGCGGTTGCGCGTCTGAAGCAGGTTTTTCGCTTGCCTGTTGTGGGTATCGTCGAAGGTTTCTGCGCAGAGGCAGCAAACCTGTGTCTCAAAGACCGACGCGTCGCGGTTCTTGGTACACGCTTTACAGTGGCCAGCGGCCGCTTTGAGTCCGAACTGCGCAAGTGTGGGGTCGATGCCGTTTGGCAGAAAGCTTGTCCGCTTTTTGTGCCCCTCGTCGAAGAGGGAATCTCGGACGGCGACATTGCTCTGGCAACTTCACGCTTGTATTTGAATGACATGCCGGCGGACGTTGACGTGGTGATGTTGGCTTGCACACACTTTCCCAGATTTGCGCAACCCATCGCTTCAACCCTTGGCGCGCAGTTTCAGCGTACGGTGGTTCTCAAATCGGCTGAAGGCGAAAAAATCCTTCATCATTCGAATTCAAATCAACCACCCCTCGTTCTTCTCGACAGTTCATCGAGCATCGTTGGTGCGGTCGACAGTTTTCTGTCCTCCCACAGTTCCCGCGAGGAATTCTTGGGAAGCCAATGCGACATCTACTGTACAGATGCCCCGGCACGATTTGCCCAGGTGGCTCAAATCTTCGCGCGAACTCATCTCCCCGAACCAAAGCTGATTTCGCTTGGCGGACTTTGAATTCAGTCAAACAACGATGACTCGTCGGCAACTCTTGCCACACCCCTTGTGCCCGCACTGCCGATAACTCCACCTGAGATCCCGAAATTTTGTTCGGATCATGGATTACGTGGTGAACAGTTCGGTTCTAAGAGCAAAGGGACAGTTCATGATGTTGAGTACAATGCTGGCCACCCTGAATGTGCATCTCAAAAATGCTTGGCATTGGATACGAACGCAAGCACCGGGACTGACGGCAACCGCAGCCATTGCGTTCATTGTATGCCTTTATTCAGGAATTGGACTTCAGCGACAAGCCGATCCAAACGCCCGGATCGCCGCACTCGGGTCCTCCGATTTGCCCATGATGCAAATCAATGATTGGGTCGCGGAATATTTTTCATGCGCAAACAACCAATGCAAGCGCGTCCTCAAACGCATGCCCAATGGCAAATATGAGGTTGCCACGGAAAATCTTCCTCTTGGGCGGGGAAGATATGTGGATGACAAATCATTTTCGACGCGTCCAACCCATGTCCGACTTTCGCATCGCATGACTGAAGCGGAAGCCCAACAATTCGCGAAAAACTGGCCGAGAGAGAAACCGGTGATCGCGTTGAGTGGTCAACCGGTTTGTGATCAGTCGAACTGCAAAAGAGAAGATCTCGCATTGCCGGTTGGAAAACCCGGCCCAACCGACAAAAACTTGATCCAATTCGACTCCAACGTTGGCGCCGATGGTCATTTTGGTCCGCAGACTTTTCCACCCGTGATCATTTCGCAGGGTCAGTCACAATCTGTTCTTTCGCTCAAAAATCAGTCCCGCCGCGGTCTGTTTTTTGAATTTGGAATGAGCATCCTTGCCCCGGTTTTTGTGCTTGCTCTGACTTTCTGGGTTGGCATGCCGATGCTCTTCTCGGCAGCCGTGCAATTCCTCGCGGCGCGAGCGGCGTGGACTCTTGCAGCCTCGGATACGCTGATCAACCAACCGACATTTTTCATCAACCTGATGAAAACCCGTGAGAGCTATACCCTCACCTCATTCGTGGCCGGCTGGATGTTTGCAGCACTGGCAAATTTCTTTTGCTGTGTCTGGATGGGACGCAAGCTTGAGCAGAAAAAGTTCAACATTGCGTGGGCAGGAGCAGCCATCGTGGCAATGATTGGAACCTGGCTTTGGCCGTCCGGGACTCCTGCTGCGGCAACATTCCTGCGTGCAACAGACACGTTCGTGTTGCTGACAGGAGCAACCGCGCTCGGCTTGACCGCTGTATCACTCAAATTCCCGACTTGGCAGAACCGTCTGAGTGATCTGCTTCGGTTTCATTCACAAACTGAACAGGACGCCCGCTGGAAGAACCAGGTTTGGGCTCTCACCTTCTCATTCGCCATTGCCGGAGTTGTTTCCGCCTGGGTCGCCTGGAACGCTTCAAGACAGACCTTTGCCTTCAATTGGGGAGCATTTGTTGTCCCGATGGCGATAACGTTTGTCCTGATGTATTCAAAGCCGCAGCTGACCACCGCCGATCTTCAATTGCAAAAGGATTTCGTCGTTCAGCAAGAACTTCTCGTGAAACTGCTGTCCCAATTGGGAACTTTTCGGCATCGGGCTCAGGCAATCAGCCTGGTGGTCAACTTCTGCAACCGTGAACTGCCCAAGTTGGGTTTTGAAGCTCCCACATATTCAGAATCACAACCCGTACCGATGGATGAGACCACCGCATCAGAGTACGAAGTCAAAATCGAGGCAGCAATCAAGGGACCACACCAATGCTTTGGTTGGCTATCGGCTCGCGCCCGCAAACGCAGCGAACAAACCGCAATGGGTGAACGAATCATTGATGCTTTGACAACAACGTTGGCTCAACATCTCGACACAAGCATGAGAAGCGGCCTGCTCGAGAGCGAAGCGAGCTCGGCGCAGAAGTTCATTCCCCGCGATTTGATGCGACTCTTCAATATCAGCAGTCAGGCAAACCTGGAATCGCACCAGGAGACGACACTGACTGGAACGGTGGTCAGCGTCGTGATCCGCCAGGCAGGCAAGTCCCGCGAGGGAGAAAACCTTTCCGACAGGGCAATCATCAAGGAATTCAGCGAACTGTTTTCCAAGGGCGTTGGTGAAATGAATGGGTACGTGGTGAACCAGGAAGGTCTGCGTTGGTCGATCGTCTTCCGTGATCATAACGAAATGGCGCTTGGCTGGATTGAAAATGTACAGAACGCCTTGCGCAGCTGGAACCAGCATCGACAGACCCGCGGACTTGCAACCCACGAATGTGGATTCGGGGTACATTCAACACCCATCACGCTATGTTACACGGAGCAAGCTGGACAAGTGCGTTTCTGGCTTTCATTCGACCTCAATGGAATCGCATCAACCCTCGCCGATGTTGCCACGGACTACTCGGCCTCGACGCTCTTGAGTCAGGATTACATCAATGCCATTGGCATAACTTCCACCACGGGAAATCTCCCTGAAGGAGTGCGCCCGATTGACAGGGTCTGGAACAGGACAAAAACCGAGACTGTAGACGTTTTCGAGTTTTTCGGCGGGGACCCGGACTTGCGCAGAGCCGCCAAACAGCGGTCCGTCGAATTGTTTTCACAGGGAGTTCGCCTCTATCTGACTGGCTATTTCGACAGCGCCAAGTCAATCATGAGCCAGGTTCTGGACGCCGACCCCAACGACAAGGCCGCGCAGAGACTTCTTGCCAACCTTTCGCAAAGCGACGAGCTGCGGGCTGCCTGAACTGGCAGCCCCACAAGCTGCGAGGAAAACTGAACCCCGAGGGTCCTCAAACCGAAGCTTTTTGCGGCTCACTTGTCGGCCCCCACTAAGGGTGTTAGGGGCAGAGGGTCGAAAGGTTGCACTCAGCCCATGGCACCCGAAAAAGCACTCTCTCTTCATAGAAACGAATACTACTTCGAACACTCACAGAAAGTGCGTGCAATACTCGACGGCCCGGTGCCGGCAGAGGCTGTTTCAACTTATGCCAGGCGAGATCTTCTCGATTCTTTTGTTCAGGAATTGTCGAGCAAGCTTGATGTTCCCTGCGAGCGGGTCAATCTTTACCATGGGGCCGAAGACGCCCTTTTCAAGATTCTGAGTTGGGCTTCCGGACGCCAACTGACCGTTCACACCACCAGCTTGGGCTGGGCTGAATACATGCGCATGATGCAGGGATTCGAAATCGAGGTCAGACAAACCCCTCTGATTGCCCTGGAAGACCATTATGAACACCCCACAGATGCTTTTGAAAAAGCGCTTGCGGACGAACAAGCAAGAGCACTGGTACTGCTCGCATCGCCCAACAATCCCACCGGTCATGATCCAACCCCCGAGGAGATCATACGACTGGCAAACAGATTTCCCCATCACGTGTTTCTGGTTGACCGGGTTTATACAGAATTTGCACGCGAAACTTTTGCAAGTCTCAGCAGATGTGAAAACATCATCACCCTGGGAAGTTTCAGCAAGTTTTTCGGACTCCCTGGCCTTCGCGTTGGTTTTGCCATTGGCAAGGTCCCAGGTCTGCAAAGCATGGCGCTTGGTCCAGGCTCCTGGGCATTGCAAATTTGCAAGGCTGCGCTGGATGACTGCGATTACTACAGGGCCAACTGGAATTTGATGGCCAAAATGGCAGTTGAACTCCAAAAAATCCACACTCCGGCTGGAAGATTCATGAAGACAAAAGCTCCCTTTGTCTTGTTTCGCTGTTGCAAAAACACCCGCGAAGAAGACGTTCGAAGTGCTCAGTCGCAAGCTGGAGTCGTCGGAAAAATCATATTTCATGGGCCAGAAATGCTTGTCCGCTGGAGCCTCGGTTCACCCGAAGCATTCCAGCGGATCAGCGATTGTATTCATCATCTTGAAAAGCGCACTTCTTACTGACGCAAGAGCTCCAATGCCATTTTTGGAACCTGGTTGGACTGCGACAATACGCTTGTACCAGCCTGCATGAGGATGTTGTTTCGCGTCAGTTCCGCAGATTCATCGGCGATATCGACATCCTTGATACGGCTGTTGGCAGCGCTGAGGTTTTCAACACTGATGCCGATATTGTTGATAGTCGAAATCAACCGGTTCTGCATCGCGCCCAGATCACCACGCAAGGATGAAATGTAGTCCATCGCCGAGTCAATCTTGGCGAGGCTCTTCTGAGCACCATCCTTCGAGGAAATTGAAAGATCTGCGATGCCGATTTTGTCTGTGTTGGCATCTGCTCTGGAAGCGTCGAAGCTGATTCTGTCGACACCCAAAATATTCTCGCCACCAGTGTTGACCTGAATGTCGAGCGATCCGCCAGTGCCGTCCAGAAGGTTTGTACCGTTGAAATCAGTGCCGTTGGCAATACGGTCGACTTCCGATTTCAAAGCCTGGTATTCGTTGTCGAGGTAAACACGCTCTGCCGGCCCAATGGTGTCCGACGCAGCCTGAACGCCAAGTTCGCGCATGCGAACCAGAATGTTCTGCACTTCGTTGAGACCACCCTCAGCAACCTGAACCAAAGAGATACCGTCGTTCGCGTTTCGCTGAGCAACCTGCAGGCCGCGAATCTTGGCGCGTAATCTTTCACTGATGGCCAAGCCAGCAGCATCGTCGCCCGCCTTGTTGATTCGGTAACCCGACGCCAATCGCTCCAGGCTCTGATCAAGTAGCCGACGCGTGTTCCTCAAATGCCGTTGTCCGGTCACCGAGGATGTATTGGTCATTATGCGAAAGCCCATAGCCTTCTCCAGTTACAGAGCCCGAATTCGCCGATCTCGAGCCAGTGCTGTTTTCAGGCTAACAAAAGTTTTTTGAGCATCCTAACGTGAACTGTCAAAGTTTTTGGCGGCAAACTTGAACCTCATGCTTGAAAACCATATTTTACGCCGATTACTCATCAAGCTTGACAAATTCTTGATGGAGTTGTTCCCTAGTTGAACAGAGTACCCAGGCAGTGCACAGCCCCCCAGAATGTCCCGACGGATGGGCTCAACGAAAAAAGGAATTTTCGTCATGAAACGGACCGACGAGAATCGCTACCCTCAAAGTGCTGAGCTCTTCAAGTTTTGCAAAGAGGCTCTCAACATCAAGCATGCCTATGAGGTCAAGGTTATCGACCAGCACGTTGGGGCGATTCTTGGATTCGATCCTGCAGACTGCAGTCACTGGAAAAAAGGCAAAAAGAACATCAAATCGCTGGAAACCGTGAAAGCCATTGCCCAGCATCTCGATGTTTCCGAAAGAAACATCCTGGATATTATAGCCGGACGCTCTGACGTGGAGGAAGCACTTCATGAATACAGAGGCTATGGAAATTCAGCGCTGAGCAGCAAGCAGATTGATGACCTTAAAAGGGAATACTTCAAAAACACCAGCAAGTATCAGTCGGCTTTGGGTGTGCAGGGCTTTGAGGAGCTCATTGATCTGAAACGGGAAGCAACCGTCGCCTATGCAGAAGAACTCCTTCTGCGTGCCAGGGTTGATTCGCTGCCGGTGATGGTTCCCGAAATCTTTGAAGTTTTGGATGGCAGTCTCAAGCTTGTTGAAGGAACTCTGCAGCAGGCGAATGCCCTTCAGGTGGAGAACATCAATGGAGCCACAACCCTGACCTACCGGGCAGGAGACATGAAGCCATTCCTGCGATTTTTGATCGCCCGCGAGATTGGCCGCCACGTCCTGATTGGCTCACATTCATTGCCCGAACTGCAACCACTGATTGACATTCGACTGAATATTTTTGCGAGTGCCTTGCTGATGCCTTCTGCCCTCATCAAAACGGCCCTTCGCCACTCCGACCCTTCTTGCGACCTTGTCGAACAATTGTCGGTTTTGTTCTGGGTTCCCCGTTCGGTCGTTTCCGCCCGCCTGAAAGATTTTATTGTCAGCTGAAATTGGTATAAACACTTCCCATGAACAATAGGACGGTTGCTGGCGCTCGGCAGGCTTTCACCTGCGCGTGGGGCAGGTTCAGGAACTCGAGGAGTTTTTCATGGAAATGACTTTGATATACGCAGCCCTGGGCTTGGCAGCCCTCACATCCGCAATCACCCTGTTCCTGTTTTTCAGCAGACTCAAGCTGCAGGAAAAAAACCGCGAACTCGAAGACAAGCTTCTGGCCGAACAGTCCCGGCGTACAGCCGTCACTGTTTCCGCGCAGGAAACCCGCAAAAAGCCTGAGCAGGCAAAGACTCAACCAGAAAAAAACAAACATGCAGAAGAATTGGTTGAATTGAGAAGGGCCAACGCTCACCTTAAAGATGAGGTCCGACATCTTAAACAGGACATCCGTCAGCTTGAGGTTTTGAACAAAGAAGCCGGAGGCCGGGCAGATGTGGAAACGTTCAAACTGCGCGCTGAAAATCAAGCACTCATCGAACGTGCAAAAGATCTCGAGGCAAATTCCGCCGACAAAAAGCGCGCACAGGCACTTGAGCATGAACTCAACAGTTTGAAGGAAAATCACAGAAGCCTTCAATCCGAGTATGCAGTTGCAACGGCAAAACTGAAAAGCGAACGGAGTTCTTCCGACAAACAAAAAGCCCTGCTTGATTCCTTGCAGAATCAAATCAGGGAACTCAAGGCCCGGTTGCCGGAAGAAACGCAAACCGGAGTTCAAAAGATCGATCCCAAAACTTTTGAACGTTGGAAAGACCGGGCGCTGACCGCGCGCCACATGTACCGCATGATGCGACAGATGCGTGAACTCTCGGATCTGAAGTTGTCCTCATACCAGGAAGCTGTTTACGACGTTTCCAAAACACTCCTCGAGATTAAAGGCGTCGTATCGCCCGAGATTGGCCCTCGCGAAAACAAGGCAGACAGATATCTTGCAGAAGCATGGTCCCTTGTTCAGTCTGACACTTCTCCGAACGCATGATGTAATTTTTACCCGGTCATTTCCTCTCGTGATTCCGAAGAGACCCGTGACTACCAGGAGTCGGTGTTGTTGCCGCGCCTTGGGAGAGTCGGTTGGGGAAACACGTGAAGACCAGGAGCAATCCAAAAATTGCTTTGAACAATGCCTCTGGAGGCGATCGAGCCTCTCTGGTGCGATTGTTCCTGGTGAATTGTTTGTTGCTGGCTTCGATTATCATTTTTCAAGGCAACAAGGCACTCGCCCAATCACCAAACAACTCAAATCTTGTTGTTGAAGATCGCGCAGCAGATCTCACGCCACCCCCCTCACGTTGGCTCAAGGAGATTTACCTCGAGCCAAAAACCATTCGTCCGAGCACCAAAACACTCAAGGCGAGAATTGAGGCCGAAAAGAAAAAGCCCGAGATTGCCGAGCCCATCGTGTTGCGTCTCAAAACAACCGAACTGCGCCCTCTTCTGGCTCAACTTGCAAATGACAATGCTTTTCGAAAGCTGACAAATTCACAAAAATACAATTTTGCGGTCATGAAGAATCTTGAAGCACGAATTGAAAAGAAAGCTTCAGATGCGCAGGATCATCCGAGCCGAAAACCCGCGGTCGCCCTGTTGACCCTCTCCACAACCGACCTCGGTTGGATTGATCTCGATAAACTCTCCCATGCATTGGCATACCCGAGTCTTGAACCTTTCTTGCCTGTTGACGAAATTCAATCCCTCAAAAGAAGCGACTCCTCAACAAGGGAACGCTGGATGTCGCATTTTGGCGCACGATATGCCGAAGTAAAAGGCAAGGCTGAACAGTGGTATGAAAACAACTCAGGTGTTTTGCAGATTCCGTTCGCTGCCCTTTTGCCCGAGCACATGAAAAACCTGTTGGGACGATACTCTCCCTTCCGTGGGCGAAATTGTTTCGCCACTGCCCTTCAATTTGCCGATCCAAGCATTATCCAGGCAAAGAATATCAACATGATTCGGGAAGCAGGTCACAGCCTGGCTCTCATCAACCACGACGAGTTCAGTCATGCACTCTGGCTGGCGTACGATGAGCTGACTCCCCAAACCGTCGGCCAAGGCCTCAAGTTTGGTGATGTTATTGCAATCATTGACGGAAATGACCGTTCAGCATACACCTCATTCAAGCACGCTGCGGTGCATATTGCAGGCGACCTTTACCTTCACAAGCCCAGCAAATCAGCGAGTTCACCCATTGAATTCGTACGCTGGAAGGAACTGGTGCAAACCTGGAATCCGCTCGTGAAACAGTTCGAAGTGCGTTATTTCCGGCATCGCGCGGGTTCTCGAATTCAAGAGCAAAGCCCCACCTCTGCCATTGAAAAGTTGAAATGGAATCGCTAGAGCAAAGGCCTGTTGGAACAAGGAAAAAACATGAGCACTGAGAAAAAAGGCCTACGCAGGGCACCCACGTCGACTTCGAACCGCCCCGGGCGCCCCTCCAATTTGCGACCACCTGCAAAGGAATTGGATGCGCCTATTCCGCGCGGAGTTCGCAGCGGCGTGACAAGGCGAATGATGCTCAATCGAGAAGGCGAACCTCAGAAGGTTTTCCATGAGACTGTTTGCAAAGTCCTCGATCAGTGCCAGTCATGCCCGATGTTGGACATGGACTACCGCGACCAGGTCACATTCAAAACAACTGACTTCAAAAAGCGACTTGCGCAGGCTGGACTCAAATCACAAGCTCCCGTCAGCGCCTGCCTCGAGTCTCCAAACAGGCTTGGCTATCGGAACACCGCAAAACTCGCAATATCGGAGAAACTCTCCCCGCCCGACCGCAGGTTTATTTCAGTTGGATTATACAAACCAGGCACCCATCACGTCATCGATGTTGGCGACTGTCCGATACAAAACCAGCGACTGAACAAGATCATCAGCTTTCTGCGGACAGCCATACGTGATCAAAACATGTCCATATACAATGAAAGAAGTCATCAAGGCCTGCTTCGCTACATTGTGGTCCGCACGGCCCACCGCTCGAAGGACACCTTGGTGACCTTTGTTGTAAGCACCGATGACAAGGTCAAATTGAGACCCTTTGCACGAAACCTGATGCAAAAATTTGATTTTATCTCGGGCGTGTTGATGCACGTCAACAACACGTCCGGAAACGCCATCTTCCAGGCGACCAACGATCCCGACGTCAGCGACAACGCGGACGCGACCCTCGCAGGACAAACCACTCTCCTCGCAGGACAGGACTGTTTGCGCGATTCGATTGCCAACCTGAACCTGAGAATTTCGGCAAGCAGCTTCTTCCAGGTCAATCCAACCGTTGCAGAACAAGCGTATTTTCGAATGATAGAGTTGCTGGAACCAAAGACCGGTGAAAAGGCTCTCGACCTTTATTGCGGCGTGGGCTCATTGGCCTTGTTGATGTCGCGTGCCGGCGCCCGCGTGACAGCCATCGAGGAAACACCATCCAGCATTGCCGACGCTCATGAAAACGCTTTGACAAATTCTCTGCAGGATATCGATTTTCGCGCCGGAAGAGCTGAAGTTGTCCTTCCCGAGCTCATGAATAAAGGCTCAATGCCCCGGGCAGACATTATTTCCGTCAACCCGTCTCGACGGGGCTGCCAACCCGAGGTGCTCAAGGCAATGGCCGACCTCAAACCCAGAGCGATCGCTTACATGAGCTGCAATCCGGAAACCCTGTTGCGCGACCTGCGTCAATTGGAACAACTTGGACTACAAGCAAAGGTGTTTGAGTTGTACGATATGTTCCCAGGAAGCCGTCATTACGAGGTCGTGACGTTGCTGACCCCTGCATAGAGGAAGCTGCGCCATGCGTTTAAAGATTGGGTTCCTGGTTTTTCTTGGTGGAACCGCAATCGGCCTCTATGTGATGCGTCTTGGTCGTACACTGGCGACAGAAGCCAACCTTGCCGAGCAGGAGAGCACTGCGGGTCCTTCCAACCCTGAAAAAAACACTGACACGAAAGAGCCAAAGCAAAATCAGGCGATTTCGACTGTCAGCCAGGATAAAAGCAACCCGACCGCGCCAAATCTGCCCGTTCAAAAGAATGAAAACCGCGTTTCCAATTTCGATGCCTATGCGCATTTCCAGATGGGCAATTATGAAGGCGCAGTCACCCAGTTGCGCGGCATCGTCAAACTTCGTCCAAACGATGAACTCAACCGCAAAAATCTTGCGACGTCTTTGCTGGCGTTGGGATTCTTCCGGTTGCAGAAGAAAGAACTTGCAGATGCAGAGGCCGCATTTGAGGAGTCGGCCAAACTCGGAAATCCCGATGCACGCAAGGCGCTGGCGGCACTGAAATTGCGGCAAGGGCAAATTGAAACAGCGCGCGAGCTGCTCGAAGACTTGTCGAAGTCTGGAAATGAACCCGAGAATTACAAGATTCTTATTGATCTAGCCCTCAGTCAGGACGAAATCGAACGCGCGGACGACATGCTCAATCGAATGGGCGAAGCCATTGCTCAAAAGGCTGCTTCAGCACAACAGCAAATCGATCCTGAATTGACCACATTCATCGAATTGAGACGAAGGCGACTGGAGCAAAAAAGAAATTTCCTGAAAACCCAGGATGTGCTGAGCCGACAAGGAATTGATGTGAGCTTCCCACAGCCTGAATTGCGCTCCAGTGCCGAGGCTGTGATGCGTGCCATAGAATCCGTGCAGTCGGGACTGGTTCAGATTTTGGGTCCGCTTCCTTCGCACGCCCGATTGCGAGCCTGGCTTTTGCCGACAAACGACTTCAGGGGAATGACGGATGCCCCCCCGTGGGCCGCCGCAGTCTTCGATGGATATATTCGTATTCCCGTTGGACGCTCTGCACGGGGTGGATTGCTCGCCAATGAAGTTCTCGAGAATCTCGCCCGCCACGAAACAACACATGCATACATGTATGCATTCTGTGGTGATATCTTGCCGTCCTGGATTGGTGAAGGACTCGCGCAGGTTTTTGAGGGCAGAAGTGCTGCACAAAGTCAGGCAGACATTTTTCGCAGCGGTAGAAAGGCTCTGCAGACCTATGAACCTGAAATGGATTTGCCGTTCAATCAGGCTTCGCCAAAAATGGTCTCACGACTCTATTGGCGTTCACACCTGCTGGTGACAGCCATGTCGAAAGACGGTGGAGGAGTGATTCAGACGTGGCAAAGGATTCTTTCTGGAGTTTGTGTCCAGAGAAGACCTCTGCCAGATATATTGCAGGAACAATACTCTGCAGGAAGCCTGGCTGAACTTTGGACCAAATATTTCGGCTCAGCCGAGCCTCAATAAGAATTTGCGCTCACGCAGCCTTGTTTTCAGACTCTTCGTCACGCACGTCCTTCACAAAACGAACAGTGCTTTCAAAAATGAGTCGCTTTTGGATTTGAACGGCTGACCAGGACAATTTGTCGGCACCTGCGGCCGATGCCACCAGACGCAACTTTACAAATTCTTCCAAAATCTCGTTTGTGATCGACTTCCCGGATTCTTTGCTCAACATCTCAATGAACTCTGCCTTTGTGTAGTATTCCTTGAAATCGGGTTTTTTCGCCAAACGAACGAGTGAGGACATCAACAACTGATGCTTCGTCGGAACGAAGCCGGCACCTTCGGTTTTTGCACATTGCAGAACGAAGTTGCCAAAGTCCTCCATCAACGCGGCATTTGGCGAATAGATCGAACGTCCCCACTTCTTGTCCGGCTGAATCTTGACGAGTGATCCCTTCACGAATGCATCGAGGATTTTCTCCAGATAATCTGATCTTTTTTGCAGAATCGACTCACAACGCTCAACGACTCCCTTGAGCGGAAAAAGCTCGATTCCCTCATCCTTCACAAGACCCGAACGAATGGCAAATCCAAGGAAAGCAGAAAACTGCGATGCAAAATGATATTTGGTGCCGGCTTTTTGTTGAAGCTTTCGTTCCTGAAGCTTGGCCTCGAGCAACTGATCGTTTGATGACTTCAACCGCGCCACCGAATCCTTGAGCACTGCCTGAACCCAAATAGGTAAATTTTTGAACGAGCCTTCAACGGTGTCCAGACAGACGTGAACAACCTGTGCAGCGGTGTGCGCCCTTGCACAGGCTGTTCTGCTTTCGCGCGAAAAAATAGTCGCAGTTCCAATCACGTCGCCTGGATGCATAGTTGCAAGGACAATTGAGGTGCCGTCCTTCTCACGAAAAACCTCAAGGTCTCCCTGTTTCACGATATACACGCCGTTGCATGCGTCGCCTTCCTTGAACAGAATCTCGCCAGGTTTCAGCAATAAAACAACAGGATTCATGATGCTTCTTTCTCCTTGTCAATTATTGCAGCGAGACAGGTCTCAACAGCGGTGATGATATCGTTTTTGCTGAATTTCGGGATAAATGCGTCGGCTCCGGACGCAATTGCCCTCTCGCGGTTCACTCCGGCAGACAAGCTGGAATGGAGCAAAAAGGGAACGCCTGCAAAACGTGGATCAGATTTGAGCTTGCGTGCAAAGGAATAACCATCAAGCCGTGGCATTTCAATGTCGGATATCACCATGAATGACAAGGACTGGCCCTGCAACCTGAGGCACTCTTCCCATGCCTGCTGGCCATCGACACACTCAAGCACAGTGCAATCAAAGCCGGTAATCACTTCCACAAGGGACTTGCGCGCCGTCGATGAATCATCAACAACCACGACAACAGGTCGAAGCCTGTCTTGAATTCGTCCGAGACCAGCCGGAGCACGGCTTCGAACGGATGAAAGAATCATCTCATCCCGACTTCTCATCGGTGTTGAATCATTCAGGGAATCTTCCACCTCGGCCAACACTTTTTCAAAATCAAGAATAAAAACGAATCGCTTTTTCTCATCCAGCATCATGCCGGTGATTGCCCCCAACAATTCCTTTTGCGGCGGAATCACTTCGGACCAGCTCACACGCCTTATCCGCTTCGCGGATGCAACCACGAAGCCAGTCAGGCGGCCAGAAAACTCTGTGATGAGTATCTGAGCAGCACTTGAAACCGGCTCATTGCTGAAACCAAGTGCACGAGCCAAATGAATCGCCGGAACCGGAACACCCCTGAGTTGAAAAACTCCCAGGACTTCGGGTCTGCGTCCCAAAGCAGGCTCGAGCGTAGGCAAGCGAATTACCTCACGAACCTTCGCCACATTGACACCAAAAAGTGTTGGCTCCTCCAACAACATTCCTGGCGCATCCAAATCCGCATTGTCCAAAAGAGGACTCTGCGGTTGGCGCCGGGTCAGGGTGAACTCGATCATTTCAAATAGATTGCTTCCCACCGGAACTTGACCGGGTATGTTCAAATCCGACACAAAGCCTCCGCTCCAGGAAAGATCCCAATCACTCGTTGAGATGTCGGAAAAATTTTGCCCACTTTGAGCACGCTGTCAGGCTGTTGACGAATTAAAACTAAGTCAGCAATTCTTGTGTCTTGAGTGCTGTAAGCTAATGAAAGCGCAAGTCTGGGAGGCTCTTTCGATGATCCAATTGCTGGGCTTTATATTCGATGCAGTCCACTACCTGCTCTCACTGTATTCGTTTCTTTTGATTGCCGCAGCAATCCTGAGACTCGCTCGAGCAGATGAAACATCCATCATTGGACGCATGGTTTTTCCGCTCACGGATCCCCCCGCAAACGCGTTGAGCCGAAAGTTCCCGAAATTGAGGGTTTACAGTGGCGGAGCCTATATCGACTTCGCCCCTTTGTTGCTGCTCATCATTGTGCAGCTTTTGATGATGCTATTGAATCGGCTGAAATTCATGATTGGAGTCTGACCCGGTTTTGGGATTTAATCTGATGCTCAACGTGAAAACACATTTGCTCAATCCCAGACTCCTGATCCTGTTGGGTGTCGCATTTATGTTTGTTCAATTGAACATTGGCAGAAATCAACCCGTTCAGCCGCGCACCGCGGGACCGTTCCAGAAATTCCCCATCCAGGCTGTTGTTGCAAATGGACACCTTGAATTTGCATGGCTGGTGGTTGCCATCCAGGGACTGGCAGAGACGGTCAACACATGGACGACACTTGATGCAAAACACATCGACATTCATACAAGAACGGTTCAGCTTGCAAAATTTGAAGACACTCTTTCAGTTCTTCCGGACCTCGCCAATCAGACACTCGGCATGCGCGAGCTGTTCCTCTTTCCGGCAAGCGTCATGGCGTTTGAACTGAGCGACATCAATCGCGCCATCGAAATTGCCAGACTGGGTGCAAAAGACATCAGGCTCGAGGCCGACCTCGCTCTTTCCATCGCTTACCTGACCCACATCTTCAAAGGAGATCTCAAGCAAGCCGCGTCAGACTATGAACGGGTTCAATTGCATTATCCAAATGTCAGTTGGCTGAAAGAAACAATTGCATTGCTGAAAATGGGAGTGGATCCATTCCAGCGTCCAGGACGCAGCCGAGGCAAGATTTGCTTCATGATGACGAAAGCGTTTCCCCTTTCGAAAAACAGACTGATTGAAAGAGGCATTTGCAACAAAGGTCAGGAACAGGACGGAACAAGACCATGAGCGACAACTTCCTCATCGCCAGTGATCTCTTCTATAAGTGGAAGTCGCAAGACCTTTTTGTCAGACAAAAAGATCGTGTCCTATGGAACATAAACAAAATCGAGATAACCGAACCTGGAATTATTCTTCTTGCGGGGCGCAATGGTGTCGGAAAGTCCACACTCCTCCGCTGCTTGCTGGGTCTCATGAAACCCACACGAGGACGTATTCAATGGTTTGGAGAATCCACATTGCCACGCGGACGTATTGGATATCTACCGGAACTTCCTGTGCTGCCTGCGCGTGCCAAGGTGTCTGAAATTATCACTTCGCTTTTGGGAATCTCGGTAGCTGACTTTAAAAAAAACGAACTGGAACAGCCCGTGATTGGAAGCTTGAACATTTCTGCACTGATGGACAGACAAGCGCAACTGCTTTCAAAAGGACAACAGCAGAAGCTCCTGTTGACTCTAGCGCTGGCCGGAAAGCCTTCTGGATTTGTTCTCGACGAGCCTTTTTCAGGACTGGATCCATGGGCTCGTTCGGAACTTGCCGAACACCTTGTTCAATTGGGTCAACAAAATCAATTTCTTCTGATTTCAAGTCATGATGCACCCAACCGGATTCGAAAGCATGTGCGGGAAACATGGATTATCGAAAATCAGACATTGCAGCGGACTGTAGGCTGCGCCATTCCGGAGTGACCATGCTGAAAACAAATGGAATCATCAAGCTCACACTCCGCGAGAATTTGCGCGGACAATTGCTCTGGACCAGCTCGATTTCGGGATGCGTTTTGCTGTTGTTGATGGCATTGCTCAGCGGTGTTGCGCTCAGCCACGAAGGCAGGGTCATTGATGTTGTTTCATATTTTGCAGCCGATCAGTTGTTGCTCTTTGTTGGATTGCTTTCCGGCTCATCGATTTGCTCGAATGATTTCTCATCGCGCGGCATTGCAGAACTTTATATTCCTGCCGGTGCCTCAAGACAAAGTGTTTATATGGCTCGACTGCTTGCGTATTCGGTTGTGCTGCTTGTTCTTGCAGTGGCCCTTTTTTCCCTGAAAGCCTTTGCTCTGCCTGGAATCTCAGAAACAAGTTACGCCACAAATTTACAGATTCAATCGCTCATGCTCCTCTTTGCATGGTTGAAGTCTATTTCGGCACTTGCACTGGCCGGTCTTCTGGGAAGTCTTGTCAGGCCGCTTTATGCAATCCTGGCGACAATCACCCTCTACTCATTTGGTCACCTCACTTCTTCTCTGGATTCACTTGTCAGTTCTGGAATTTCAGTCAGCCAGAACGGTGACCTCAACCAGACAAATAGTTTTCTGCTGACATTGTTGAGAATCTGGAACCCAAACCTTCTCGTGATTCAAAGTGCACGCGGCGAATGGATTATTCCTTCAGCGATTCAGTTCACGCAGGCGATTCTGTGGGCATTTTCTTGTATTTTGGTCGCGCTTGGCCTGACTTTTGCGAGACTCAAGAAAATCGATCTTCGTCCGTGAGGATTATGCCGCATTTTTCTTGTCAGAATAGGTTCCGTCGGAAATGACTGCGAGTGCGGTGAATTCTTCGGGCATCCGTTTTTCCGACAACAGGCGAGAAAGTGTCATTCCACGCCCCCGCTTCAAGTTCAGGAATTCCTCGATGAATCCATTTTCGGTGAATTGAGGCACAACTTCACGGAACCTCATGTCATGGCTCAAGAGCCAGCCAAATTTGTTGTTTGTGCATATTCGCCTGCGTTCGCGATACACAAGTCGGTCGAGCCGCAAAACACCGTTGAGTTCAAGCAGGAGTTCACGCTCCACCCTTGAATTGCCTGCAAATGTGAATTGTTCGGCGCCAAACATGCACTCTTGTGCTTCGTTGGAATTGAGGTCAATCAAGATTGCATTGACCGAGATGCGCTCATACCTCTGCCCGAGGGCAGTTCTTTCGAGAATGCCACCAACATCGGACGAGAATTTGTTGGCAAACTTTTCAAGCGAGATCGATTCTGGAATATCGCGGACAGATTCTACAAAAAGAGACGTATAATGGCGGAAGAGACCACCAATTTCAAGCTGACCACTGGCCTGCCCTGTCTCGAAACTCCATTGCAAAAGAAGAACCCGATCCGCTCCGAGAGAAAAAAGCCCCTGACCACGTTCATCCGAGTATTGGATTCGCCCCACCCGTTCCTCGGTGATACCCTCGGGAAGTTCGAGGTCGCGCGGAATGACCACGTGCAGAGCAGGTCCAACACTGCCGGAACTCTTCGCCAATTCAACCATGCGGCTCTCGCACAAAAAGTTGAACGCAATATGGCGAGCGAGAAGCAAAAGGTCGAATTCAGAATCTTTTGATGAAAACTGGGCCAATGAAACCCGGCTCAATGCCATCCACCCGAAAAATTCATCTTGATGCTTGATGGCAACGTAAACGGAATATGGAGTGTCTGCCTGAAATCTTTCGGATTCGCTCATCACCCGTTGGGTTCTGTTTGAATCAACCACTGTTTCATTGAGTCTGGTGTTGGTGTTTGTAGTTCCAGCTTCGATGAGATCGCCAAACTCGGATGGGGTGGCCATTGAATTTGGCGGCCAAACAGGCGCTGCTTGATAACTGTTTGTTTGTTCCTTGGGAACAAGGCGAATCGACTCATCATGAAAGCGAGGCAAATTTCTAACAAGCTCGGCTTCCAGATGCTTCGGACCAATGGGATCGTCGGACAGGTTTTGCAGAAAGAGATTTCCGTCATCGACCCATTGCATGAAAGGCTTAATCACTCCTCGTTCCTCGGGATACCTCTTGAACAGCATTCCCAAAGGTGAAGACAACACACGTGCAGCAATTCTGGGTGACTGGGAAATGTAATGACTGACCGTTTGTGGTTCACGGCTCATCACCAGCCAACTTTCCATGATATGTGACAATGCGATTCCAGACGTGCGCCTGCGGAAATTTATTTTTTCGGATTCGGCCAACAATTCGGGGAATTGATGTTGAAGCGGAAGGTTCAACCTGCGACAGAGAGACAGCAACTGCCGCTCCATCATCTTCCAGCCGAGGTCGTGTGCATTTCGATAACAGCCGGCAAAATAGTCCATCGATCTGACCTGGTCGAAAACACTGCAGGCGAGTCCAAGCGCCTGCTCTGCAAAAATTGCGACAAGATCATTTTGATTGGACTTGGCCATGTCCATCGCTTCACCAATCAGCTTGAGCGCCTTCTGACCTTCTCCGCCCATGTGACACATCACTCCCCTGAACAAGGGAGTCACTGGTGTTCTGCGTGGATTGCTTTTGCCCTCGGCCTCGGTCAGCTGCACATCAATTCTCGACAGAAGACGATGGAAGGAGGCACCCCACGGCCACCCTCTTGCACCGAGAGAAAATGCAAGCATCGGCATCATCAACACAGCCATTCGCATGGCATCGCTCACCGGCAGTGATATTTCCGATTTTTCCTTGCGGGTGATCAAGCGCAGTGCATTGACGTATGCGTCGAGAGACTCTCTGTACTGGCCATGAGCGAGATCCTGAATGGCAATCGAAAATAGCTTGAAAATTTCGCCTTCGATTGCGCCCGGACGCTGGCGGGAAAACTGGTCAACCGCCCGCCGCAATGGATCAAGTCGATCAGACAGACAATATCTGAGCGAATCAGAGAACAATGCCAATCCGACAAATTGACCGTTCTCGCCTGCTTCACGCAAGCGTCTGACTTGCTTTGCCTGGGCTGCCTGCTCTGGATTGCTCTCATCCATGCTCTTGGTTGCGTTGGTGACTTCCGAGACTCCGTTTTGGATGGCGAATTGCGGCTGCTTGTCTTTCATCAATTCGAGTTTGCGGGCCTTGTTGACCCGGTCGGCAACATATCCAGAGCTTGTGTGCTTGCCTTTTTCGAACCAATTTTTTGCCTTGTTCTCGTGGTTGGCCTGTGCCTCAGTGCGATTGCGCCGCCAAATTCTCGGAGAGGTGGAGCGAATCCATGATCGCAAGGCATGACTTTCCGTGTTCAGTACCCCAAGACTCGGAAGTTGACCGTCCTTCCTTTCATCCAGAACCCTGGCAAGCCTTTCAATCCGTCCCATCGGATAATCAAGCCAGACAGCTCTCAGCGCACGAACCCACCGGGCAATATCCACCCGTCCGTTGGATTCCATGGCACGTTCCAGTGACTCGGCAATTTCAAAAGCCCTGTCGATTCGTCCCGCTCGAAGCATGTGAGCAGCAATCATCATGTTGAAAACGGCCAGCGGGCGGGTTGGACCGCGTCGATGCAATTCAAGACGCATGGCAGCTGCGACAAGCCCCAAAGACCTCGATTCGGCTCCATGCGCCTGGGCGAGAGTCATCAACATCAACCCCTGGGTTTGATTGTCGGGAGGCTGTTGTTCGCGCAAAAATTGCATCTGCAGAAGCTTGTATCCAAAATTGAAAAAGCCAAGGTCAATCAGGAATTGCCAAGCACTGGTGATGAACTGATGAAATTTTGAGAACGGCATTGTCAGTTTGCGGTCTATAGCATCAACGACCTGGCCATAAGCCATCGTATGCCGCCCAAGACCAAGCAGCAATTGCCCCCAGTGCAGCTGGAGGGTTTCCTTTCGTTGTGGTTCAAACGTCAATGCAACCAACTGCTGGCAGACATCACTGGCAGCAACAAGTTCATTTTGTGCAATATGAATCATGTATTCGGTTTCAAAAGCCTCGCGCAGGCGAATCAGGCGCTCCTGCTGATTGCCAATTGAACTCGCGCGCGACATGGCGCGCTCTGCATAATACTTTGCAAGAGAATGTTCAAAACCTCTTGCATGTAGACGAGCTGCCTTTAGAAAAATTGCAGAACTGCGCTCGGCATCTGCAAGAGTTCCGGCGCCTTCAAAGTGCTTGGCAAGCGAAAGAATATGTTCCCTGCGAGGTTTTGGGTAAAGCAAAATGATGCGATTGGCCAAAGCCAGATGAATTTGTCGTCGAGTCTGCAATTCCATTCCCGACAAAACTGCTGTTCGCAATTTTTCGTGACTGAACACAAAAGAACGTCTCTGCACGGGCAAATTTTCATCGCCGAGGATTTCAAAAACACCACGCCTCACAAGACTCAAAAGTCTGGTTTCGAGTTCCACAGAGGTGAAGTCCTGGTCGATTCTGAAGTATTCAAATTCGCATGCCTCGTGTGACACGGCGGCAATGTTGGTCAATCTTTGGTCGCGCTTGTCGAGCCGGTCCATGGAAGCCAGCAAGGCTTCAACGTTCCTGTAATCGACGACAATTTGCGACAACTTGCTCCAGTCGACCCGAAAGACAGGTTCCCATGGATTGAAGTTTCTTCTCTCGGCAACCAGAGCCTCGCTTTCGACCATCTGCTTCAGCAGCGCGTGCAGGAGCAGCGGAGATCCTTCGCATTTTGCCGTCACGAATTCCACAAATTTTGGGGTTGGTCGTGGCAGGCCAACCGCCTGGAGAAACTGTTGGAAATCATATTGACTGAGCGGCTCGAGATCCCAAACTTGAAACCTGCGACGAAGATTCGAGAGACGAATGAGAAAATTGTCCAGAACGAAATTCTGTCGTGAACTTCCTTCGCGTATGGTCATCACGAATGCAAAATTTGCCTGGTCGTTCACTTTTTCGGTGATGAACTGAAAAAGCCCAATCGAAGCAGGGTCGGCAAGATGAACGTCGTCCAGGAGAAAGACAAGATATCCGGTCTGCTCGGCGATTTTGGCAAGCAGTTCAAGAAAAACCTGCTGAATTGGAGCTCGCACCTGCGGCATTTTTCTCTTCAGGTTCTGTTGCTTTTCGAGCATCTCCGAGGCCGAGGAAAGCAGATCCTCCTGTTTCTCATCGTTTTCGTGAGTCCCTTCTTCCCGCAACAAAATAGAATCATTTGTTGTGTTGGTGGAGACCTGGGTGCTCTTCATCAAATGCGGTCGCAGGGCTGGAATCAAACGCGCCACATCCGTGGCTCCCGAACCGGCGATTCTTGCCATGTCCTGCATCAGTGCCTGAAAGACATGAGGTGTTCGAATCTCGAGGGCCTGAAGCTGTTCATTGACCGCCAAACTCAGTGCGCGCAACGACAGCCTCTGCTCCGACTCCGTGAATCGAACGTGGAGATAGGGAACTTTCTGATCATCGAGTTGGCGACGAACCTCTGCAAGGCAGCGTGTTCTGCCAAGACCAACCGTGGAACGAATCATTCCCCAGGTGACGCGTGACCTTCGGTTGCGAAAGTTGATGTTCTTGACAACCTGGTCAACCAACTCTCCCCGACCCACAAAAATTTTGTTGAATATGCGGCTGAGCGCAACATCCTTGGTTGCAATCTCGAATGCATCAACAACCATTCCGTGAACCCGAACGTCATTCATCAGCCGTTTGAGATCGCTCAAAAGTCCAAACATGCTTTGATAGCGTTCGTCAGGCCGCTTCTCGATGCACTTGAGCACAATGCGTTCAAGAAGTTCATGATATCGGGGACCATCGAATTGCGAGAACGGTGGTGGAGCTTTTTCGATGTGCGCAAGCAGGAGTTCGTTGTTTTTGAATTCCTGAAATGGCGTTCGACCTGTCACCAATTCATATGCAACAATCCCGAGGCTATAGATGTCTGCCCGAGCATCGATACCCCAATTCACCATGCCGGTTGACTCGGGTGCCATGTAGTTGAACGTACCTACAATTTCTGCGCGAGCGCGATTCTGTTCGCTCCCCTGCTTGCCCGTATCGCTGAGCCGGGCCACGCCAAAATCCACGATCTTGACTTGAATTTTCGACTCCGACCCTTCTTTGGCGACAGCGACCAGAACGTTTTGCGGCTTGATGTCCCGATGCACGATGTTGTGACCGTGCACATATTCCAGTGCCTCGGCTGATTGAATCAGAATTTCCAGAATATCGGCGAGTGGAAGCCGCCCTCCGCGCTTTTTGACGTATTCACGCAAATTCTGACCATCGACGTACTCCATGACGATGTAGGCCTGTCCCTCGTGTTCTCCAAGTTCATAGACCGTCACCGTCCCCGGATGGAGAAGTTGACTCATCAGGGTCGCTTCACGCTGAAAGCGGATTTGCTCCTGGAGTGAAGGAAGATTGCCTCTGCTCAAAAACTTGATCGCAACCGGACCACTGCCTTCCGCACCAATACGCACAGCCTTGAAGACGGCACCAAAGCCACCTCGGCCGATTTCTTCCAGGAGTCGATAGGTGTTGTCCAGAATACGTTCCTTCAAACCGCCCTCCAGCGCGATCTGCAAATACTCATCCGGAGGGTTATCGGCAGCCCGTATAAAAATTGAGTTTCAAAAGAATTTCCCCCGGAAATTCTTGCACATCAAGTCCTGCTGCACTTTCGCCGATACACCTCAAAAGCTGTGGGGTGAGCCTTGAAGATGCCAAAAATCAATTCGAATAGTCGGCCTACAATCCGTCCATTCGTCAACATGGCGTTTTTCTTTGCGATATTTCCGGTTCTTTCGGCGTGCGGGGATGGCCAGCCGGAGTTGTCCTCCAGAAATCGGTCCGGAACCGATGAAGGCTTTTCAACCAACCGCAACGAAAGTGAAATCAAAACGACCACAGATTTCATCCCGTTCGCTTCCGACTTTTTGCGTTATTCCGACGGCAATTCCGCGTCGCCGGATGGAAACAGGGCTTTGTCGGAATTCAATTTTTCATCGTCCCTGGGGAACTTTCCTGAAATCGCGGGTGAACTTTCGGAAAATCTGGGACTGGTTGCCGACAATGAAGAAAATTCTTATCGGACTCTGTTTGGCAGACTGCCTGCCGGACTTGCCTGGTCATCCGTTGGAAAAGCCAAACCACTTTCACTGGACGCCTCGCAATCAGAACTTCTCCACGAGGTTCAGCTGAGTTTCGAGGACATTCCGATTCACGGCGCCCGCATCAAATCCATTCATGACCATTCTTCCAACACCACGACGTTCATGAGTGGGTCGGTTCCTGGCTGGATGATGAAGTCCGCTGGCGAATCGTTGCGCGTCATTCCTTTTTCCCTGTCGCCCCATCAGGCGAGAATGAAAGCATCGCAGGCACTCGGATTTGTTGACTGGCGATTCCACTCACCGACAAAAGTTTACCTTGCTCAATCGCGTGATTCGTTGCTCCCTGTCTACCTTTTCACAGTGTCGGCTGAATCCCCCGAACAGGGTCGAGGCCCTCGTCTTCCCATCGAGGCGGCCGTCAATGCCGACACGGGTGACATCATCTGGCAGCGCCCCCTGGCAATGCATGCAGTCGATGGACAGGCGCTTCTTTACGTTGAAAACAAAAGAGCAGCGGGTGGTGACTCGGCGATCAGAAGCGGCGTCACACTTCCTGGTCTGGTTGGAGATGGAAGCAAGCTGTCGCATCCACTCTTCGACGTTTTGAATTGCCATCAAGTTGCCCGCATGAACAGCGATTGCGAGCTCAAAAGTCACGCTGTAACCCAGGGCAACTTTTCGTCGGTTGGGTATGACAACGAAACCTACGATGAACTCATTTCATATGCTGCAATTACAAAAGCAATGGACTGGTTCAAGGCGATCGACACCAACAGCCTGCGCACGAGCTGGGATGACACAAAGTGGCCCGGCACGCGTGCAAATTTTGGACTTCAGCCCAGTGGTTCGAACGGCGGCGGCGAAAAACGGCTGAACATTTTTGTTCGGACAAGAACGCAAACGGCAACGACCAATCCAACCACGGGCGAAGACACCACAGCCGACAACGCACAATACCTTTGGTCAGGCTACACCGGCGGGGGTGGACCAGAGATTTTGATCGGCTATGGAAGCTACGATCCCAACTGCCGAAGCAATTGTTCGGGGCTCAGGGATTTGGGCAAAGACATGGATGTGATTATGCATGAATTCGGACATCACATCGTGTTTCGTGGGTTGTCCAACGCCAAATCCCAAAGTGTTGCAATGCACGAGGGACTCGCCGACTATTTCACATACGCAATTTCCGGCAACAATCGACTTGCCGAATACAGCCGTCCTGGATACCTCGCACTCCGTCAAGCCAACATCACCGACGGAACAACGTTCAAGAACTTCAAGCCAAAAACAGGTGGCGGCTATTATTCAGTCATGGATTATCTTCCCACACCCCACATTGTCGGAGAATTTTGGTCGGGAATCCTTTGGACCATTCGAACCCAAATGGGAATGAATGCGAGCAACACCACAAACAAATTCGACAAGATTGTTTGGGACAGCATCGATCTTCTGAAGAGCGATGCGGGTCTTTATGAAGGCATCGTATCGCTGCTCGAAAGCGCCAAACGATATGCAAGATCCAACGGCGACGACGAAACGGCTTTGCAAAAGGTCATTCAAGATGCGTTTGTGAAATATGGTTTTGCCCAGTACGACGCGGCAGGTCAGTTTTCAGCTGTTGCAGAACTGATGAGCGGCGTGGTCGTATCATCGGAGGCGCCTGTAACAAAGGTCAACAAAACAAAACGCTGGGGTTGTGGCGATGTCGCCCTCTCGGCTTCAGTCCGGCACGACACTTCTTCGTTCATGGGTCCTGCACTCCTGGCTGGGCTGCTTTTGCTGCTTCTGCTTTTTGTATGTTTGCTTCTGCATCTTTTATATTT
>JBMSQQ010000035.1:0-32136 GCA_049423385.1 Silvanigrellaceae bacterium | reverse complement strand
TACGGATGCCTCGGGGCGATTCCGGAGACGCGAACAGTTGATGCTTTCCTTTCGACCTGCGTAACGGAAATGCAGCCAGACAGTCTTCTGGAACACCTGATTCGCGCTGGTTTATTCAATTGAGGAACAACATGACTTCAAACGACAGAGTGAACCTGATCCCGGAACAACTTTGGCTCAGCTTCAATAATGAAAAAACGGTTGTCACGCTGAATTTTCATCTTGAGAAAACACGAAACGCAATTTCGTCTGGAATCGCCGAGTCCCTTTCCGAGTTCGGCAATGCCATCACCGGAAAATCCAGCCATCACCCGGTACTCGATTGTCTCGATGGAAAAACTCCTGCCGTTCTTGCATTGCGCTCACATTGTGAGGGAGTTTTTTTGTCCGGAGGGAATCTTTACGAACTGGCTTCCATGACACCCCCGGAAGGCGAAAGATTCACCAACCAGATGCGAATTTTCACCGAAATGTTGCGCACCGCACCCTTTGTCACAGTCGCGCTGCTCAACGGAATTGCTGCAGGAGGTGGTGCTGAAATTGCCTTGGCCACCGACCTGCGGTTTTCACTTTCCGACAAGGTTCAAATCCAATTTGCACAAACCCATTGGGGGGTTCCGGCGGGCTGGGGAATGATGACCGATCTTTCCCGAAAAGGAATATTCACGAACGAGCGACGCAGAGGCATTGCCATGGCATCCCAGGAAAGCCTGGGACTTGAAGACTTGATCAACCGACAATTGATAGATGGGCGTTTTGAAAATGCCTCATCACCGGATGACGCTTGCAATCGCTGGCTCGAAAGTTTCGTTGAGCGCTTGTCACGTTGTCCTGATCCGCTCAAAAGAGCACTCATTGTCGATCGCCCCAACCTTCAGGCTGACAAACTCGAGGAATTTGATAAAAATCTATTCGGGCAATATTGGCTTGAGTCTGTTCACAAGGACAGAATCCAGGATTATCTGCAAACCAGATCAGAAAAAAAGAAAGACAAATGACCCATGATTGAGAATCGCTCCCGCTCTTTCATCGCTGGCTTCAGTCTTGGTTTGCTGTCGGCATGCGGAGTCAAGGTGGCTCCCTCGCCCCTCCTCGACACACCCCAAAGCCCCCTGCAGCAGGAAGTGGAAAGACGCGCAGTCGAGAAACAGGAAAAAGAGAAGGAAAAAGGAAAAAACCGCCCATGACCCTCTCGAACGTTTGGCCAAAAACCAGATTTTTCGAACTTTTTGAAACTGAACATCCCATCGTTCAAGGTGGAATGGTTTGGGTCAGCGGTGGAAAACTTGCGGCGGCTGTCGCAAACGCCGGTGCCTTGGGCCTGATTGGAGCGGGTTCAATGAAACCCGATTTGCTTCAGCACCACATCCGCAAAGCCAAGTCACTCACATCGCGGAAGTTCGGCATCAACGTGCCGCTCCTTTATAAAGACACACAAGCCCAGCTTCAAACCGCGCTCGAAGAGGATGTGAAGATTTTCTTTACAAGCGCAGGATCACCCAAAACCCACACTCCCTGGCTGAAATCCCAAGGGGCAACTGTGGTTCACGTTGCCAGTACCCCGGAACTTGCTTTGAAGTGCCAGGATGCCGGCGTCGATGCTGTGGTCGTTGAAGGTTTTGAGGCGGGTGGCCACAATGGTCGTGACGAACTCACCACACTTGTGCTTCTGCAACAACTTCAAGGAAAATTGAATATTCCCCTCATCGTCGCTGGCGGTATCGGGTCAGGCTCTGCCATTGCTGCAGCATTGGCCATGGGCGCGGATGCCGTTCAGATTGGTACCTTGTTTGCGGCAACCCAGGAAAGTTCGGCGCATCCGGACTTCAAGCAGGCGATGATTGCTGCAGGAAACAACTCCACTTTTCTACGCATGAAGAAACTGGTTCCGGTTCGATTGCTCCACAATGATTTCAGCGACAGAATCAAAGTCGCTGAAGAACAATGCGCCGATGCGGAAAAACTAACGCAAATCCTCGGCAAAGGCAGGGCGAAAGCGGGCATGCTGGAAGGTGACGTACGTGACGGTGAACTCGAGATTGGGCAAATCGTTTCCAACGTCAAATCAATTCCAACCTGCCAGACGTTGATATCCACATTGGTTGATGAATTCACAACCGCAAAAAACCGGATCTGCAAACCCTGAAAATTCCAAATTTATTTTTAATTATTTACCAATCCGTAAATTATTTATTGGTGATTTTTATCATGCAGGACAAGGATTTCGAGGAATAATTTTCCTCCCTGAAAAATTTTTTACTCCCATTATTTCAGCAATTTGAAAAAAATCTCTGTCGACCTGGCTAAAGACTGCCGCGTGAACCCCGAACAGTACGGTGAAAGTTCTGCAGCACTCGGTGGATGGGACTGCCGGCTGTGGGCTTGAGGGCAAATGTTCATTTAAGGATTCATGGAGGAATCGCTCATGGGTTTGCGCATCGCCAGCAATGTTCAATCACTCACGGCTCAGAGAAATCTGAACGCGACTTCGGATGCCAACAGTGCAAGCATGGAAAAGCTTGCGTCCGGCTTCAGAATCAACAAGGCAGCAGATGACTCTGCCGGTCTCGCGATTTCAGAAAAATTGAAAGCCGACATCCGCGGAATCAACATGGCACGCAGAAACGCCAGTGACGGTGTGTCGCTCATTCAAACTGCAGAAGGTGGTTTGAATGAAGTGGGAAACATTCTCAGCCGACTCCGTGAACTTGCAGTCCAGGGTTCGTCCGACACTGTTGGCGACACCGAACGCGGATTCCTCAACAAGGAATTCTCACAGCTCAAAAATGAAATCACGCGTATCTCGCAGTCCACGGAATACAACGGCACGCTGCTGATTGGCGGTGATCTCGATGGTGCCGACGAAAATCTCAAGGCACGCAGCAACGCGTATCCGCTGGAAATCCAGATTGGCAAGAATTATTTCTCAAGCTTGGACTCCAAGGATCAAGCAGCTCCCATCAACGTGTTGCGGATTGATCTCCAGGACATCAACTCGACCGTTGGTGAAAACGGACTCAATCTTGGTGCGGCTGCAGAAGAAGGCGCTCACGTGAGCAACAAGGCTTCCGCCCAGGAATCGATCGACAGGCTCGATCAGGCCATCACCAAGGTTTCGGGTTACCGCTCAACCCTTGGCGCCTTGCAGAACCGGTTGAACTCGGCGATGTCGAACCTGTCCGTCCAGGCCGAAAATGCAAATGCAGCGAACAGCCGCATTCGCGACACGGACTTTGCAGACGAAAGCGCCAGACTCACCCAGACAAATATCCTCAAGCAGTCCGGAGTTGCCGTGCTGTCTCAGGCAAATCAAACTCCGCAACTCGCATTGAGATTGCTTGGCTGATTGACCTCAACGTGACAAATACGCCTCCTGGTCCGACAATGGCCGCAGGAGGACGTGAAATGAAGATTGCCCTCATAGGTGCTGGTGCAGCAGGCGCAGCCTGCGTCTCGGTCCTGCGTTCGCGCGGGGCCGACTTTTCGGTTTTCGAGAAGGCCCGGGGAGCGGGAGGCCGACTTGCAACACGAAGGGTAACCCTGGAACCCGGGGCCATTGAACTGCGCTACGACCACGGTGCTCCTTTTTTCAAGTTGACATCCATCGACCAAAACCCAATCTGCCTGGGTCTGCAGAAACGCAACATCATCGAATCCACTGAGCAAGGGTTCACATCTTGTCCGGACATGCCTCGCCTGGTGAAAGATTTGTTTGGCACCACGGCAATTCAATTTGGAGTTGAAGTGCAATCCCTGGAAAGGCAAGACGGTTCCTGGTTCGTGCAAACAAAAATCAAGTCCGACATCGAAAAAACAGAAATCTTTGGTCCCTTCGACAAGGTGATTGTCAGTGCCCCTGCCCCTCAAGCCCTCAAAATTCTGAACACCAACAAATGCAGTTGGCTGTCTGATTTGAATGCGATCCAATACGTCCCCTGCTGGGCTCTGATGTTCAGCACCAAAACAGACACCTTCCAAAATCATCCCGCTTCCGGTTCAATCATCTCATCGCTGGTCCTGCAGAATACAAAACCAGGCCGAATTGTGCCGAAAGGAATCGCCTCATGGGTCGCACAAGCATCAGCTGAATGGAGCTTGAAACATCTCGAATCAGAAAGCAGCATGGTTCAAAATGCCATGCTGGAGGAAGCATTGCGCTTGTCCTCCTCATCACATCTACAAGTCGTGCACGCAACCGTTCATCGCTGGCGCTACAGCCAGGTGAGCGCAGCACTCAACACGCCTGCGTTGATCGACGATGCTTGTGGTCTTTATTACGTTGGTGATGCGTGCCACGGCGGCGGTGTGGAGGGGGCGCTCCTGAGCGGCGCCCACGTTGGCAACCACATCGCCGCGTCGCTGAATTGAACTCAAGCGCAATTGTCGAGGCTCAACGCCTCAACAATTGGGACCCGTCGTTTCAAAAACAGCTTTCTTCACGAATCGGCGTGCAATAGCGTTCGATTTGTCCAAAATCGAGTGCAAAATCGACCTGCAGGGCATGGTCATTGTAGTCTGTATCGATACTTCCCGTGGTTGAACTTGTTCCGCTCTTTTTACCAAAGACCGGCGAGTATCCGTTGCCACCTTGTCCACCCACGGCAATTGCTGTTGCAGGCGCAGAAATCTGGGAAGCAACGTCCTGCGCACAGGTCTGCGTTGTCTGCAGGTTTCCGGCCGTGAAGATATCGGTGATGGGCGAATAATTGTATCCACCGATGGCAGCGCCACCGTTTGCAACCGGGCCTTGTCCACCATTGGCTCGACCATTCAAGGATTGGTTGATGTCGCTTTTTTGGAAGCACATCCATCTTCCATCTTTGCGAAGCTCGTCTTCCATCTGATCACGGACGCCGTCTCCAAGCTCACCACCCACAGCAGAGGCAACGCTTGGGTAATCACCGCTGTTGATGCGGATATTGCGATTATTCCAGATGGCATTCACCTGCACTTTGTCAACGCACAAGGCATCCTGATCATTCGTCGCGTTTGCGAGTTGAAACACGCCTGCAGGACCACCATTGCCGGTGGCAGTGCCATCAGCCGAAACCGCTCCATTGCTGTTGCGACTGTCGATGGACGACAGCCGGAACACCTTGACGTCCTGATCAGATGAATTCACACAAATCTGTTTGTTGCTTGGCGACGAATTGGCAACACTCGTGGCATCTCCTCCCCGCCCGCCTGGTGAGCCATCGGCAAGTTTCTTGAAATGATTCACAACCCGTGTGTTTGAACTGAAATCCGTCAGGGAATTGCCCCAGGCCCAGACCCCTCCAACTCCAAAATGACCATTCCAGTACTTGGCGTTTCCGCAGACACGATGTCCATGGCACAAGCGACCGCCCTTCCATTCAAAAACATTGATCGTGGAAGAAGAGGGAATCAGATATGAACCTTCATGACAATTCAAGAACATTGTGATTTCGCGACCTGCGGTCTTGCCGCTGGTGTCCTGCATGCGCAGAACCAGGTCCTTGCACTCCGCAAAAGCCTGCTGACAAAATCCGGCTGCTGCAACAACGGCAATCGCAGACATTGATGAAAAGCTTCTCACCGACATCAAACTTCCTCCTTGGTTAAATCAACAGTCATTCATCCAACGATAAAATTTTGAAGAGTTGCTGTTCGAACGACCCGGATACTGGACGAAAGACAAAGCGTGAGTCAAATTGCCGTTTGGACTCTTTCATAATTGTCATGGTCCTGGAGGTCTGCGTGTCACCACCGATCAAGTCATTTGCCTGCACCAATCCACTCCTCGCAGAATATGCCTTCAATCGCTTCAATCCCGAAGACCGGAGCTTGACTGAGATCCGCGAACGGGCAGCAAAAGAAAAATTGCCCAATATCCATGTGGGCAGCATGGACGGACTCCATCTGGAAGTTCTCATCAGATCGATGGGAGCAAGAAAGGTGGTCGAGATCGGTTCACTTGCAGGCTATTCGGGACTTTGCATTGCCCGTGCGCTGCCTGAGGATGGGCAACTCCATTGCTTCGAGCTTTTCGAAAAAAACTGCCGTGTCACTGCCGAAACATTTGCGCGCAATGGGGTTTCACACAAAGCAACAATTCATCAAGGAGATGCACTTGCAAACCTTTCCAAGGTCGAGCATCTGGCCCCCTTCGATGTCGTATTTATCGATGCAGACAAGTCCAATTATCCGCACTATCTGGCCTGGGCTGGCAAGAATCTCCGTGTCGGCGGAACCCTGATTGCAGACAACACTTTTGCCTGGGGTTTGGTGCTCCAGGACAAATTTGACACCGAATCTCAACGCAAGGACGCAGAGTCCGTGGACCAGTTCAATTCCAGCGTTGCCAACAGTCCCTGCTGGCGTGCCACAATTCTGCCAACTGGAGAGGGACTGACGTTGGCTGTCAAGATTTCAGATCCTGTTTGACCACGCAGACACATACTCGCCATCGGGATCATAATCCCTTTGCTGTTTGTCGAGATTGAATTGACGCCCTCCACGCGGATCAAAACTGACTCCGGCAATGTAGGACCAATTCCCCCAATTGCTGGCCGCGTCGTAGTCTACCAACAAAGCCTCAAAAACCGCAGCACCCATCCACCAGGGAATTCCCATTGAATAAATCATGTGACTGGCGACGTTTTGTCTCCCCCGGTTGGACATGAAACCGGTCAGAATCAACTCCCTGATATTGGCATCTGCAAAGACATGGCCGCTTCGACAGGACAACGCTTCTGCAAGTTTTTCCTTGACGGCCTCCACTGTGGGAACTTCCTTTTCTTGCCGCCCTGAAAGTCCTTCAGGATGGAAAAACCTTTCTCCTGAATTCAAAAGATGATGCTTGAAAAAATCACGCCAAAGCAATTCAAACACGATCCAATAGGTACTCTTGTTCGCCCCATGAATGGACTCAGCCTTTTTAAGTTCGTGAAAAATTCTCCGTGGCGAAAGACACCCGTTGGCAAGCCAAGGCGAAAACAAGGTTGAATCGAACCCGGAAAGCAATCCGTTGCGTGTGTCGAAGTATCGAAAAGCTGCGCGCGTGGAAAAAAGATAATGATCCAGATGCTCCTCTGCAGCAGATGACCCACCCTTGATGATTTTGGACTTTGCATCTGGAATATTTCCGATGGCTGCTGTCAGGCAAAGCTGCTCTTCTTCAAGAGTCGGATGCCACCAGTTTTCATCCACCGATTGAACGGATGAGCGCAGTGCTCCCGTGATATTTTTGAAGGATGTCTGGTTTGCCCACTTCAACGCGAAAGGACGAGCCTTGACGAGCTCGCGGTGGAGCGTGTGCGGCGCTAAAACCAGATTCTCCAATCCACGGGATTCAATCTGTTTTCTGAAATCGGTGAACACACGCGGGAGTTTCTTGGACAGAACGCCAAGCTCATCAGGATCAAGCAAAAACTGTGTCCATCCTTCCACTGTACTGCGTGATTTTTGCGCCAAATTGTTTCTGAGCAGAGATTCAATTCTTATCTCTTCCGGGGCGGATTCACGGGAAAAATAGAGAAGACCAACATCGTTGAACTCCATCAATTCCGGAATAACCTCTTCGGGTTCGCCCCAGATTTCAAGCAATTCAAATCCAAGTTCCTTGAGCTGTCTCCTCAAATCTTCGAGGGATTGTTTCAGAAATCGACGCCTGTGCCAGCCTGTCCGCGGGATTCCCGCCAAACTGGTATGCCGCGCACGTGGATCATGCACGAACAAAAATGATAAGCTCTGGTTGCAGGCGAGTGCGTCCTTCAACACTGAATTGTCATTGAGGCGCAGATCGCTGCGAAACCAGTAAAGTACTTTTTCCAAGCAGACTCCCCGAACGGTTGGAAGACCGTCCATAGTCTACACCAGAGCCAAGGAGACTCCACTTGAATCCACGTTCCATTGCCAGAGTTGTCCAGGCACAACCCGTTTCGGAAGGTGCGGGCGTCACTGTGCATCGCACGATCGGCACCCAGTCGCTGAGAAACTTCGATCCCTTCCTGATGCTCGATCACTTCGGAAGTGACAATCCCAATGAGTACATTGCGGGCTTCCCGGATCATCCACACCGGGGATTCATCACATTCACCTATATGCTGGATGGCCACATGCTTCATCGCGACAGCATGGGAAACCGGGGCGACTTGCACGCCGGTGGTGCGCAGTGGATGAAAGCCGCAGCGGGAGTCATCCATTCGGAGATGCCCCAGCAGACCCATGGCCTGATGCGCGGATTCCAACTCTGGATCAATCTTCCGGCCAAAGAAAAAATGTCGCAGCCGGAATACCAGGAGTTCACTCCCGGAGCGATTCCAGAGGTCAAATCAAACGGTGTGCTTGTGCGGGTTCTGGCAGGTGAATTTGCCGGAGTCAGGGGAGTTGTCGAGGACCCCTTCACCCAGGTCCGATATTTCGACATCCGGCTGGATCCCGGAACATCGCTGAGCACGTCCATTCCGGAAGACCATTCCGCCTTCGTCTATGTTTTTGAAGGAACACTTCAAATTGGCGAAACGGAATTGCCAACCCACAGCCTTGGCTTGTCGGGACAAGGCGACAGCCTGAACATGGCGGCAGGTAAAAACGGTGCCAGGCTTGTTCTGGTTTCAGGCCGTCCTATTCAGGAGCCGATTGTCCAATATGGTCCGTTTGTCATGAACAACCGCGCGGAAATTGAACAGGCATTCGCGGACTTTCATTCCGGCCGTTTTGCCAGCATCAAGGCAAACATGCGCGGCCACTAGGCGCGATTCCGTGCCTCGGGCCGCCATATTTCAATAGCGGAAATTTCCTCCTGCGTCGGAGCTTTTTTCTGCCAGCCTGGTTTGAGTGCTCTTTCGATTTCAACTCGCCAGTCTGGTTGCACACGTCTCTCGCGCACAAAATCCAGTCGTTTTCTTCCAGACGCTTTTCTCCCGTCCAGCCATTCAAACCAGTCGGAAGAATTCAGAGTCACAATTCCACGATCATGTCCATGCCTGTATACAAAGGAATCGGGAGCATCCGTGAGGAGAGTGAAGGTTGGAATCACCTCGCCACTGCTCGAATCCACCCAGTCGTTCCACAATCCTATGGCGAATATAAATTTGTCGTTTGCAGGACAAAACCGGACAATGTGCCCTGCACTTTCACCAAAGTAACAAGATTCAATCGCACCGGAAACTGGGACCAGACATGTTTGACCTGCGTTGAACGCATCGCGAAAACTTGGAACCGAAAAAATATATTCTTCGATCGCAGTTCCATCCGGAGTGGTTGCTGCCAGCCATTTCCCCGAGCGAGGGTCCCTGATTCTTTTGGGCCGCGACAATCTTGCATTGTAGGTTTCAAACTGGAACGGCCATTGTTTGGACCACGACGGACAAAGCGAAAAATATTTTTGCTCCAGGCTCAACCTGCCTTCAGCATTGAGAAACAAAACCGGTGACAATTCGTTTTTCATGAATCCGTGGGCACGGATGTCGAAACCCAATGAATCCAGACCGGCCGAATCGGTCAGGTCGGCAAAAACACGCCGAAAATCGCCTGGTCCTGATGTCAGAGTTACAACACTACACATTTTTTTACCAATTATTCAGGGTACTTGAAAATCCAGCCTGGACTCATTCTAATATAGGACAAAATCCAACCGAAGAAACCTATGGAGAGATGGAATTTTCCAAGGATTCAAGGTTGATGAAATTTTGGTTTGGACTCATTGCCGCGACACTCCTCTGCTTTGGTTGCAAGAAGTCGACCGAAGCGGACAGCTCGTTGGCTTCTGCACCGGCCAACACGGCCGATCGTCGGATTATGTCCAAAGGAGTGATGCGCCTCAAAACGAATTACACGCGGGATGGCAGTCAATTCAACTCAACGTGCTCCGCTGTCTTGATCCACACACCCGAACCTTCGTTGAACTACTGCGTAGCCCTCACGGCCGCGCACTGCTTTCGACATATCCCCGACAACGCGCAACATTCTTTGGAGATCATCGATGGCAAAGGTGAAGTTGTAAAATCTCATCGCGTTGCAGATGTCACAACCCATCCCGGTTTTACCGCAACCGATGCTGTACAAACACTGGAACAGGCGGCAAACGACGTTGCACTGCTGGAATTCAAGTGCGCACTGCCGGAAGCAATTCAACCCGCGCGTGTGCTCGACATCTCTGCACTCAACGATGATCCAAAGTTGTTCACAACGCAGTTTGTGCAGGTCAAGAAGGAAGAGAAATCCCAGCCCTTGGATGCACTCGTCGACAGTCTGCTTGGTCACGAACCACTGACTACTTTCCCGATTTACTTGCTCCAACGATCAGCGGAACTCCTGAGCATCGACTTTCCAACCGGAATTGCTGGTCAACCCTCCAGTCATCCGGTGGGCGTTCTCAACCTTTCAATTCCCACGGAGCCAGATGTCTGCAGTGGAGATGCAGGTGCACCATTGTTTGCTCAATATGGACAAGAAATTTTTCTTGTTGCCAGCGCAAGTTCCGGAACAGGATACTGCAACAAGGAAAATCTTCTTTATCCGATCACGTCAGGTCATGCCCAATGGATAAACAAAACACTGGAATTGCAGGTCGTCGTTCCAACCACAAAGCCAAATCCGGGAGTGACTATCGAGGCTCGGAGCCGGAATTCCTCGTTCACAGAATCCCGCACACAGGAATTTGCTGCGGGACCTGTGCAGGAATTCAAAACTCCAACAACTCAAGGCAAACTGCGTGAAACAGAAATTCGGCCCGGTGCAGCCCCAACCGCGTTGCCAGGAGAACAATCAGTAGAAATCATCGCGCCCTCAAAAGTGACGACCACTCCCGTCCCGGTCCTGACCGTTCCAATGACACTTCCAACCATAAAACCACAAATTGCCAAACCAGCAGTCAGGAAAGCAAAAGAAATTCCCACTCCGGCAGCAACTGTTCCAACCCCACGCCCGACAGTCGCTCCGATTCCACCTCCTCCAGCGACAGAGGAAGTCGAGGAAGTTTGCATGGGAGTTCGTCTCAAATCCAATTCAAAATCCGCGGTGTGGGGAACGGTTTTGAAGCTGGTCGACAAGGACTCCACGCAAATTCCGGACGAAAGCCTGAAATGCGAATTCGCAAACGAAAATGAGTTGTGCGTGGTTGCGAAGCCGATTCCTACAGGAACCGGAAATTCCCGGGTGGTGTTGTCGCAATCACTCAACCAGGCAGGCTGCTCCAAATTCTACTCGGGGCGCACGATATACATTCTTCCGGACGACTTTCAGGTGAATCCCTGAAGCAAATCCTTTTCGTCAGTATCCAATCAGAAAATTGAACTCCTGTTCCTGATGCCATACTCTCAAGACAATCACGACACCAGAAAAGGTCCATCCAGAGTGACCGGAAAAGAATCAAATACAAACCATGCGAGAATTGTCATTGCCGGAGCATCCGGTTTTATCGGAATGGATCTTCTGAGAAAGCTTTCCTCAAAATTCCAGGTCATTGCCCTCACTCGCTCTCCCCAGGCCCCATCGACACTTCCCGATCACTTCAATCCCGGTGTTTATTGGTTGCAATGCAACCTGTTTTCCCTGCGTCAAACAGAAACCGCGGTTGCTCATGCCAAATACGCATTTTATCTCGTCCACAGCATGTCACCCGGAGCACGTTTGACCCAGGGCAAGCACGAAGATCTCGACGTCATCATTGCCGACAATTTTTCCCGCGCAGCGGCATCGGCTGGAATACATCGGATTGTCTATTTGGGCGGGATTCAGCCTCCCGGAACATGGCTGTCGGATCATCTGCGCGGTCGTCTGGAAGTCGAGCGTGTTCTGCAATCACGTTCAACAAACAACGTCGCCTTGCGGGCGGGTTTGATTCTCGGTCCCGGTGGCTCTTCATCGATGATTCTCATCAAGCTCGTCAAACGACTTCCTGTTCTTGTCTGTCCGTCATGGACCCGAAAGATGAGCTCTCCGGTGTCCTTGCGCGACGTCTCCGAAGCATTGATTGAAGCATTGAACGACGAGTCAACACCACCGGGAAGCTATGACCTCGCCGGTCCTGAAAACATCAGTTACAGAAAGTTGATGCAGCGCGTTGCAAGCGAATTGAATGTTCGTCGTTTTTTTGTGCCTTTCCTGGGAATACCGCCTGGTTTCTCGCGCCTCTGGGTCAGCACGATCACAGGCGCCAGTCGTGAGTTGGTGGCTCCGCTGATTCAAAGCCTGGTTGTCGATCTCCTGCCCGGCAAAACCGCTCCCGTGTTCAGCTCCGTAAAGGCCAAGGATCCTCTCATGACGGCATTGCATCATGCTGAATTGCCGCGGGTGCCGATCGAAATCGCACATCAATCCGTCGCCCCCGTAGCGAGGCCGGCAACCGAGAACTCGGTTGTATCCATCCAACGCATGCCACTTCCAGAGGGCTGGTCTGCACCATCGGTCGCGCAAGACTATGCCTTCTGGTTGCCGAGAATGTTGACTCCATTGATACGTTTGGAAACTTCCTCGGATGGGCACCAGGTTCGATTTTTTGTCCGGGGAGTTGCTGCTCCAATTCTGGAATTGGAATTCATGACCGACAGAAGCGATGAAGATCGAGCCCTCTTTTTTGTCCGCGGTGGACTTCTCAGGAAACAAAATTCAAATCCCATGTCTCGCCTTGAATTCAGGGTCATCCCGCAAATGCGGATCGTCCTGGCAGCAGTTCTGGATTTCACTCCATCGCTGCCCTGGTATTTTTACAGGCTCACCCAGGCCCAGGCTCATCGTTTCATCATGTGGCGATTCGCCGCAAGGCTCAAAAAAATAAAGTCATAACGTCAATTTACAAAGTAATTCTTGCAAACCGGGCCATCTGCCGGTACCGCCCCACGGATTCGCTTGCACGGGGGGATTCGAGTCATGATGTTGCCGTTTCTGCGCGCGTTCTTCAGGGTTTCTTCGAACTGCGCTTTCACTTCCGCCGCTCTGGCCCTGCTGGTCACTTCCACCCCAGCCCAATCTGCCCCGGCTCGTGTGCAAAATGCTGATCTTGCGATCATCCTTCCAGCACAACGGAACTTGAGAATCGCAGCACGGGACGTCGTGTCGCCGCTGCAGGACTCCCTCTTTCCCCGCGAACTTTTGACGCAAATCGAATCCGCCTTCCACAACACTCCGGTAGGAAGGGCTCTGGAAACAGAAAATACATTTGAAGACTGGTCGCTTGTGAGTGTCCGGGTTGTTCCATGTTCACCCCTGGGCGTCATTCCCAGCCTTGACGCACAGGTTTTCTGCTGGCCGGAAATCAGGCTTGTGTGGCAGCCCGTGCTGAAAGACTTCCGTCGCTATGCCGTGGTGCTGAATGCTTTCGCCGATGACCGCGCGATTCATGCGCTCTATGATTTCGATGCGTCACTCGTTCTAAATCCGGAAGAAACGATCCGCGCATCAGTCCTCTTGAACAGAATTCGCACTGCCCTGCAGGTGGCTCCCACCAAGCCGATGAATGTCATCTCAAGTGAAGAACTCCAGGAATTTGTCAAATTGCGAGACAAAACCAGTGATGGTCTTGTTCTGAAGGCTCAACAATTGCGTTCTGGCTCATTCACCGCTGCAGCATACAATACGTTCGATGAGCGTCCGGAGTTCAACAACCCCACCTCAGCGTCGGAATTTGTGGAAAAACTCAAACTCTTTTTGGCAACGTCCATTTCCGCCGGTGCTCTCAAGGAAATGACAAGTTTCTCGCTTCCCGAAGGTCGCGAGCCGCCACAAATCGATGACTGGGTCTTCATTCAGTTTCTACGTCAGGGACAAAAAATGATGCAGCAACGCATCACCCTGCGCTCGGCAGAAGATGGACGTGTCCTGTTCGACTTCGGATTGGCACCCAGGGCATCGCAAATGAGGGATGAACCGCAGCTCCACACTGCGCTGGACTCGATGAATTCCAGGGACGCAAAGGAAATTCGTCAAAGAGTGCTTTTATCTCCGATGGAGACTGCAACAAAATCGAAGATCATAGCCGATCGGAACATCACCCTGGTTCCAAACACCAGTTGCGCATCGTGCCACAAACTCAACAATCTTCGTTTCGATTTCCATGCCCTCAGCTATCTGGAAGATCGCACGATCAGCGTCAGTCCTCGTGTCAAGACCGACGTCATGCGCGATCTCGAGTGGCTCACCAAACGCGGTGAACGCTGACAAAAAGTCACGGGTCGGGTCATGAATTTGTCCGACCCTGCAACAACAGCCACATCTCCATCTGCGGAAGTGCCGATCACTGGACGGATGAAAGTGATCAAAGGAGTCTTGTGGTGAAAAACCTGATCTTGTTTGGCTCAGCCTTGATGTCGGTGACCGCTGTTGTTGGATGCAAAAAGTTTGACCCTCAAGAGCAAAATTCCGCTGAACAGGCACTCGGATACGAGAACTCCTTGACGAGCGGACAGCAGATTGGACTCCGCCCCATGGAGGTCGCCCTCACCCTCGATGATGGCCCAGCACCGGAATCCCTGGAACTGGCCAAAAAACTCCGGGATCTTGAAGTGCCCGTTGCCTATTTCATGATCGGCATCAACATTCAAAGTTATCCTCAAGTGACAAAAGAGATGGCCGAACTGAAATTCACATCAGGGCCACTCAAAGGGCAGCCAGCGACGATCATCTCGAATCACTCGTGGGACCACAAACGCAAGACCAATGGAATTGCATGTATTGCTTGTGACGGCACGGACTACGCCCGCATGGAGATTCAGAAAACCGACAACCTCATTGCCGGATACGTCAACAATTCCCGAAAACCATTTTTCTTCCGGGCTCCGGGCGGCAACTTTTTTCGCCGGGATGTTCCCGAAGAAGTCAACAGTCTCAACGAAATCAACAAAACCCTGAGCAAATACATTGGTCCTTTTTTCTGGGACGTCAGCGGTGATGTTGAACCAGTGTGCGAAAAGAAGACTGCAGAGCAATGCGGCGACTACTACATGGCCCAAATCAAAGCCAAAGGCAGATCGCACGGAATCATCATCCTGGCGCACGACATTCATCAAAAAACCAGGGAAATGCTGCTCGGCAAGGGAACCTATCCCGGAATCGTCGCGCAAATGAAAAATGAGGGATTCAAATTCGTCCATATGGACAAATACCCGGAGGCACTTGCCAAGTTTGGTCCGGTTGCGAAAAACGAATTCGGAGACGTCTCATTCAAGTTCCGCAGGGATGGAGAAAAGACTTACGTGATGGAAGCCTCCGCCAGGAACGCCGCGAGAGTTGAAGTCTTCATCGACCGCCTCCAGAAGCCGCTCTTCGCGGGCGAAGGGGCCAGAGTCTCCAGCCGTCAGGTGCTCTCAACTCCCGGTGAAAGGGTATTCCAAATCAAGGGATATGACTCGCAAAACAAGCTGATGGCACTGGGCAATCGCATGGTTGAACTGCCCTGAATCATCAAGAAAAAATGGCCCCTGTGAGTGCCCATGCCCAAAATTGAACTGGCCAAACAGCAAAAACTCTGATAGCGAAACGGGCAGTCACCCAACGCTGTCAGGAGTTGTCATGAAGATTATCAACACTGGAATTTTTGCTGGATCTCTTTTTCTCGTTGCATCGTGTGGCAGCTCCTCGAGCGGGAACTCCAACACCACTTGCAACGCGCAAAACCCCACAAACAAAATGGGCATGATCTTCATCCCGGGCAGCAACGCACCTGCCAACAACAATCCTGCCATTCCCGCACCACAAGACGCTGGCAACCTCCCGGCTGGAACGAACCCGACCAACAACTGCGACACAACTCCAGGCAATCTTGGCGACGACCCAACAACGGCGAACAACCCTGCTGCAAACCCAGGCTTTCCTGGCGGCAACTTTCCCGGAACAGGAAATGTTCCAGGAACAGCCCCTGGAACAGGCACCACTCCCCCTGGCGGAGCACGCGGTCCTGCCCTGGACATCAGCGGCGCCTTGGGAACTTGGGATTTCGAGGCCGTTTATTGCGAAAACGGCACCATCCCACCCGTCCTCCAGCGCCTCAATGAAATGCGCCGAAACGATGAGTTTTACGTCACCCTCACAATCAACAGGACTTCGATGGAAGAATTCCGTTGGGTCAAACTTGAAGATCAAGCAACCCGTCAATCGATGATGTGCACGATCAAGCAAAACTCGACCTTCACCGCCAATGGTCCGTCGAGCTTGCGGGTCAGCACTTCGGCAGCCTCGTATGACGATGCTGGCGGTGAAGTCAAATGCAGCCTTGGTTCAGAACCTTCTGCAGTGTACGAGAAGGTCGGCCTTTTCGCAGGTGGAGATGCTCTCGTCCGCACCATCGGCAACGCCCCGGAATGCAGCGGCATGACGATGATTCAAAGCTTCAGCAAGCGCCCCTAATTTGTGGGCCGAAAGCTGACAGGAAAATGCGGGCGGGATCATCTCCGGCCCGCGTTTTTTTTTGTAAACGTTCTGGAAGTCCAAGAATTCCGGGAATGGAGCAAACGAGCAGGAATATGCTATGCGACAGCCATCGCCATCTGTTCCGCCGTTGAAACTTTTATGACCTATGGGGAGCCCTGAGATGATTGAATTCGGCACGCCTTACAAACCTTCAACTCAAAAGGTTCTGCTCCTCGGAAGTGGCGAACTCGGAAAAGAAGTCACCATCGAATTGAATCGCCTGGGAATCGAAGTCACGGCATGCGACAAGTACGACAACGCACCCGCGATGCAAGTTGCACACCATCGCATGGTCTTCAACATGCTGGATGCAAGTGCGGTCCGGGAAGCGGTCGAAACAACGAAACCTGATTTCATCGTGCCCGAAGTGGAAGCCATCTGCACAGCTGAACTTGAAAAACTCGAGAGCGAGGGATGGAAGGTGATTCCGACTGCGAGGGCAGCGCGATTGACCATGGATCGCGAAGGCATCCGCCGGCTCGCAGCCGAAGAACTCAAGCTTCCGACTGCGAGGTATTTGTTTGCAGACAGCTATGATGAATTCACAAGAGCATGCTCCACTTTGGGTTTTCCATGCGTTGTGAAGCCAATCATGAGCTCCAGTGGCAAAGGCCAAAGCGTTTGTCGCACGGCCGATGCGATGACTGCCAGTTGGAAAACGGCACAAGAAGGCGGAAGAGCCGGCGCAGGACGGGTGATTGTTGAGGAATTCATTTCATTCGAAAGCGAAATCACACTCCTGACGGTCCGCGCTGTCAATGGAACTCTTTTCTGTGACCCCATCGGCCATCGCCAGGTCGATGGAGACTATGTGGAAAGTTGGCAACCACATGCCATGAGCGCCGACCAAATCGCGCTGGCTCAAAAAATTGCGACCCATGTCACCGACGCGCTGGGCGGCTTCGGTTTGTTTGGTGTTGAGTTGTTTCTGCTCAGGGATGGTCGCGTGTTGTTCAGCGAAGTGAGTCCGCGGCCACACGACACCGGGATGGTCACAATGGCAACCCAGAGTTGGAGTGAATTCGCAATTCACGCAAGAGCAATTCTTGGCCTTCCCGTTCGACAAATCACCCGCCACAGCATTGGTGCAAGTGTCACCTTGAAATCAACATCTGCAATAGCGGATCCAAAATTCACTGGAGTTGATCGGGCCCTTTCCTGTCCCAACGTCGACGTTCGTATTTTTGGTAAGCCAATTGCAACTGCAGGTCGTCGCATGGGGGTTGTTTTGGCGACAGGCACAAACGTCAAAGAAGCAATGGCCTCTGCTCTGGAAGCAGCGGCGCTCATCCAAATCAGCGAGTGAGACATGCTCATCCTCGTTGTTCTATTGATCGGGATTTTGCTGGTCTCCGTGCTATTTCCACGGCTCAATCCCGGCCTTCTGGCCCTGACATCCACCTTTTTTCTGGCTCCATATCTTTTGCAGAAAAGCCCCAGCGAAGCGATCAACATTCTCTTCCCGAGCCATTTGTTTCTTACTCTCCTGGGAGTGACATTTTTTTTTGGTTGTCTCAATTCGAGCGGCCTGCTCGACACGTTGCTGTTGAGAATCGTTGCAAGATTTGCTCAAGCTCCCCGCTCGGTTCCCTTTGTTGTTTTTATGGTTGTCGCCCTCTTCACAGCACTTGGAATGGGAAACATTGCCTCTGTCGCTCTCATCGCTCCCATCGCCATTCGCCTTGCAGACCAGCTCAAGTTTTCCAAAACCCTGATGAGCATTTTAGTTGTGGGTGCAGCGAATGCTGCCTCTTTTTCGCCGCTGACATTGCCCGGCATTCTCATTGACACGTTCATCCACTCAAATCGCGTATTGTCTGGAAAAACTGCACCAGATCTGCTCCAATGGATCATTTTCACATCGGTTTTTGCGGGCATCACATTTGTATCAGCGGTTGGCTTCTTTATTCTTGGCGGATTCGAATGGTGGAAAGTTCACAAAGGCAGTCAAATTTCGCAGCTTCGGGACAATCTGCCAAAACAAACCAACGAGCTGACAGTGCAGCAGAGAAAGGCTTCAAGAATCAGCCTCATGCTGCTGACACTGTTTTTGCTGGCCAGTCTGCTCGCATTGCAACCTTTGCAGAATTCCTTGCCGGAAAATTTCCTGTGGATTCCCAAACGCTTTTCTGAAATTGGCACCATCGGCTGGATTGGAGTCTTGCTTTTGTTGTCCTTCAAGGCTGCAGATCTTGAAGAATCCATTCAACGAATTCCTTGGTCGACAATTCTGCTGGTTTGCGGAATGAGCACCTATATTGAGCTCATCAATCATATCGGACTTGCGACGCAGCTCGTCGCAACCCTCAAACAAAATATTGCACTGCAGTGGCTGACGCCACTCGTTACCGCCGCTTCGGCCCTTGTTTCGTCGTTCACGAGTTCGGTCGGAGTCGCATTGCCGCTTTTTCTTCCCCTTGTGGAAAGCTTGTCAGTTGGAATGGATGAATCGGTTTTGATCGCACTTCTGATTTCGATTTGCCTTGGAAGCCACCTTGTTGATGCAAGTCCGCTTTCGACGCTCGGAGCCCTCTGCATGGCACAAGTCTCAAACCCGAATGAACGCACCACGTTGTATCGGTCACTGCTCTTTTGGGGCATTGCAATGGTCCCGGTGTCAGCCATTGCCGGATGGATTGTTGCTTTGATTTTGGGATGAATCGTCTAAAAAAGATGGAGGTGCCGAGGGGATTCGAACCCCTGTGAAAACGATTTGCAATCGTTTGCGTAGCCGCTCCGCCACAGCACCATGTCGGAAGTGAGAGGCTTATAGCCACCGGGTCGTAAAATTGCAAGTTCGCAGCAGACCCCAATATTTCCGGGCTTCAACTCCTCAACCTGGCGAATTCACGTGCGTACAGAGGGCGTGAAACAAGCCTGGAACTCTTCCCACAGCTCATCCAGCACCAGAAAGATTTCCGGATGCTTGCTTTTGTACTTTTCCCGGGTGCGATCCATCGAAGTGTTGGGTACGCTGAAATGGGTGTTTCCGCCGCGTTTTTCTCGATCGAAATAAAGCTGTGCCGAGAACCTGTCGCAAATTTCAACAATATTTGCCAGAAATTCATCGCCCGACAGCGTGAAACCCAACCTTTGGCAAATATCATCAATGACTCTTTCTTCAAGATCGGCGTGCATTTTACCCAGATCCTTTTCACGCACCTTGACAGGGTAAACCACATCGCTGGCATACGACTCGGCGAGGTCATGCATCGTCGCGAGACGATACAATTCAATTCTTTCCTGGGGACGAAGCCCCAGGGCGCTTGCTAAAATTCGCGCCAGAAAAACCACCTGATAGGTGTGTTCGCCCACACTTTCAGGAAACAGGTAACTCCAACCCTTGTAGCGATAATGTTCCTTGAGTTTTTCCATCATCCCGACAAAGGTCGATGAATACTCGCCAATACCGCCCTCCAGGCGTGCACGGGTCGCGTCGTCGAAAAGTCCATCCAGAAATGCAATGGCCTTTTTCCAATCGACGTCCGAATTTGAACCAGAGTGCCCGCTGGCTGATGCAGGCCCACCCTCGGTCTTTTGCACGGGATGAATCGAAGTCAACGTTTCACCTGCAAGCACCTGACGACGCATCTGGTGATAGTGCGTTCGATATCGTTCAGCGAGAAAATATGAATTGCCGAGCAAACATTCTTTTTCAATGAACAACATGGCCGCGAACGCATCGACAAGTTGGTGCAGACCATACAGTTCGGGAGATCGCGACGTCTTCATGCGAAAACTCTCTTCGGTTTCCTTGAAGAGGCGTCCACGGACCTCCTTGTAAAGCGCAGAGGCCTCGGGGTGGCGCTGGCGGAGATAAAAACTGGGATCTCCCAACAGTGCCTTGGGAAGTTCGGCGAAAATTGCCAATTCAATCAGATCGCATTCCGCTTCCTTGCTCAACCCAAGCTGGGGGGCGAGAGCGATTGACAATAGAACCTGGGTGAATCCATGCTCTGCTGCCGATTGCTTTTTCAAGCAGATGGCATCCGAAAAAAGCGGCAAAGAACAAATAATTCTCAGTTTTCCAAGACGACTAGGCAGCATTGCATCCACGATCGCTTCTCCTCACGCTGGCTCAAGAAAATTGATAACCCTTGGTGTATTCCATGTACCTGTCGCAGGTCGCCAGAACTCCGGCAAGCTCCTCTGGCTTGACTTCGCGGACAACTTTCGCAGGTGCCCCAAGCACAAGACTCCCAGGAGGAATTTTGGTTCCCTGCGTGACCACCGCTCCGGCACCGACAATCGATCCACGGCCAATCACCGCACCATCCATAATGATGGCCTGCATTCCGATAAGACATTCATCCTCAATGGTGCACCCGTGAATCATCGCCAAATGGGCAATGCTCACCCGACGACCAATTGTGGTGGAAGCTTTTTGAAAGGTGCAATGAATGATTGCACCATCCTGAATGTTTGTTTGTTCGCCCACTACAATCGAGTGGACGTCGCCGCGCACGACGGTGTTGAACCAAACGCTGCAATTCTTGCCCAGCACAACATCGCCGATGATCCGCGCACCGTCTGCCAGAAACACACTTTCGTGCAGTTGTGGCCAATGTCCGTGATAGGCGCAAACCGATGCCAGGCGGCTCCTGTGGGGCCCGTTGAAATATCCCTGCTGCATCAAATTTTTGTCTCCATAAACAGTTAAATTCACCGATACATCGAACATGAATTTCGCAAAACGCCATGAAAGTCTAGCACCCCGACCATCACCGGAAAAAGGCCAGTGCTCCGTTTTTTTTCGTCACAAATCAATTTGGCTCCTGATGGCAGGACTTCTCTGGGCAGGCACAGCAGCAGCAGACCCACTCCGAAAAAGCGCACCGCTCTATGAAAACCCATTCGACTTGAGTGCGGGCGGCGCCAGCTTGACCCGTTCGACCCAGGAAGGGGTATTTTTCTCGAATCCCAGTCTTCCGGCACTCGGTTCAGGATTTTTGAGATGGATTTACGGTCGAACCGCCATCCACTTTGGCGCGGATGCTGTCGACCTGGGCCGAGAAGTTTATCAAAAAAAGAAAGCGGGCACTCTGAAAGTCGACTCAACCCTGGTTGAAAAGCTTCTCAAGACACCGATTCACGTGGGTAATGATCTGACTCTTGGATTTGTAACCGCATTCGGCGGGCTCAGCGCTTTTCAAACTCTTCGGACAGACATTGAAGGCCGTCAATTTGGTTCGCAGGGACTCCCTGAGGTGCGCACGCGAGCCGATGCAGCCGTCGGCGTCGCTGCACTGGCTGCAATGCCGGTCGGCGACACTCTTGGCGTCGGTGTTTCGGTCAAGCCATCCTACGCGGCTGAAACGGCGGAGAACATTTCACTGTCCGACTTTTCCGGTGCAGGAGCCAAGCAAATGCTGTCAGACATCAAAGCAAACACAAGATATGGCCTTGGGATTTCGGTCGGTCTGGGCAGCACCGTCCAGCTGCGCAGCGACAATTTTGATGTCCGAATTGCAGCCACCGTTGACGACCTCGGGCAGACGAAATTCAGTTCTGGTGTGTCATCCTGGAAACAAACCATCAATGCCGGGATCGGAATCATTCCTCACACCCGCGGCAGCGCCATCCATTGTGCCGCCGACCTTCGCGACCTTCAGCGCGCCTATGGCGAACACTGGACCCGTCGCTTTCGCGCGGGCTGCAAGCTTCTGTTGCTATCCCGAATCGGCTTTGGCGCTGGCTATTACCAAGGTTGGCCGAGCTATGGAATTGTCGCGAATCTCGTCTTGATGCGGTTGGAAGCGGGAAGTTACACACGAGAATTCGGCAGTGAAGCCGGAACCCGCGGACGACGGGTCTACTTTTTTGCCACGGGGTTTGAAATTCCATGAGCAAACTGATTCCAAAATCGAAGTTCAACACCTTTGCGATGCGCCTGCTGCCGAGAGCGGTCATGGTTCTGATGTTGGTGCAGCCACTCCTGATTGTTCCCGCCTGCGGGAAAAACGTTGTTGAAAAATATTCGCCTGCCAATGATCAGGAAAAAGCCGAACTGGACATGGAAGCCAGCAACTATTCAGGCGCTGCGGAACGATTGAACAGGGTTCTCGTCGACGAACCGGAGAACCATTCAGCACGCAGTCTGCTTGCTGCCGCATATGCTGCACAAGCAGGCATAACCACACTTGGACTCATCAAAAATGCCACGACGGCCGGAGCCTCGGGGCAAACCGGGGTGAATGCCATCAATTCTGCACTTCCAATCTCCACCACGGAATCCTTGGCTTTTATGGCGCAGGCGTGTGACGCAATGGAGGCCATCCCAAGCGACAGCAGAACGACCGAAATGAAACTTCAGTACAGCCTGTTCTTTTCATCCTATGCTTTGCTGCAAATCAAATTCTTCACGGACAACCCGGCTGCGGTTGCCAACCTGAGCATTGAAGATGCCGCCAAGCTTATATTAACACTGGCAAAAGCATCAGAAGCCGGGGGTAGCTCGCCGCTGAGCACCGCGGTCAAGGCTTTCGCAACGACACTCGAACAAGCCCCGGGCACCAGCGTCGACAAGGTGAAAACTGTTCTGACAGCAAATTCATCGGGCTCGGGAGGTTGAACCGGGGCGACCTCCGCGCTATAGGTTTTCCAGTTGACACAAGATAGTGCGGAAGGAACTCATGAGACTCTCCACCGAACAGCTCGAACGATTGTCTGAACGCGTTTTCAAAGTTCTCAAGGCCTCCGGCCATGTGGGATTTGATTACACCGCCGATGAAACTGTTGAAGATCGCGTCCTTGATGCCATCATGGATGTGCTCGAGGATGATGCCAAAACTGAAGATCGTCTTTCCCGTGAAGCAGAACGATTGGTGCAACAACAGAGTCACATTGCAAAGGCTTCCGGCAAATCCTTGGATGATCTCGTTGACGAAGTGAAAAGCAGACTTGCCAAAGCAAAACGCGTCACCCTCGGGGATGGCCCCGATCGTGCCGACACACTTGCAGAAAAAGTTTTCAAAGCTATTTGGGCAGTTGATGGAATCGACTTTTTCTCCGAAGACACAAAAGTCCAGAATTGCATTGCACGCGCGATCCACCGCTTCCGTCATGACGATGAACGCATGATCGACGCCGTGGAGCGCTTGGCTGATCGCAAGACAAACGAAGAGCGCTACACAAATTCATGGTGCGTCGCATTCGATCGCTACTTGAGTGAAGTGAAGCAGAAGATCGCCGCCGTTCAAACGTCCACCGTTGAAGCGAAAAGCCTGGGAACACTGGGTTAATCGAAAGGACTTCGTGCATGGAGACTGCCAACACTCCCAATGTGCAGGAGTTCGTGCACCTCCATGTTCATTCCGAATATTCGCTTCTCGACGGAAGCATCAAAGTCAAAAAACTCGTCAAGGAACTCATCCATCGGCAAGCCAAGGCAGCTGCGCTGACAGACCATGACGCACTTCATGGCGCCGTCGAATTTTACCTTGAGTGTCAGAAAGAAAAGATCAACGGCATTATTGGTTACGAAGCGAACGTCGAGCCATTGCTGCTGACTTCAAGCAAGAACCCGTTTCACCTGGTGTTGCTGGCCGAAACCAACGAAGGTTATGCCAATATCGTCAAGCTCTGCTCGATTGCCAACACCGATGGCAAAAACCGGATGGGTCCAGAATCCAACATCGTCACCTGGAACGAAATCCGCACACATGCTCAAGGAATCATTTGTCTGACAAGCTGCATGAAAGGTGAATTGCAGCAAATCCTGTTGTCAGACGAAACCGACAAGTGCGACTCATTCATCGATACGCTGGTCGACATTTTCGGATCCAACAGCGTTTTTATTGAAATGATGGATAATGGCATTCCCGAGCAAAAAGCATTGATCCCGTTGCTCAGCCAACTGGCTGAAAAAAAATCGCTTGGAACAGTTGCGACCGCCGACGTGCATTATCTCAAGCCATCGGACCGCGACACACATCTGTCCCTGCTTGCCATCAAGCACAAGCTGCAAAAAACGGATGTTCAAGGATTCGATCCGGCGCTTCACTTTCATCTCGCCAGCAGCGAAGAGATGATTGCAAAATTCCGTGCCTATCCCGAGGCAATCGAAAACACGGTTAAAATTTCACAGCGCTGCAAAGTCACCATCGACACCAAAAGCATTTTCATGCCCGATTTCCGTCAACGTCCCGATGAATCAGCAGACGAATGTCTTGCGCGACTTTCACGAGAGATGCTTGAACAAAGAAAGCCCGCGGTCATGCAGTGGATGGGCAGCGAATTCAATGATGACGTCTGGAACAATTACAAGGAACGCCTTGAATACGAACTCGGTGTCATCAACAAGATGAAATTTGCGGGATACTTCCTCATCGTCCAGGACTTCATCAACTGGGCAAAGGAAAGAGGAATTCCAGTGGGACCTGGTCGTGGTTCCGCGGCCGGAAGCCTGGTCACATACTCACTGCGCATCACCAACATCGACCCCATCCGCTTCAACCTGCTTTTTGAACGCTTTCTGAATCCAGAACGTGTCAGCATGCCGGATATCGACACGGACTTCTGCATGGACCGCCGTGGTGAAGTGCTCGATTACGTTTACAAGCGTTACGGCGCGAAGAACGTTTCCCAAATTGTGACGTTCGGTCGACTGATGGCCAAGAACGCTCTCAAGAACCTGGCCCGCATCCTGGGCTGGAGCTTTTTCGACAGCAACGAATTTGCCAAGCTGATTCCCGAAACTCCGGGCATCACCCTCGAACAAGCTTTCAAGGAAGAAGAAAGACTTCGGGAACGCATCGAGAACGACGAACGGGCCCGGATTCTCTGGGATGGCGCGTTGGCCATAGAGGGCACGCTAAATTCGTTGGGAATCCATGCCGCAGGTGTGATTATTTCGGATAGAGCTCTCGACCAAAGCTGCCCACAGCTCGAATCCGAAGGGCAAATGATAACCCAATTCGAACACAAATTCGCCGAAAAAATCGGCCTCATCAAATTCGACTTCCTGGGTTTGAAAACGCTCACGGTGATTGAAAAAGCGGTTCAGGAAATCCGCAAAAAGCACGATCCAGGATTCGACATTGAAGCAATCGATCTGGAAGATCCCAAAGTTTACGAGATGGTTTCAACAGCCCATCTGACCGGCATCTTTCAGCTTGAATCCAGCGGTATGCGCAAACTGATTTCCGAATTGAAGCCGACATGCTTTTCGGACATTGTTGCCGTTGAAGCCTTGTTCCGTCCAGGCCCGCTCGGTTCGGGGATGGTCGCCGACTTTGTCAACCGCAAGCATGGCAAAACCGCAGTTGAATATCCGTTTGCCGAACTCGAATCGATCCTTGCGGATACCTATGGCGTCATCGTCTATCAGGAACAGGTTCAAAAGATCGCAGCCGTGCTTGCGAATTACTCTCTTGGCGAAGCCGATCTCCTGCGTCGCGCGATGGGTAAAAAAGACAAGGCCGAAATGGAACGCCAAAAGGCGCGATTTGTTGAAGGCTCTGCTAAAAACGGCCACAATCCACAAAAGGTCTCTGAATTTTTCGACCTCATCGCCAAGTTTGCCGAATATGGTTTCAACAAGAGCCATTCGGCAGCATATGCCTACGTGACTTTTCAAACAGCTTATCTGAAAACCTATTATCCAACAGAATTCATGGCTGCGATCATGTCGTGCGACCTGGACAACACAGACAAGATTGTTTCGTATGTCCGTGACTGCAAACGGATGAACATCACCCTGTTGCCCCCGAGTGTGAACTCGGCAGAATTCGAATTCACCATTCCTGCAGCCAAAACCATTCAATTTGGACTTGGAGCAATCAAGGGACTCGGCAAGGGAATCATCGACCTCATTACCGCCGAACGCGGCGAGAATGGAAATTTCGAAACAGTACCCGAATTCATTGCCCGACTGGATCCTCGAAAGATCAACAAAAAAGTAATCGAAAGTCTTATCAAGGCAGGCGCGTTCGATGAAATTGCCACCAACCGCGCCGAATTGCTTGGCAACAGCGACAACTGGTTGCGTGCCATTTCCAAGGAGTCCGAAAGACAAGATTCCGTTGGCGACGGCATCTTCGACTTGTTTTCGTCCCCAGCGGAAGAATCCCACTCAAAAAACACTCGAAAACCGGAAATTCCTGAAAACAAATCTTCAAGGCAGCGCAATTTTCCGGGTCAAAAGAGATTCAATCCTCGCGCACTGGAAACCCGACTGACTCCGGAGAAAACATCTTTCCACAACCTGCTCGCGGGTGTTCAACTCAAAAAGATCATTCCATGGTCACTGATGGAACAACTGAATCACGAAAAAGCCACCCTCGGATTTTACATGTGTGGGCACCCTGCGGATTTGCTGGCCGACGACTTGAGCGAAATTGCCCAGGCCCCAATCTGCGATGCAGGCAATTTCATGGATGCAGATGATGTTCCAGAGCATAAACGCCGGACTTTCAAAATCGCTGGAATCATCACGATGGCTCTCGAGAAGGTCACCAAGGAAGGCAAAAAATTTGGCGTTTATCGCCTTGAGGACAGCAGTGGTGAAATAGAACTGTCTGTTTTCGCCTCGCAGTATGCAGCCCTGGTGAACAAACCAAAGGTGGGTGATGCTGCATGGATGGAAATCAAGGTCAGAAAAGGCATTGAAGAAGGAAGCGTGAAGGGCTCATGCCAGGCACTGGGACTCATTTCAGACAAACGCGCAGAGCTGGCACGGCAGATTCTTCTTGTTGCCGAAGAGAGCTTTATTCAGCGTAATGAGAACATCGATGAATTGGTCGCACTTCTTGCGAAGCACCGTGGCCAGACGCCATTGGCTCTCGACCTCGCATGGCCAACAGAAAACGTCCGAATTCGCGCCAAACTGGGCAAGTACTCCGTGCTCCCCAGCGATGATTTTATTTTCAGCCTGGAAAACAAATGGCCCGGTGAGATCCAGGTCAGACGGATCTACCGGGCCGCTCCTGCGCTCGAACATTCCAGCCCGGCGCAAAGAAACTGACTTTTGATTAGTGTTCAACGTGCTTTGCAGCGTTGCCCTTGCCAGCCTTTTTACCCAGATGAGCAGTGGCTGTGGTTTCGGCTGTTGCTGACTCGTCGGTTGTTCCGGTTGCAGCCAAACGCTCTTTCGCATCTGCAATGAGCCGTTGAGCGAGCGTCGTGCGCAATGTCTTGAGGTCAGTCAGGTTGCGTGGAGCGGTCGACTGAACAAGTTCATTCAAATAGCGAAGATTTGAAACAACATTGCGAGGGGTCGTGTTCAATTCGGTGAGCATTTTCACAACTTCTGCGCGCACCGTATCCTCAACAGGTTCGCTCAAACCTTCAAACAATTTGTTCACAAGACCGCTGACAATCTTTTCAACTTCAGTGGTTGTGCGTTGACTAATTTGCTCCAGTGGGAGCTTGCCCAACAGGGCTTTCGTTTCCTCTTCGGTCAGCGACATTGCTTTCAGGACAGCTTGTTTCGCCAAATCAACCAACTGGGTAGCCTTATCCTTCAACATTTGAAAACCCTCCTCTGCTCCAAGAAGCGCACCATCGTTGCCTTTCGCTGCATGCATTGCAACAAGCGAGCGTCAGGATGCGTTTTGCGGGAAACTATTTCCCGGCTCACGCGACCACACACCTTGGCCTTAACGCCTTAAATGAGCAAATAAAAGGATTTATTATTGAAGTTTTCCGAAGAAACGGTCTGTCCGGAATTTGGGAAGCCAGCCTTCGCCCGAATTAATTGAATAAAATACGCGTATTGCCTTGCCGTAAATTTTTTCGCTGTCGACGTAGCCCCAGTAGCGTCCGTCATTCGAGCAATCGCGATTGTCCCCAATCACCAGCAGTTTGCCCGGCGGAACCGTCCAAGTCCTCGTTTCAAGGTTGGTATTTCCGCCCTTGACAGTTCGCAAGATAAAATGACCTGGTTCGTTCTCTGCAAGTTTTTCGACGTAAAGGCTCTTTCCTTCTCCTGTGTTGCAGGCAGAACCATCGCCCATGTCCTCAAGTATGGCCCGGTCTTCTTGCAGGGATTCGCCGACACGCTGGTTGTTGATTTGCAGCACGCCGTTGTCGAAGGAAATATTGTCGCCACCCAGGCCAATCACACGCTTCACGAACGTGATCCGCTCCATCGGACTGTCGAAAAGGACAATATCGCCACGCTTTGGAGAATCCCAGGAAACGATTTGTGTGCCCATGAAAGGGAGCATCAAACCATAAGACAGTTTGTTGACCAGGACATGATCCCTGATTTTAATCGTCGGCAACATGGAGCCGGTTGGAATCACGTACCAGTTCACAATCGACGAGCGGAGCACGACCATCACCGTAATGATAACCACGACGTCGCGAAGCCAGGCAAGATTTTTCATTCCAAAAGATACCTTTCGTTCACACCCAACGCAGATCCTTGGTTTTGAGTCCATTCCAAAAATCCCGCGCTGAAACAGCCCGCTTTCCGGGTGCCTGCAGATCGAGAATCTCTAGCACACTTCCATCGACGCACACCAATTCCAAAGCCTCTCCATTGAAAATAATATCCTTATTTTTTGCCTTGGAATGGGGCGAAACACGGGTCGTGAGAACCTTGACCTCGGAAACTGCACCGCCAAAGAACAGATTCAATCGCGTACCGGGCCAGCCGGAAAATGCACGCACCTTGTTGTGCAAGGTGCTAGCCGACTGCTCTCCCGGGCGCAGCACACTCTCCTCAACCTGAATTTTGCGGGCCTTCGTCGCCATCTCGTGTTTCTGTTCGAGTGGAACAACCCGCCCGGCAAAATAATCGGGCAGAATATTCACAAGTTTTTCAGCGCCGATTTTGAACAATTCGGCAAGCAGCTGTGGAGCTTTGATGGCAGAGTCGATTTGATATTGAACCTGTGCGACGACTGGACCCGCATCCATTGCGCGCACGGTTTTGGCAATCGTAACACCACTCACTTTCACGCCATTCTCAAGAGCACGCTGGACGGGCGCAGCACCGCGATACAAGGGCAACAAACTTGGATGAATATTCAGGGTTCCAAAGGCAGGGATCGCAAGAAACTCCTCCGACAAGACTTGACCATACGCTGCGGTCACACAAAGATCAGGCTGCATCTCTTTCAACTCCTGAATAAATGATGAAGCTTTTGCATCATCGGGGGTCAAGACAGGAATTGAGGAATCGATGGCTTTTTGATGGACGGGCGAGGGAATGGTCTGCTGGCCACGAGGTGCGCGTGTTGGCGGTTGACTGACAACAGCTACAACCTCGAATCTGGTATTTTCAGCAAGCAAGATCTCCAGAACCGGAACGACAATTGCCGGAGTGCCGAGGAAAACAACCCTCATTTTTTTGTTCTGCGACTGATTCATTTTTATTTCTTTCTTTCCATCCCAATTGCAGACAAAAATCGACGAAGCTCGGCAATATCCAGCTGCAGGCCGGTCTCAATCATATTCAACAAAAACTGTCTCTGCCAGACCTCCGGATGTGGAATCCGGAAGGTGCCGTCTTGCGAGCGAAAGGACAACGAAGCTTGGATATTGAACGACGCAACAGGAGAATCAGCTTTGCAGTAAAACAGCAAATCGAAATCCACCGCGCGAGGTCGCCAGCGCTGAATTCGATCATGACCAAAATGGTCCTCGATGAGACAAATTTTGGAGTAGAGTGCTTCCGGTTCAAGCTCCGTCTGAAACTCGAAGACGAAATTCAAATATTCGCCATGATCATCGGTCTGAAAATGCGGCGAGCGCAAGGGTTCGGTGTAAGTCCACCGCGACTGTCGCCCCAACTGTCCAAACGTCTGCAATTGCGACAAGGAACCGTGGGCATTCTGCTCACGGTTCCCTGTGTTTCCACCAAAGGCAATCAGATATACAAACAATTTTCGAGTCGTCCTGCTGCGAATCAATCCACTAAAGTTTCGCGATAGCTGACGCTGACTTCTGCACCCATCGCAGGTGGCTCCTTGAAGACCACAGCATGCACCGTCGCATCATAGATGTACTGATTAGCACCCAGGATCAGGCCGTCAACCCTCACTTCCAGCGTTCCTGGAAATGGAACCTTGCCAGCCGGCAAACTGATGCGTGTGGCAAGTTCAACAGTGTTCTGACCGATGTTGGCGAGCACCGACGACCAGTCCGATGAACATATGTTTTCGATTGCCCCACCCGTGAGTTGTGCGGCCTTGATGTAATTTGTTCCCGATTCCTCCGGCCCTCCGGTTGTCAGCTGACAATCGATGTTGCCCGATGCTTTGCGCAAGCCGGTGATGGCACTCACACGAAAATTTCCCGCACCCTTGACCGCTTTCGCTTCAGCCCAGGACTTGAAATTGTCGGCCGTGAATTTGTGGGTGGTCATGGGAACACCTTTGGAGTTCTTCATCAATGCATACGGAGCAATTCCGAAAGCATCGAGGAAAGGCGAATTTCCGCCGTCACGACACAGGTTCAAATCCTTTTTGCCATCAGCTGTCAGGCTGGTGCGACCATAGCCATCCTCACACCACATCTGCACGCTGTCGTCCTCTTCGTCAGACAATACAACCACGGCCAAAGACGCATCACTGCGCACAAAACCTGAATTTTCTCCGACCCCTTTGATGGCCTTGTCGACAGCAAGTTTGGCTGCCCACAATCCATGCTCAAATGCGGATCCCTTGGTCCCCAAAAGAGCTGTACGCTGGAAACTTTCCACAAAATCAGCGGTGTCGGTCAGGACCGTTTTTTTGGTCGTAGGGTCCGGCTGCAATGAACCGCGCAGCGGTCCGACGATCTTACCACCCACCTTGATGCCATCCGGCACGTAAGTCACATCTGGACATAATGCGTCGGCGACGGCGTATCCGGTTGTCGAATCCACCTGACAAACGTCAACACTGGTGACACCCACCTGAAAATCCACGCGGGTTGATTTCAATTTCTGTGCGAACGATTGAAATTTGTCTTTCAATTGATTTTGTGCCCAGGCCATGGAGCCACTGCTGTCGACGACCCACAAAATATCAACTTTTGCCCTTGGCTGAACTTGCGTGATGGTCATCATCGCGCCCGGATACGGGGCTGGGTTTACGGGTGGAAGCGTTACTACCGGTGGCGTGGGCGTTGGCGTTTTGTCTGCCACAGGCGTTGGAACCACGACCGGACTTGATGGCATTGGAGCTGGAGCATCTGCTGTTGGTGGCAACGGCACAGGATCGGAGCCTGGAGTGCGACGATTTTCGTCGACCCCGCTTGCGACACCATCAGGATCCGGCGACCCGCTGCTTCCACCTTTGTTTTGGGAAATGGAATCCTGCCCTTGCTGACCATGCGGCAATTGCGAAACTTGCCCATCCTCTCCTGCTGCGGCTTGGGAATTTCGCTTCGCGGGCCCTTCGGCTGCTGCGGCCTTGGCCATGTCTCCACCCAGGCGCGCACGCGCGTCCTCATCGGAGCCAGCAACCCGAACATCGCGGTCCAGGGTTCTGCTCTGCTCGACAAATGCTGTCTGGCCATTGCATGCGACGACCGCGAAAAGCGTGAGTCCCAAGGCGACACCAGCGCCCGACCGGCGGTTTGCGGAAACGATCCGGGAAAAAAGAATATCGACAGGCATGAAAAACCTCCTCATGACCTGAGTTGAACCAACGAGGAGGTTGTTCCACTAAGAATACCTTCCCCGTATAAGGGTTCGACCCGTGAGTCTTGGTAATTGAGTGGTTTTTTACAAAAGGCGGAAAAAAATAATTTTTACCCAATCATTTCAGATAAAAAAATAAACCCACCTTGCGGTGGGTTTCGCATTCTTCCAATTCAGCGATCGCGGATCACTTG
>JBMSQQ010000034.1:0-32881 GCA_049423385.1 Silvanigrellaceae bacterium | reverse complement strand
GGCGAGGGTCTGTTCCTGAAATGATAACCTCTCCATCGCGGCTTTCGATCGCCTTGATGTACTGTGCCTCTGATATTCGTCCGGCATTTGCAAATGGGGAATAGGCCTGGGCCATTTGCAGCAGCGTTGCTGAACCTGCGCCCAAGGCATGGGCAAGGTTGACGTCCGTCCATGGCAGTCCAAGTTTCTTGAAATGTTCCCCGTTCAGAAAGATTCCAAGTGCCTTGAAAAGCTGAATGCTGCTGATGTTGTAGGAGTGCACCAGAGAAGTTCGAAAATTCGTTCTGCCAGTGAATTCCTTGTCATAGTTTTCCGGTTTCCAGTCGCCCATCACGATCGGTGGACTGTCGATTCTGGACGCAGGCGAAAAACCATTGTCGAGTGCGAGAGAGTAATAAAGCGGTTTGACGCTGCTGCCGACCTGGCGGAGTGCCTGGGTGGCACGATTGAATTGACTGCTCTGAAAACTGCTGCCACCCACCAATGCAAGCACATCGCCCGAGTGCGCGTCCATCACAATTGCTGCTGCTTCGATTCCCTCGGTATCTGTCAACTGGTAAAAGGCGCTTTCCACCTTGTCAGCAGTTTGGCCATATAGCTTCAGCGTTTCTTCATGCTCCTTGAACAGACGAGGCAGGTTGCCAATCCGCTTCGGGGTTTTGGAAACAACTTTCTTGATGTGGACCTCATCTCCCACTGAAATGATGTCGGCAAAATCCTGTATGTTGCTCGTTTTCTTGTTGGCCGCGGCACGCAGGGCCCAGCGGTGATCTTCGGCAAGAAGGATACCGGGCCCGGTTTGAGTGGCAATCAGGGCGATGTCCAGGGAAGGATTGAGGTCAATCACAATTCCCCGGATATCCTCTTCATCCTCAGCAGACCAACCACTGCGTGCGAGTTTTTCGAGGGCCACCTGATATTCCGCTCCATGTCGTTCGATTGGTTTGCGGAAAGCTTTTTTGGATTCAAATTGTTCAAGGTAATTGCCGACAACTTTTTGAGTGAATTTTTGCAACTGAAGATTCAAGGATGTTTGAACCTGGTATCCCGAGGTCAAAAGGTCTGGCAGTTTCAAAGACGATTCAAGTTGTTTTTTGACTTCCATCAGAAAGTACGGAGCAGAACGTGTGTTGGGAGTCTCTGCATGATGAACGGTGAGCTGTTCATCAAAAGCTGCGTCCGCTTCGCTTTTTTGGGCCCAACCATTTTGAACCATTCTGTCGAGCACAAAGCGCTGTCTTGCCTTTGCCTTTTCGAAACTTTCCGTCGGCGCATAAGCTGATGGTGCGGGGGCGAGTCCGGCGATGAGAGCTGCCTCGGAGAGTTTCAGTTTCCTGGAAGATTTTCTGAAGTAGTTTCGGCTTGCCGCTTCGACGCCGTATGAGTTGTTGCCAAGAAAAATCGTGTTCAAATACATTTCCAGGATTTCATCCTTGCTGAACGCCTTTTCGATTTTCAGCGCGAGCAGGATGTCCTTGACCTTGCGTTCGATTGTTCTTTCCCGCGTGAGCAACACATTTTTGACCAACTGCTGCGTGATTGTACTGCCGCCCTGCTTTGTTCCCGATTTCAAAAAATGACTTGCAGCAGCGCGCAGAAGCCCTTGAGGGTCGATCCCCGAGTGATCATAAAAACGTGCGTCTTCCGAGGCGAGGAAGCATTTGACCAGAAGTGGAGAGATATCGGCGAGCTCCACCGGATATCTCTTTTCCTCAAAAAGCTCACCAATCTTTGTTCCTTCGCTGCTGAGGATTTGGGTTGGCAAAGCTGGAGCATAGTGCTTGAGTTTGTCCACGGCCGGAAGTGTCTTTTCAACCTTCTCAACGTACTTGAAGGCATAAATTCCACCAATCGCCGCGGCAGCAATTGAAAAGACGGTGACTGTGAGGAATGAAATCAACAAGATTTTCTTGATCATCTTCCGGACTCCGAGGTTCAGCGACAGTCTAATGAACAATACTTTGTTTGTCGCTATTCCGTGAGTTCAGGATGGGTTTGAAAAATGACGAAACCAGGCGGCTGAATTATGAAGAGGCAGCGTCCTCAAAAGGAGGAAGAGATTCCAACTGCGTAGCCAGCGTCTTCGTCTCGCCAAACTGTCGAAGCCTGCAGCGAAAGGTAACGGTTGCTGAATCCGAGTCCGAACCCGCTTTGCCAACCGGAAGTGTTTTTGCGGGTGGCAACATGGTTGAAGCGCAGGTGGGTATAGGTTGAAATCGCACCAATGGAAGTTCTCAACCAGGTGCTTTCAAGTCCCGCACTGCCGGACAAACTGGGGTCCAGCTGATCGAAGATGAATTCCTGGTTTTGGCTTGAATTGTCGGTCAGGCTCCAACCATCCTTGCCCACCGAGCTCGAAGCCAGTGCGCCGTAGGCAACCGGCTTTCCCGATTCCCAGGTGACGGTCGTCAGCGAAGCGTGGAAAACATTTTCAAATGGTCCAAAAACCACACCATCGGGCGGCCGGAAGCTCGAGAAATGTGCCAACGCAAAGGTGAATTCCTGTGGATCCGTCCAGCTGGGAGCCAGAGTGGAGCCTGAGGCCGAGCCAGTGCCAACGGCGTTTGTCATGGTTTTGCGTGTCGGTGACAGGTAGGTGAGTGCGTAGGCCGTCGATTCGGATTTTTGCAGGATTGCATCAATAGACCAGCGATGTGGTGCGGCTGAATAAACTCCGGCTTTCAAGCCCGGGTTGTTGGGATTCTCCTGCTTGATTTCGACATTCCGGATGATTGCCTTGGCGGCAATGGAAATTATTTCTGTGGGGCGTGCTGCAATTGAGACGGGAATATCGCGCGCATCGACGATGACTCGCTTGACTGTTTTTCCACCCGAGTTGCGTTCAGTGCTCCGCAACGATGTTCGATATCCTGCACCCACAACGAAATCGTAGAAGGGGTGCCAACTGAAATCGTAGCTGGAAATGCTGATGGGGCTTGAGCTCATCGAAGAGTCGAGTTTCGGCTTTGCCTGCGGCAACTGAGCCTTTGAAAATCCGGCATTCATTGCAACATCAAAATTAGCATTTGATGAGATCAGGCAAAACGACCCACAGGCGTTGTCGGATTGTATGAGGTTTTCCTGGCCGAGACCGAGAGCAGCAGGAGTGCCATCACCAAAGAGTGGTGTGAACGCGAGCATCAGTGCAGTTGGACTCGCCATGTTTTTTCACCTCTTGACGGGTTGGGGCTTGTCTAATCTTGCAACAGGGGTAGGTCCCGAAATTTTGCTCGCCAAATCGAGCAATTTTTGTGAACACGATTTGAGACTTTCGAAGTCAATCGAGATCAGCGATTTTGGTGAAAATTTGTATTTTGCGAAACTGAGTTCTTCAGAGATTTGAGTCAATGGCACTCTTTTGATCAGATGATGCGCATGCAGTTGAGGCAGAAGGTCCTGGCCCAAAAACAATGCTCCGGCACCCTGTTCAAAACGATGAAACAGACTCACGATGTTGTAGTAGTTTCGGTCGATGGTGCATTTTTGGCAAAACTTCCATTCCCGCGCCGGCAGACTTTCTGCCTTGTTGCGTTCTGTGCATTCGGCACAGTAGGCAGTGACCTTGAAGCGTCTGCTGACTCCAAGTCTGAGATTCACCATTCTCCTGATGTTTGGATCATTGGCGATTGAAAAGAAAAGCTTGTTTTTAATGTCAAAGATTTTTTTGCGTTCTGCTGTTTCCGTTGTCCGGCGAGCATGAGCAGTCAGTCCCAAACCGCAAAATATTTTGTAGACAAGTATTCTCTCTTCCCGGTTCATCTGTGCGAGGTGCAGAGCGAGCTGATCGAATTTCCGGAAAGATGTTGCCGACGGTGATTTCTTTGAGAATTTGAGAAGATCACCAAAAAGGTCCAATTTGATGCTCGCCGGCACAGGTTTGATTGTCGCCCCCCTTTTTTTGGCCGGGTCAGAGTTTGCAGGCGCGCCCTTTGATTTCGTTTCTGTTATGGCATCGCGAGTCACTTTGAGACCTTCTTTCCGAGTTGAATCAGATCAGACAGCGCAACCTGCAGTGCCTCACGGTTGTTGTTCAGTACGGCAGATGCGGCCCTGACCATGATCCTAGTGAGCTTCACGCGCGCTGCAAAGCCTCGCGATGCGATCTGTTTGACGTTGTCCTCAATCGTCTTCAACGAGCTGTGGGCTGGTCCAAGCAGCTGTGAATCAACAACCCTCTTTTGCAGCTCGTAGCTGATGGATTCTCCCATCAGACTGCGCCATTCGTGAAAGCCGAGTCGCACTTCGGAGCGAAGGGTGTCCAGCTGTTGGCGAGGATTGGCTTTCATTGGTTCAGCCGTGTTTGGTTCTGAAATGGCGCATGAACTGGGCAAAATACTGAGCCGATTCAATGCTGATGCCGTTGTACATCGAAGCCCTGATTCCACCCAGGGTGCGGTAGCCTTTCACTTCGAGAATGCCCTCAGATTTTGCATTTTCGACGAAAAGGGAGTCGAGCTCCGGTGTTGGCAGTTTGAATACGAAGTTGTGGCGCGAGCGGTTCTTTTCAACAGCATGTCCGCGGTAAAACTGACCATCGATTTCGGAGTAGACCATTCGCGCACGTTCCAGAGCCCATTTTTCCATTGTTTCAATACCACCCAATGATTTCATCCAATGGAGGTATCTGTTGCTGACGTAAATCGGAAAAACGGGAGGTGTGTTCAGAACGCTCTTCGCATCGTAAATTGAGCAATAATTCAGTGCGTTGCCCAGGTTGTTTTTCTTCGCGTTTGCTCTGGCCTGTTCAAAAACGTCATTGTGAATCATGACGACAGAGCAGCCTGCGATTCCAAAGTTCTTTTGAGCACTGGCATAAACAAGTGCGGTTTTGTTCCAGGGAATATCGCGGCGAGATGCCAAGGCGCTTGTCATGTCCAACACCAATGGAATTTTCCCGCCCACATCGAGGTCAACATATTCGGTTCCCTCAACAGTGTTGTTGACTGTGAGGTGAAGATATTTGGACTCCTGTGGAATGTTCCAGGTGGAAGGTTCACCCAAGGAGTTGAGCGTTGGGGCGCCATCAAAAACGACTGCAACCTTGCGGTTTGCAGCTTGAGCGTCGACCGTGGCGAGGTGAGCCCAAACACCCGTTTCGGTATATGCAACGGTGTCGCCCGGCAGTGACAGATGGTTGAGTAGAAGCGAAAAATGCTGTTGTGCCCCAAAGGGTGTGAACAGGAGCTTGTGGGATTGGGGAACTTCAAAAACGTCTCGCGCAAGAGAGAGCGTGTCTTCGTTGAGGGCCTCGTATTGCTTGGACCGGTGCGAGATCTCCATCACGCTGACACCAATTCCAAAGGTGTCGAGGAGTTCATGTTTAATAAGCTCCCTCACTGCAAATGGGAGCGAGGCAGGGCCAGGGCTGAAATAGTGGGTATGCATGAGTCTGTTCCCCATCTTGAAATGTTGGGGCCATCTTTAGCAGAGGGGAGGGGCGTTTAAAAGGCTTTCAAAACCTCGAATCCATCCGAACAAACACATCCTTGCCCGAATTGCTGCCAATGTCCCAGTTCCATTGCCCGGGGGTTGCTCCACCAGGCTCCACTTCGGGGTAATATTGCATTCCGAAGTTTTGCTGCTGACGCATATTGTAGAGTGCCATGACACTTCCGGCGATAAAGCCGACCGATGCACCGCCTGCTATAACTCTCAAATTTGACAAGGAGTTTGCAGGCAGGAAGGGTAGGATCGCGGTGCCCAGTGCCGCGCCGAAAAGGGCGCTGTATCCGGCATTCACGAACAATTCCTGGTATTGTTCTGAATTGACGAGCACTTGCGCGTTTGCTTCTTTCTGAAGAGGGGAAAGAAAACCGCCCACCAAGCAGACCATGGCTGCTGCGGATGCAAGAAAACCGCGTTTATTGTGGATTTGCATTCGATACCTCCCTTCAGGTGCCTCAAAAAGACACTATCATTGGTGGGGTCATCGCGGATGTTGAAGACTTGACAAGCCCGGCAGCGCTGAACTATCTCCCCGACGGTCGCTGCGTTAGCTCAATTGGTAGAGCAGTTGATTTGTAATCAACCGGTTGGGGGTTCAATTCCCTTACGCAGCTCCACTTCCTTCCTCAGTTGCAAGTCCCATCGGCACATGTTTCCGGCACAGAGAGCGTCTGCATCGCGCGTCTCACTGCATCCATCATTTGAGGTTGGTTTTTGACGCCCTTGAATGTGAATTCGACCGGCGGCGTCGCACTCGTTTTGTCGCCTGACAGAATGGCACCAAGTTTGACCTTGTTGTCCGGTATTCCAGCTGAAACCAGCGCATCGCGAATCACCTGGGCGTGGTCACGACTGACTGTTTCAATCAGCAAAACACCCCAATTTTTTTCCGCCTCGGCAAGTGATTGGGCCAAATCAATCAGGAAACTCTGTGATTCGTTGGTGATCGTGGGGTAACCAGGCTCAGGATAAAAGACAACAAGGTTGTCGAGCACCAGCTTGACGAGGTCGCGGGTCACCTTGAATTTGTAGAACTGCTTTTGGTACTCGACAATGCGCTTCTCGGTCGTTTTTAGGGTCGTTTCCTGAATGATCAGTGTTTCCGGCTGACTGATGGGCAAGCCGACCTGCACACCAACAGAAGTCATGAAGCCCAACCAGTTTTTGTAGTTCACTGGCATCATGAGCCGAGCCACAAATCGGGTGTTCAGGTCTTCATCAAAAATCTGATATCCACCCTGCGCACCCAGATATATTCCAAGCGAGTTGCCCGCGATTTGACTATTGTAGCCCAGATCCGATGGATATCTGAGTTGTAGTGAAGGGCCAGCAAACCAGGATTTTTTGAACCGGTAGCTGGGTGAGAGATCGAAAAGCCCACCCGACAGTTTGATACTCACATTGTCCACCAGAACAACATCGTCGATTGTCCGGGCCTTGGTGCCATTCTGGAAGACTGGTTCGATTCCACCCACGTTGTAGAACCACCAACCAAAACCGGCGTCAATCATGAACTGATCCAACAAAATGCTTCCCAATGCCCTGCCTTCGAGCGTCAGACCGAATTTCGATTCATAGTCGGTCAGTGTTTTACTTGGAAAGCCAGAGAGCAGTCCGATATCGGCAGAGAAAATCAGGCTGGTCCCGATTTCCTCGAACCAGGTCTTCGGCTTCGAACGGATGACCTTTCTCGTTGTTTTGGAATTGACCGAAGTGGATTCTTCGTTTTTTGGGATCTCTTGCGTTGCTGAAGGTTTCTTGGGTGTGTCCTCGGTGGACCACTGGGCCACGGCGTCGGTTGAGTGAAACAGAACCATTCCCAGCGTCATCAGACTGAGGCCAATTCGGCGCAACCTTTGCATTCTTTTCACTCCTGGATACTTCATCTCAAGCATTTGAAACCGTCCAATCATTGCGCTTCAAGTCCTGGATCCCAAGCGGGTGCCCCAGGCGTTCCGGATCCGGATGGCACCGATGGTTTTGGAATTGGAACACTTCGCGTCTCCGCCGGCTTGCCGAAAAATCTCTCCTGGACTTCATCCACGTATTTTTTCAGCGCACGTGAATCCTTCAATCCAAGAATTCTGATTTCAACGCGGCGGTTGCGTGCATAATCGATTTCGGAGACTTCAGGATTGACGAGCATCTGTGTTGAACCCAATCCAACGGCTTCCATGGATTCCCGGGCAACACCCGCTTTTTCGAGAGTATCGAGCACAGATCGTGCCCGCATTGTCGAGAGTTTGATGTTGTATTCGGCAGAGCCGCGCGAGTCTGTATGACCCTCGATCATCAGTTTGCTCCAGATGTCACGCTCACGCGCAAAGATTTCGCCCAAAGCACTCAGGAATCCGGCAGACTTGGGATTGATTTCTGCGCTGTTGAGCTTGAAGTTGATCATCTGCGAGTCGAAAATAAAGCTGATGTTGTCGGTCACATCTGCGCGTTGAGCCTTGAGCTGGATGGTTTCTCGAGTGACTTTGGTTTGGGTTCGGGTGGTTGATTTGGTCTTCACAACCGTGACAGGGTTGATCAGAAATGCCCCGAGGCTTGCCCCGAGGGAGGCAAGATAGACTGTTCTGTTGTTGCCTGTCAGGGACATTGTGAAGCTACCCGTCAGGCGCGAAATCTTGTCCTTGAGTTCGCCTTCGTAAACGAACTGTGGACCCAACAAGGCCGCAAATTTTTCCTGAGGCCGTTCGAAGTTGGGCAAGGACGAGAAACCTGCAGATTCTCCAGAGACCAAAACCTGCGCCAACAGACCCACCTGATATTTTTGTTTGATCCTGAGACGCCCGGCTGCCTCAACAAGCATAGACACTTGTGTGTTCGTATATTTCTCATTCAGTGGGATAAAAACAATGTTGCTGTCTTCATCAACACTCGGAAGAGCGCTGATGGTTCCGCCGAATTTTGCGTATTGGATACCAAGTCCAAAATCCAGAATGATTCGCCGGGTGAAGGTGCTCGCGCCAAATTTCAAAACCGGTGCAATACCAAGCTGCGAAGTTTCAATTTGCTTGTAATTGACATCTGTCGGCACTGAAAAAACGACGCCAAGTTCGGCGCTTCCAAAAATTCCGAGTCCAGTACCCGAGATCTGTCCCCCGAGCTTTTCCGTGTTTGATTTTTTGGTGACGTTTTCCTTGATTTTCGTTTGCTTTTGGATTGGCGCGTTTTCGTCTGCTGATGTTGATGTGGAGGGTTGTTCCGCAGCTGAGGTTGAGGGGGTTGGTTTCGATTCCTGGGGTTGGGCCGGGGCTTCTTGAGTTTGTGCGCTATTGCTTTCCTGCGCGAAGGCTTGCGGGCTGAGGATTGCTCCCCAGGCACAAGCGAATGTGGACGTGTGGGCGACAAACTTGTTCAACATGCAAACCCCTTGGCCGTTTTGCAGGATGCCATCATCTTATCATTGCAAGATTTTTGTGGGGATTTGGTGGCAGGTCAGAAGACTGGCGGTCCCGCCATGAATCGAACATGGGCTTCAAGCTTCGGAGGCTTGCGTGATATCCACTTCACCACGGGACCGCTTGCGGTGCAGATAGCACCAGACTCGTCGGTCAGCAAGCAGCACAAATTTTCACATCAAGTCGCCATAGTAGACGAGCCAAAGCAATGAGCCAAATGCTTTGGGGGAGAGTTTTTTGCCGTTTTCGCAGGATTGAAAGAGCAGCTGACGCTGGTCTGCGGTTGCGAAGGAGAGGTCGATACCCAGCTCTTCACCGAGAAGATTCCAAAGCTCAAACATCTCATCTTCCGACAAACACAATTCGTCGGAATCGCAGCCTCCATTCCTCGGAAAGCTGGCCTCGAGTATTCTGCCGAGTTCTTCCTGTAGTGTCTCCGGTCGCATGAACACTCCAAGAATGTGAAGCTGATGTCTTGGCTCACCCTTGAGCCGAGGACCAGACCTCACAAGACTTTACAAAACGCCCCAAATCCATTCCGCGACTGCCCTTCACAAGAACGACGGATCCTCGCAGCCGATCGCCCAGTTCAGTTAAAAACTGCGCTGGATTCTCGTTCGGACCCGCGTGCCGCAACTGGATCTTTCCAGATTGCAATTCGTCGGAATGATTGATTTTGATCTCTGTATAGACATCATACATGGCGGTTCCGAAGAGGCACAAGTCCGAGTTTTCAATTTTGAGCAGTTTCGGTATCAGTCCCAGATGCCAACTCTTTGACTCCGTCCCCAGGTCGAGCATGTCACCCAGAATCAGGACCTTGTGTTTGCTCTTCCATTCGCTCGCCAAGAGCGCGTCGAACGCAGCATCCATGCTGGCGGGACTCGCGTTGTAGCAGTCATCATACAGTGTCGTTTCTCCGACGAGCTGAACGATGCGCGAACGCATTTCGGGGGGAACGAAGTCTGACCATGCCGATTCCAGATCGTTTTTTTGAGCTCCCGTCAGAGCAGCGGTTGCCAAAGCGAGAGCAAAATTTCTGGCGTTATGAATGCCCGGGAGTGGGACCGTGATTTCTGAAGTCCACTCGTTCTGCGGAGAAATACCCGCTTGAGGACACCAGCGTGCCTGCAAGCGGGAATGGGTGGCGCGCTGCTCAAGCATCCTGAAACTGAGCTTGCCCACCTTGTGTGAACCGATGAGTTCGAGAGCGTTGCGGTCCAGGCGTGGCGGGTCAATTTCATCGATCACTACAACGTCACCCTCGCGAAGTTCTTCTGCGACCGCGGCAAGCCTGGGTTCACTCAACTGCCAAACGCGTCTGCATTGGGCTGGTGACTGGCGAAAGAGCAAGAGTTCTTCTTCCACAGCGGTATTCCAGGATCCCAGGCCGGCGAGGTGCTCTGGTCCAAGTGCAGTCAGCAAAGCCACATCAGGCTGCGCGATAGCCACATGCTCGGACATTGCCCCAACCTCGTCGATTCCGATTTCTGCAACAAGAGCCTTGGGAGGCGCAGATTTTTTATGGTTGGGATTCGTCAAGGTGATTGCCAGGCCCAGAAATCCGTTTTCACTTTTGAAGGTGCGGGTCACCAGGTTTCCCTTGGCACCCAACAAACAGCTGAGCATTTCCTTCGTTGTGGTTTTGCCGTTGCTACCGCCAATGGCAAAAACCGGGAATGGAAAGTCGCTGCGGAATGCCTTGCCGAGCTGTCGCAACGCATCGGTTGTGTTTTTCACGGGCATGCATCGGCCTGCCCATTGAGGATTGCTTTCCAGCCAACGGGATTCAACGACGGCAGCAGCGGCTCCCTTTTGCAGCGCAGCTTCAACAAATTGGTGCCCGTCGTGGGTTTCGCCACGGATGGCAAAAAACAGTTCACCCAATGAAACCTTGCGACTGTCCGTGCTCAGAGAATGCACCAGGGTTGTGGCTGCCGGGGTCGACGGATGGGGCGATTGTGTAGGCGGTGAGCTGGCCAGGATGTGTGCGATTTCAGAAAGACTTTTGGGCCACATGGCGAACCTCCAAGGATTTCAAAGAATACAACCCGTTGGAGGCAATGGCGAATAATTCCCGTCAGACCGGCCACGCTGTTGAGTCGAGGCGGCATTGCGGGCTATGAATGCTGCTTATCAAACCGCCCCAGGGTCCGGAGAACAGAATGGACAGTCATATTCCATACACGCCCAAGCACAAAATCCGATTTGTAACGGCAACTGCCCTCTTCGATGGGCATGACGCGAGCATCAACATCATGCGCCGGCTTCTCCAGCAGGGGGGTGCCGAGGTGATTCACCTGGGTCACAACCGAAGTGTGCAGGAAATTGTCACGGCCGTTTTGCAGGAAGACGCACATGCGGTGGCCGTCAGTTCTTACCAGGGCGGACATGTCGAGTTCTTCAAATACATGCGGGAGTGCCTGAATGCCGCCGGGCGTTCGGATGTGAGGATTTTTGGAGGTGGGGGTGGAGTCATCATTCCCGCCGAAATCGACGACCTTCATCGGAGTGGAGTGACTCGCATTTATTCGCCGGACGATGGTCGAAAGTTGGGACTGATGGGCATGATTGGCGACATGCTTGAGCGCTCCGATTACACATTTGACAACTGGGGTGGCGAACTCGGGGATTCCAATTTGGCAGCCGACGAAACCTTGCGGTTGGCGCGTGCCCTGACTCTCCTGGAAAACAACGTCAAAGCTCTTCCCGCCAAAATCCAAAAGCAATTGGAACAGGGTCGATTGAAGTCTTCGATGGAGTCGGAGGGCGCAAAGCACAAAGGGCGACATCCTCTCGTGCTCGGCGTGACGGGCACAGGTGGCGCCGGCAAAAGCAGTTTGACCGATGAAATCATCCGCCGATTCACAATGGAATTTCCCGATCGGAAGATTTGTATTTTCAGCGTCGACCCTTCCAAAAAGAAGACTGGCGGAGCGCTCCTCGGAGATCGTATCCGGATGAACGCGATCAGTCATCCGAATGTGTTCATGCGCAGTTTTGCAACCCGCGGCAGCAAGAGTGAACTGGCCACCGTGATGAACGACGCCATCGCGCTGGCTCGCGCGAGCGGTTTTGATTTGGTCATTGTGGAGACCAGCGGGATTGGGCAGGGTGACACTGGAATTCTTGGTGTCAGCAACCTCGCCATGTATGTGATGACAAGCGAGTACGGTGCCGCGACACAGCTTGAAAAAATCGACATGCTCGATTTTGCCGACCTCATTGCCATCAACAAGTTCGACAGGCGTGGCTCGGAGGATGCTTATCGCGACGTGAAGGCTCAACTCCGCAGGTCGCGATTTCACGGGCAGCATGTTGAAGACTCGGCCTACCCGTTGTTTGGAACAATTGCCTCCAAATTCAATGATGATGGCGTGAATGCGCTTTATCGTGCATTGCTGAAGACTCTGAATGAGCGCTCCGGTGAAAATATCTGGACGGCGAACCTGAATCTTCCGTTGGCTCTGAAGAGCACCCAGGTTGCCCCCATCATCCCGCAAAACCGAACGAATTATCTGAGCGAGATTGCTGCTGTGGTAAGAGATTATCACAAGGAAACCGCGAGCGAAGCGCAGAAGGCAAGTGAGTTGCAGGCATTCGAGCGCGTCGCAGCTATCACAAGTCTTTCCGAACAACAGAAAAAAGAATGCGAGTCGCGTCGGGCGTCGCTTCGCGAGGAGACACGCCTCTCGCTCGCGGGCTGGACGGCGCTGTGTGCGAATTATCGCGGAGAAAAGTACAAGTATGAAGTGCGTGGGCGCACGCTTGAAGTGCCGACCCACGTGACCAGCCTGTCTGGTTCCAAGGTTGCACGCGTCTCATTGCCGCAGACAAGTGAATGGTCGGAGATTGTGAAGTTCGTCCGTTCAGAAAACGTTCCCGGATCCTTTCCTTTCACTGCAGGGGTTTTCCCGTTCAAGCGCGCAGACGAGGACCCCAAGCGGCAATTCGCCGGCGAAGGTGGTCCCGAGAGAACCAATCGTCGCTTTCATTATCTGACTCAAAACGATCCGGCCAAGCGTTTGTCGACAGCCTTCGATTCAGTCACGTTGTATGGCGATGATCCAGCTCAACGCCCGGATATCTACGGCAAGGTGGGTGAGAGTGGTGTAAGCATTGCGACGCTTGCCGACATGAAGACGCTCTATTCTGGCTTCGATCTTTGTGATCCCAACACAAGCGTGAGCATGACCATCAATGGTCCGGCTCCCATCCTGCTTGCATTCTTTTTGAATGCCGCAATTGATCAGCAGGTCGAAGCGGCGGAAAAAGCAAAAGGCAGGGTTTTGAATCCTGAAGAATTCCATTCGGTTCGCGCAGAGACCCTGAAGAAGGTGCGCGGCACTGTGCAGGCAGACATCCTCAAGGAGGACCAGGCTCAAAACACGTGCATTTTCTCAACCGATTTTGCACTCAAGATGATGGGCGATATTCAAGAATTTTTCATCCGCAGTGATGTCCGGAATTATTACTCGGTAAGCATCTCGGGGTACCACATCGCAGAAGCGGGTGCGAATCCAATCACCCAATTGGCATTTACGCTGGCGAATGGATTCACGTATGTCGAGTATTATTTGAGCCGTGGAATGAATATCGACGATTTCGCTTCGAACTTGTCGTTCTTTTTCAGCAATGGAATGGATCCTGAATATTCGGTGATAGGTCGTGTGGCCAGAAGAATTTGGGCGATCGCAATTCGCGACAAATACAACGGCAATGATCGCTCGCAGAAGCTCAAGTATCATATTCAAACGAGTGGACGTTCCCTGCATGCGCAGGAGATTGATTTCAACGACATCCGGACGACGTTGCAAGCCCTGCTGGCAATCAACGACAACTGCAACTCACTGCATACAAATGCATACGACGAAGCCATCACGACTCCCACCGAGGAAAGTGTCCGGCGCAGCATGGCTATCCAGATGATCATCAACCGCGAGTTCGGACTGGCCAAAAACGAAAATCCAAACCAGGGCTCGTATTTTCTGTCGCAGCTGACAGACCTTGTCGAAGAGGCTGTTCTCTCGGAATTCGATCGCATTTCTGCGCGTGGTGGTGTGTTGGGTGCGATGGAGACCCAATACCAGCGAGGTAAAATCCAGGAAGAAAGCTTGTACTACGAAACCCTCAAACACTCAGGCGAGCTGCCCATCATCGGGGTCAACACCTATTTGAATCCGCGCCAGGACGAATTGTCTGCAAATCTAAACATCGAACTCGCGCGCGCGTCGTACGAGGAAAAGGATGCTCGGCTGCATTCTATCCGTGGATGGCAGGAAACCCATTCGGCAGAGTCTCTGCGAGCCATCGAACAGCTCAAAGCGGTTGCGCTCGCCAACGGAAATGTGTTTGAAGAACTCCTGAAAACGGCCCGGGTCGCAACCTTGGGACAAATGACCCAGGCGTTGTATTCGGTGGGTGGCCAATACCGGCGAGCACTCTGAAGGAAAATCCATGACGCAAAAGCGTCGCACACGCAGCATGAAAGAGAGTCAAAGATGGCTGGCCCGACTGCAGAGAGTCGAGTCGCCTGATGTGACTTTTGTTTCTGAAAAGTTTCCTATCATGATGAAAAAGGCGCGCGGTCTGAATGTGACCGACGTCGATGGCATCAAGTATCTGGATTTCAGCGGATGCTTCGGCGTGGTGGCGCTGGGTCTTGGGCATCCTGTGGTGCAGAAGGCGTTGCGCTCCCAGGCATCCAAATTGATTCATGGCATGGGTGATGTTCATCCATCGGCTTCGAAAGTTCAGCTGTTGGAGTTGTTGGCCCGTATCACACCCTATGATGCGGCCAAGTCGATTTTGAGCCTCTCTGGTGGCGAGGCCATGGAATCGGCACTCAAGACAGCGATGGTCGTCACCGGGAGACATCGTTTTATAAGTTTTTCGGGCGGCTATCATGGACTTCATTTTGGTCCGCTTGCACTTTCCGACCGCCAGACATTCACCCGTGGTTTTGAGCCGTGGCTGCAGGACAAAAATATCGTTCTTCCGTTCCCAAGGACCCAATTGGATTTGAGTTTGGGCTGCGACGATCTCGATGAAAAATTTTATCAATCCACGCATGGCCTTGAACACTGGGATACTGTCCTTGAAAAACTCGAGGACGCCTTGAAGGGAAGAAATATTGCAGCCGTGGTGATGGAGCCATTGCAGGGTCGCGGCGGTGAGAGAACGTGGCCCGCAGGTTTCATTTCACACGTTCAAAAGTTGGCTCATAAATATGGGACTCTGCTTGTTTTTGATGAAATTTATACCGGATTGGGTCGCACCGGCTCACTCTTCGGTTACGAGCACGATGGAGTTGTTCCTGACATCATGGTGCTGGGAAAGGCGTTGGGCGGTGGACTCCCCTTGAGTGCCTGCGTGGGCGATTGCATGGATGCCTGGGGACGATCGACAGGTGAAGCACGCCACACCAGCACCTTTTTGGGGCACCCCCTGGCTTGTGCCGTGGGACATGCTGCCGTGAGTGAAATCATCCGTCGGCTTCCTGAATTTAAGCGGGAATGTTTGAGAATTGACCAGAGTTTTTCCAGGTTCATTGAGTCCTATGGATCATCGGGTCTGGAAAAGACAAATCCGGTTGTCATCCGCGGTCGGGGATTCATGCGTGGTCTTTGGTTTCCGAAGGCTACACCTGGTTTTGCTGCCGGAATATCTGAACAACTCCTTGAACTTGGCTTTATAACCCTGCCCTCGGGTCCGAGGGGGGATGTGCTGTCTTTTACCCCGCCCTTGATCTCGCGCGCCCAGGAATTTGATCTGGTTCTCAAGTCGGTTCTTCAAGTTTTGGCAAAATAAATGCCGACATGTTGCATATGGGAAATCAGTCACACTAAGCTGACCCCAAGCGGCAATCTTGACCCAGGGTTGAGGCGTTTTTCAGGAAGAAGGATTGAACCATGACCGATACACACAGCAAAGCACTCCCACTCACTCATCTTTCTGAAGATGAAAAGATGTTCTTTCAGTCTGCGCTCGATTTCGCCAAGCGTGAAATAGCGCCCCTTGTCCACAAAATGGACGAGTCGGAAACGATGGATCCGGGAATCATCCGCAAGATGCATGAGCTTGGCTTTATGGGTGTTGAAGTTCCTGAAAAATATGGTGGCGCGGGCAGTACTTTTTTCAATGCGATTTTGATCATCGAAGCCCTCGCCCAGGTCGACCCCAGTGTCAGCGTATTGATGGACGTGCAAAACACGTTGGTTGAAAACGCATTCATGAAGTGGGGAAGCGAACATCTTCGCAACAAGTATCTTCCCCAACTCACAGCAAATAAAGTTGGTTCATATTGTTTGACGGAACCCAACAGCGGGTCCGACGCTTTTGCTCTGCGGACGCGCGCCTGGGATGAAGGCTCCCATTATCGTTTGAATGGAAAAAAGGTGTTCATCACCAATGCCAAGGAAGCAGACATTTTTATCGTGTTCGCGAACTTGAACCCTGAGCTTGGTTACAAGGGAATCACGGCTTTTGTGGTTGAAAAGGGAATGCCGGGATTTGCTCTGGGCAAGAAGGAAATCAAACTTGGAATCCGTGCGAGCAGCACGTGCGAAGTGATTTTTGAAGACTGCAAAATTCCCAAGGAGAATTTGTTGGGAGAGGTGGGCAAGGGTTACAAGATTGCCATCGAAACCCTCAACGAGGGTCGCATCGGCATTGCTGCGCAAATGCTGGGATTGGCGGAAGGCGCCTACACCGCTGCCATGACCTACGTCAAACAGCGTGAACAATTTGGAAAGCAGCTGACCGAATTCCAGGGTGTTCAGTTCCAGATCGCCCAGATGGCTATCGACATCGAGGCGGCCAAGCTGATGGTATACAACGCTGCGCGTTTGAAGGATGCAGGCATGGATTTTGTCCGTGAGGCAGCTATGGCCAAGCATTTTGCCAGTGACGTGGCTGAGCGGGTGTCCAGCCTGGCATTGGAGCTTTTCGGCGGCTACGGATTTATCAAGGAATTTCCTGCTGAAAAGTTTTACCGGGATGCAAAGATTGGCAAAATCTACGAAGGCACCTCCAACATGCAGTTGCAGACGATTGCAAAGCTTTGCCTGAACCGTTAAAGAAGCGCGCAACGATGGTTGCGGACAATAAGGGGACGAGCCGGTCGGCTCGTTCATTTTTCTTTTCGCAACTGCGTAACAGGGAGACTTTCAGAATGATGAATTGTAAGAATTCTATTGCGCGTCTTTATGCCACTGCCTCGGCTTCCATTGCGACTTTTGCATTGCCGGTTTTGGCTTTGGCACAGGGAAATCCATCAACAGATGCGCCCGTGGTTGTTGTTCCTGGTGGAGCTGCCCCTGCGGGTGACGCAGCTGCAGCTTCCGGAGCTGCCCCAGCCTGGATGAACCTGGTGATTTTCGGCGGCATGATTTTGTTCATGTTCTTTTTCGTCATTCGTCCGCAGCAAAAGCGCCAAAAGGAACACAAGAACTTTATCGAGAGCCTGAAAACCGGGATGGAAGTTGTCACCGCCAGTGGATTGATTGGCCGCATCACCTCCATCACTGACACTATTGTGACTTTGGACCTCGGCAGCACGTCGGTGCGCGTTCTGAAGTCGACCATTTCCGGCGAACTCGGAAAGCCAAGTCTGCAGCCTGCACAATAAACAAGCAGGATAGCTCCGGGCTTTGCAGCCGAGTGACATCAGCAACCCCCCTGGCGTTGATTTGCATCGTTCAGGGGGGGTGTTTTATTTGGTGAAAATTGGCTTTCCGTCTGGCCAAAGTCATCGCTTTGTTGATATGCTCCCACCTTATTATCGTTTGAACGTTCGCTCTTTCCGAGGATGGTCGGGCTATGGAAAAAGGCCAGGGTAAGTTCACCGGTCTGCCGCTGATGTGGTGGGTCAAGTTTTCTTTGACGATTTGTGCAATAGGATTTGCGCTTCTGTTTACACTTCCCACGTTCCTGGGCGAGCCGCAGTCGTGGCCGCGAGAAACGCCTGCTGAAGGCGAAACCCTGGGCAAACCGGTCAAATGGTATCACCGCGTGGCTGAAACTGTTCTTCCTGCGCAACGCATTTCATTGGGTCTCGACCTGCGTGGTGGCTTGCACCTCGTTTTGGAAGTCGATGTTGAAAAGTCTGTGCGCGACACCATCTCGCGTGCGATGAACCGGGCGCGCGATCTGGCCGAAAAAGAAGGAATCAAGTCGCAGTCGGCGGTGGTTGAGGACAACTACGCCACCGCGGTCGAACTTGAGGATGCGGGCAAGGTTGATGCTTTCAAGAAGATTGTCTCTGAGCAGACCATCCTGATTCAGTTCGACAAGGCTGATGGCAAGAAAGCGATGTTTGTCGCCAATCCTTCCACAGTCACAAATTACAGCGCCGAAATTCTTCAACAGGCTATCAACACCATCCGCAACCGAATCGATCAATTCGGCGTGGCTGAGCCAAATATTTTCAGACAGGGCGACCGTCGTGTGGTTGTGCAGATGCCCGGACTTCAAGATCCTGCGCGTGCAAAGCAGCTGATTGGCAACACTGCCCAACTGGATTTTCGTCTTGTTTCTGCAGAGCTGCGTCCCGACCAACTTGAAAGTGTCATCGAAGAAGCCCGCACGGCTCTCAACATCCCCAAAGACGACACCAAGCCCGAGACCATGCAGAAAATCTCCCTTTGGCTGCGTGACAAGGGCAAGATCGGCAAGACCCTCACGGTCATGCTCGATCGAAAAATGGTCAGCGAAGGAGGCGTTTCCAAGCTGGTCAGCGCAACTCCCATGTTGGTTGAGGCTACGGCGCGTCTGACAGGCGACATGATTGAAAGTGCACTCGAACAAGCGGATCAGGGAAGTCTCGTGCCACAATACGTTGTGAGTCTAAACTTCAATCCGCAAGGAACCAAGGTGTTTGGTGAACTCACCAAACAGGCGCGCGAACCACAAAATGCGCCTCATCAAATCGCGATCATTTTGGATGAAAACATCACCAGTTCTCCGGTTGTTAACGAGCCTATTTTGGGCGGCCGCGCGCAAATCACACTCGGCCGTTCACAAGATATGGAGCAACAACGCAAAGACGCCCAGGACCTCGCACTTGTTTTGCGTGCAGGTGCATTGCCCGCGAGTGTTAAAATCATCGAAGAGCGTCAGGTGGGGCCAAGTGAGGGCGAAGAAAATATCCGTGCCGGTGTGCTGAGTTCGACGATTGCTGCCGGGCTGGTGATTTTCTTCATGGTCTTCATCTACGGAATGTCGGGCATCGTTGCCAACATCGCGATGCTCATCAACGTTGCTTTGATACTTGCTTTTCTCGCAGCCTTCGGGGCAACCCTGACTCTTCCGGGCATTGCCGGTATCGTGTTGACCATGGCCGTGGCGGTCGACGGAAACGTGATTATCAACGAGCGTATCCGCGAGGAAATTCGCGCCGGACTCACCACCAAACAGGCATTCTACAAAGGTTACAACCACAGTTTTGAAACACTGGTTGACGCCCATGTGACCTCGGCGGTTGCAGGAGTTGTGTTGCTTATCTATGGCAACCCTGCCGTGAAAGGTTTCGCCGTGACGTTGCTTGCCGGAATCATTTCGACACTTTTCACGTCGTACTACGTCACGGAAGTGATTGGCCAATGGCTCATCGAAAAGACTCGCGTTCGCCGATTCAGTTGAAGAAGTTTTTCTGAGGTTTACGAAATGTCGTTCAAATTTGGAAATATAGAAATCTTTCCTGCAAGCTTGTCGATTGATTTCATGAAATGGCGCGGCGTGAGCATCGGCATTTCGATTGCAATGGTGATTGCATCGATCATCGTGATTGCGGTGAAGGGCGTCAACTACAGCATCGACTTTCTCGGTGGTGCCGAGGTCAATGTGACGATCTCCGATCCTGAATTCAATCGGGAAAGGGTCCTCAAGATTGCCGAACAGGCAGGGCTTGGAAAAGTTGAAGTGACGACGCTTTCGGACAAGTCCAAAGCTGCAGGCGAATCTTTTGTGGTTCGAATTCAGCGCGAGCGTGGTCAGGATGAGCGTGAGATCAGCACCAAGGCAGACGAGCTTTTCAAAAAGCTTGAGGCGGGGGTTGGGGCCGACAAAATCAAGCTCGATTCCAAAACAAACATTTCGGGCAAGATTGGTAAGGAAGAGGAGCGCAAGGGTTATTTCGCACTTTTGCTGTCGTTTGTTGGAATTCTTCTTTACATCTCTCTCCGGTTCGACTCGCGCTTTGCTCCGGGTGCTGTGCTTTGCCTTGTGCATGACGTGATTATTGCGCTTGGTTTCATGACTGCACTCGACAAACCCTTCTCCACATCGTCGATTGCCGCCTTTCTGACGATTGTCGGTTATTCGATCAACGACACCGTGATTGTTTATGACCGGATCCGCGAAATGCAGGTTCTGGCGCCAAAAACTCCAATTCTTGACGTCGTCAATCGCAGTATCAACCAGACCATGAACCGCACTGTTTTGACCTCGGCAACGGGTTTGGGGGCATTGATTGTCTTGGCTGTGTTGGGTGGTGGTGCGATCGAGGATTTCGCCCTGACCATGTTCATCGGTATTCTTGTTGGAACATATTCTTCCATTTATGTGGCTGCACCTCTCACAATTTATATGGACGATGTTCTTAAGAAACATGGTTGGCGTCCTGCTGAATCTGTTCAGAAGGCGAAGCAGAAAAAAGACCCCAACGAAATTCCGCCGGTCGTCATTCGTCGGCGCCCTTCATAATGTCGGCGTGAACCATGTCTGGTGACATTTCAGAAGTACAGTGGTTGGGTGAATCTCTCCGCTACCGATGGGCTCTGAAACCAGAGCCTCTTTTGTCGCCTGGTGATCATGAGAAATTTTTTGAAAATCGGTTGGTGCACCTGAGGGGAACCGGAGACAAGGGTCAACTTTCAGACAGGGATCTGCTGGGCAAACTTCCGACGTGGGAGTCGATGAGGGATATTTCCAAAGCAGTTGGCAGAATACGCACTGCAATGGAAAACAGAGAGCGGATTGTCATTTTTGGCGATTACGACGTCGATGGAACAACCTCGTGTGCCATGCTCCAGCTGGCATTTGCCGAGTTTGGATACGAGGTTGAGGTCTACATCCCGGATCGGCTTCTTGAGGGTTACGGTCTGAACCCCGTCGGCCTCGAGAAAATAGCTGCCAACGGATCTGCACTGGTCATCACGGTCGACAACGGAATTTCTGCGCTCGCTGCCTGTGAAAAAGCGCGTGAACTGGGTCTGGATGTCATCATCACAGATCATCACGAACCTCCGCCACAGCTTCCTGAAGCATTCGCTATTCTCAATCCCAAACAGCCTGGTTGCGATTATCCGTTCAAGATGCTGGCGGGTGTTGGTGTCGCCTTTTATTTGTTGATTGCTCTCAGGGCAGAGCTGCGTGCTGCGGGTCATCCTCGCGCAGAGAAAATCAATCTCAAAAAATTTCTGGATTTCGTGGCCATCGGCACGATTGCAGACGTGGCTCCCCTCAATGGCGTGAATCACATTCTCTGTCGGGTTGGCCTTGCGGTTATTTATGAACATGTTTTGAACAACGAGCGGCCTGGACTTTGTCATTTGCTTCGCCTTGCGGGGTGGAAGCCGGACAATGGTGCAGTGGATGCCACTGACGTGGGTTTCAAGATTGGCCCACGCTTGAATGCTGCCGGGCGACTTGGCTCGGCGATGGCATCGGTTGAGTTGATGGTGACCACCAACGATGACCGCTCACTCGAGCTTGCCGAGTTCCTTCATGGCGAAAACTCAGCTCGACAGGAGTTGGAGAAGAAGGCTGTCGAACAAGCTTTGCAAAAAGTCGGACAGTGGTCCAGCGGCTATTATTCGGTGGTTTTGTGTGACCCCCATTGGCACGCTGGGGTCGTTGGATTGGTTGCGTCTCGAGTCGCCGAAAATCTCAACAAGCCTACGCTTATTCTGACAGAGGTGGATGGCAAGTTGAAAGGCAGCGGTCGGAGTATTGCCGGTTTTGACCTCTACAATGCCTTGTCACCTCTGCGGGATCGCTTCGTCTCTTTCGGCGGTCACGGTTACGCAGTGGGAATGACGTTGAAGCCCGAGGATTTCGACTGGCTGAGGGAGAGTTTTGAGAATTCAGTTCGAACTGCACTGGGCGAAAGGATTCCTTCACCCAAATTGGAGGTGGACGGGATTGTTGAAGTAGATCTTCTCAGTGAACGGCTTTGTGCCCTGATGGACACTCTTGAGCCGTTTGGAGCCGAAAATCCCCGGCCAAAGTGGTTGATAAGACGGGTCAAGCTGGGGCATAGTAAACGCATTGGTCAAGCTCCGAATTCAAAGCATGCACGGGTGTGGCTGTCCGACAGTTCTGCAGCGCCTCTGACAGCTTTTGGCTTGGCTTCCGAAATTGAGCAATTTGTTGCCAGCAAGGAAGCTGTCGATCTGGTGGTTGAGGGACGACTTTCCCGATGGGGAGGTCGGGTCAGGCCGGAACTGCGCATCATTGATTTGGCTGTGTCGAACTAACTGTGACGATCGGGAGTTCCCGTTGAGCCAGCTGAACAATCCAGAACCTTGGTACGCCCCTTCGGGCAAAAGGAAACCGATCGCGTCTTCAGCCGTGCCAACGGTTCCTGACTCTGCGCCGCGCGCGGTGCGGATTTTGATTTCGGTATTTCTGCAATTGAAGAGAATCCGAGGCCTGATCTTTGCAGGCGCCGTGGCTTCCGTCTTCTCGTTTTTTGCGGCCCGGATGATCGCAGTAGGAAGTCCCCCTGTGCTGGGTGGGCTTCTCGCCTCGATTGGGCTGTTGATCTCGTTTCTTTTGGTGCTTCGATTTTTGGGTTCCGAACTTTCAAGGCTTCTCCCGCTGCACTCCGGCGACTCAGCTTTTGCAGTTGCAATGATATGGATGCGTGGTGGACTCAAGGTTGATGAAGGCCGTCGTGGTCCACCGGCGCCGGAACTTGCGCTTTCTCAGTTTGTCTCCCAGGTTCGCGCCTATGCCACTGAGAAGTCATTTCAGAACGTCAAACCACTTGCCGACAGATCTCCAGTTGAAGCAGGAGGCGCTGCAGTTTCCGAGTCAGCCAATCTGCTCAAGCGTCGCTGGAACGAAGTGGTCGACAGCCTCGATGAATTCGAAATCTATCTCGCCAACGATCCCCAGGGGATGATCAGCAAACTGGTCAGCAAGAATCCACCCAAACAACTCGATGCCGCTGTTGTGTTTCGAGAGGTTGCAGATTCATTCGATACAACGTGGCGTCGCAAGGGCATCAATATTGAATCCGCGATTGTCACGCCCCTCAAGGCCACTGCGCAGGAAGGTCTTTTGCGACGCTTGCTGGTTGGGCCCTGGCGTGCGTCTGCGTATTTTGCAAGGCGCGGAGCCAGCGTGGTTTTTTCTGCCAAAAGTGTGCAGGGCCGGGTTGTGGCTCGTTGGGAAGTGGATGGTCTTTCCATCCCGGACGACTATCTTGCACTTGCAACCAATTCGACAACCGCCGTGAATGAGCGCATTGAAAAGGGTCTCCAGGCCATGGCTCCGGAACCTGCAAACAGTCCGAACACCTTGTACGCGCTCATCAGTCTGATCACCTGGATAGATCTCGCCCACGCCTGCGAGACCGAATTTGAATTCAAGAACAACAACAACGGTTTTGTCATAGAGATCCGCCTCAAATAACAAGGGAGATTGTCGATGCTGAATGCTTGCATGAGCCGAAAGATGAAAAATTTGGGTTTGACTGCTGTTGGAATCTGTTCGCTCTATTCGGCTCAGTCTGCGATGGCAGACATCCGCGTTTTTGCAGCGGGTGGCCTGACGAACCAGACTCCTGAAAGTGGTTCCACAGCATCCACAAAAGCTCTGACGGGTGCTGAAGGAAAGCTTGCTGGTCACATCGATATTTTTGGCCCCATCCCGGGTGTGAGTGTTTACGCAGGACCAGAGCTTCACGTTGGAACTTCCATCCGTGAGTACGACGATGCGACTGCAGTCAAGGCCAAGGAAACCGTCAAGTCGAATTCGATGGGACTTGAGGCTGGCGTTCACGTCGGGTTGATTCCAATTATCACTGTCCAAGCGGGTTTGAATTACAACTTTCCTACCGGCGGCAGCAAGGAAGTGGTCAAGGTCACCGGCACCGTGACGGGCAACGCCAGCAAAGGTTCAGAAACAGGTGCAACGGTCCGCGCTTTGATTACGCCCTTTCCGATGACTCGCCTGGGCGTTGAATACAGCATGGGAAGTGGTTCCACCACATACGAAACCCATGGCGAAATGAAGTACAGCTTCTGGGCAGCTCGCGCTGTTTTCGGCATTGCGATTTGATTTGCAGCTGAATGATCAATAAACAAAACCCCCGCCCGGTTTTCCGCGGCGGGGGTTTTGAATTTGGCACGAAATGAATCTCAGGCCACTTCCGAAATCTCGATGCGGCGAACCACGGTGACCTTGATTTGTCCCGGGAATTGCACGTCGGATTCCAACTTGCGGCAAATGTTTTGCGCCAATGGATCGATGTCTTTTTCCTTGATGCGCCGGTTGTCCACAAACACATGAACCTCACGGCCTGCATGCATGATTGCAGAACCTGTGACTCCTTGTGCCTGAAAACTGTTGATGACTTCTGCAATGCCTTCAATGCGCTTTTGGAATCCTTCTTCCATGTCCACGCGTGCACCCGGGCGTGCACCCGACATCGCATCGGCTGCCTTAAGGATATACGCGTGGGCAGTTTCAACGATTTTGTCGTCGTGGTGGGAAAGAACGGTGTCGACCACAACCTCTGCTTCTCCAAACCGGGTTGCATAGTCTCCTGAAATCACCGCATGGCTGCCTTCGATCTTGTAGTCGAGCACCTTGCCAATGTCGTGCAGAATGCCGGAGCGCTTGGCGAGTTTTGCATCGACTCCAACTTCATCCGCAAGCATTCCTGCCAGGCGGGCAACTTCCAGCGAATGGAAATACTGGTTTTGGCGATGGCTGGTGCGGTAATTGAGTGCCCCGATGAGCTTCATGATTTCCGGATGCATGGCATCGAGTCCAAGTATCCGGACAGCATCCTGACCCATCCGCAAGGTTGTCCGGTCGATGTCTTGTTTGTGCCGTTGCAGAATCTGCCGAACGCGATCCGGATTGAATTGATTTTTGCTGAAGACTTCCTCGAGCGTGAGGCGAATCACTTCCTTGTCCACGCCTGCTCCTCCGGAAATTTTAAGCGTGGGTGGTTCGCCAGACTGAGGATCAACCGCGGCATCAATTGCCGTGTCGGTGCCTTCGAGCAACAATCCTAGGATCGCTGATCCTTCGCCAAAGTGACGCACAACCACATCCTTGGAGGGTGCTTCCACGTTGAAACTCGTTTTTGGCCAGATGAAACGTGGGTTGTATCGGTTGTAGACGTTCAGCAAGACATCGCGTGCACCACGTTGGGCTTCGCTTTTGAGGGTTTCCTGATTTTCGAGAAGCCATTTCGAAATTCCCAGCTTTTCCGCATTGAGAACTTCATCATGAATCACGGCCTTGACTTCATCACGACGGGCATTGGTCTTGACAATCAGGGATTCTGTGAGCGCGTTGTTGATTTCCGTTTTCTTCTCTTCGATTTTGTCCATTTCCGGCGGGCGTTCGTGGCTCTTTTGGAGACGATTCGAGAGTAGATTTTCCTGATTCTGTATTTCGTTCCATTTGCGGTCAATCTTGCTCTGGCGTTGATTCAACTCGCGTTCAAAGTCGTCCTGGAATCCGCGCACCACCGAGCGTTCTTCTTCGAGTCGTTCAGCTTCGGCCTGAAGTTCTTCGCGCGCGGTTCGGAGTGCCTCGTCCAAAATCGCGTCGCGGCGCTGTTTTGCATTGCGGATGACCTGTTCTGCGGATTCACCCAGACCTGCAACGGCGCTCTGGGTGCGAACAACAAAAACGCGAGCCAGCCATGCCCCTGCAATGCCGCTGGCAAGAGCGACGGCTATCGTCACGAGGAGAGTGGTCGTTTCCATGAATGAGGTACCTTTCTTCGGGGACTGGACCTTGTGTCCAACTCGACCCTATCATGGAAAGCCGCGTCAATTGAAGGCATCCAACAGGAGATTTGTGTCATGACGAGCTCTCAATCCCAACCGTCCGCTGTGAACCTTCCCACCCGCGGAACCATTGGAGAACTGGCCCGGGCCGCCGGGACGCTCACGAACGATTATTTTCGCAGACAAATCAGGGTTGATGAAAAATCGGGCGATTTGGGGCTTGTGACCGAAGCCGATTTGGCCTCGGAAAAATTCCTGAAAACCGAAATTGCCAAGCTTTTTCCCAACCACTGGATCCTCGGCGAGGAGTCGGGCTGGACGTCTGTGGGAACAGGTGATGCTCCTCAGGATGGCGATGCCGTCTGGATCCTTGATCCCATCGATGGAACGACCAACTTCTCCAAGGGCAACATTTTTCACTGCATTTCGGTGGCCTGTGGGCGAATGAATGGCTCGCGTTTCGAATGCGAGCGGGCCGCGATCTATCAGCCCGGTACGGGAGATTTGTACACAGCGGCCCGTGGGCAGGGTGCGTTCGTGAATGATGAGCCGATTTCTGTTTTGGCTGGCGACGAACCCAGGCGCTGGAGTCTGGCAACTGGCTTCAGTTCCAACAAAGGTTCGAGTTTGCATGGTGTGATTCGCTGCATTGAAACCCTGCAGAACAAAATTCTCGGCATGCGCATCAACGGAGCGGCAGCATTGGACTTGGCCTTGACCGGTCGTGGAGTCTTCAATGGTTTTTTTGAGTCGCGCTTGTCGCCGTGGGATATGGCGGCCGGAGAATTGATTGTCCGCGAAGCGGGGGGCATCGTTGTCAACTATGAGGGCCAGCCGTTCGATGTTCTTGTCGACAAGCACATCGTGGCTGGCCCTCGTCACGTTGTGAATTACCTGCTCGAAACCCTGTCGGGATTGCGGGGGGAACTCAAAGATACTTCTTGGCCATGACATCGAGGCCGAGTGGTTTGATTTTGCTGGCTTGACCCGCCTGACCAAATTGAACCATGCGCTCGGCGACCACTTTTTGCATCGCAGCGCGCGCCGGTGCCATGTACTTGCGCAGGTCGAATTCGCTGGGGTTTTCCTTGAACACCTTGCGAATCGCAACTGTCATGGCGAGGCGGTTGTCTGTGTCGACGTTGATTTTTCGCACGCCGTTGCGGATGCCTTCCTGGATTTCGGACACAGGCACGCCCCAAGTCGTTTTCATTTCACCGCCAAACTTGCGGAATTCATCCTGGAGGTCCTGCGGGACCGAGCTTGATCCATGCATCACGAGGTGAGTGTTTGGGCATTTTTTATGGATGGCCTTGATGCGTTCGATATTGAGGATTCCACCATCGGGTTTGCGAGTAAATTTATACGCGCCGTGACTTGTGCCGATGGCAATGGCCAGCGCATCGACTTTGGTTTCTTCCACAAATCGAGCAGCCTCGTCTGGGTCGGTGAGAAGTTGGTCGTGCGAAAGTTTTCCTTCAAAACCATGGCCATCTTCTTTTTCGCCCATGCCGGTTTCGAGCGAGCCCAGACATCCCAGCTCACCTTCAACGCTCACGCCCATGGCGTGTGCGCAGCGGACCACATCGCGGGTGATCTTGACGTTGTATTCGTAACTGGCGGGCGATTTGCCATCTTCCATGAGCGAGCCGTCCATCATCACGCTGGTGAAACCATTGCGGATTGCCGAAAGACAGGTTGTCAGGGAGTTGCCGTGGTCTTGATGGACGCAGACCGGGATCTCCGGATACAGTTCGACCGCAGCGAACATCAGATGGCGAAGAAAGACGTCGTTGGTGTAGGAGCGGGCACCACGGCTGGCCTGGATGATGACCGGGCTGTTGGTTTCCTTGGCGGCTTCCATGATGGCCTGAATTTGTTCAAGATTGTTGACGTTGAACGCAGCAATTCCATATGAATTTTCAGCGGCATGATCGAGCAATTGGCGAAGTGAAATGAGAGCCATGGGAGCCTCCATCGTGAGGGCAAGTCTAAAGAAATCGTGCCTTCATAGCACCGACATCCACCGACTGGCAAAATGAACCGATGTACAAATGAGGCAATTGATAATGTCCAAGCCCGAAGGCACCAATTCTGAACTTCAAAAATTTCCCTTGAGCGAGCCCGAGGAGGCGTTCAGTTGTCCAATTTTCAAGGTGGAATCAAGGGAAGCGACCAGTCTGGACGGCATTCATCGTCGTGCCATGTACACGATCCGCTGCTCCCATTGGGTCAATGTGGTACCGGTGACCGCCGACGGGCACATCGTGCTCATTGAGCAGCATCGCGTTGGTACAAATACAATTACGGTCGAAACCCCCGGGGGGGCGGTGGATCCTGGCGAGAAGGATTTGACCCTCGCAGCCCTCCGGGAATTGGAGGAAGAAACCGGTCTCACGAGCCAACGCGTCCTTGCATTGCCTGGTTTTGCGCCAAATCCAGCCATTCAGGGCAACCGGATTACTTATTTTATCGCATTTGATTGTCAGCCGCTGTCAGTTCCGAGGGAGCACAACGACCCGTTTGAGGTGATTCGACTGCGCACTGTGCCTATTGAAGAAGCGATGATGATGGCTCGCTCGGGTCAAATCCAACATGCTCTTGCTGCGTTGGCCATTCTGGTGGCCGAACCTTACCTGCGCGGTCGCTCTAAATCGTGAATCAACTTTCGCTGGCTTTCATCGAAGCTTCAAGTGAATCAGCGATGTCGCCTATGGAAAGTCTTTGTCCCACGAGCAATGTTTCAATTCCCATCTGATATGCCGGAAGATCGTAGAAGGGATCGTTGCCAATCATCACGGTCGATTCCGGAGTACCGCCGATTTTCTTGAGGGTTTCTTCGAAAAACGCGCTGTGTGGTTTGGTGGATTTCATCACTTCCCAGGAAGTCACCAGATCAAAATCGTGAAGATAAAGATCCGACGCCTTGAGACGCAGCTCAATTTCACGCCTGCCAAACACCGCGTTTGTTGCGAGTGTGACGTGTCGACCTGTGGCATGCAGCAGATCGAGCAGTCTGCGCGCGTGCGGCTCTGAGTGAAGGATAAGGCAAATGAAAGGATAATCGGAATCGAAGAATCGACCCGCGAAGCGTTCGAGTTTTTGCCTCGTCACATTCAATTCACGCGCCAGAGTCTCAAAAAAAGCATCTTCGTTGTTGGCAAATTGATGAGGCGAAAGCACGGTTTGAATCGTTTTGTTTACAGCCCGATAAAGGTCGGCATAGGAACCGAGTCCTTTGAGTCTGATGAGAGCGAAAATGGCAAAGAGGTTGTGAAAAAGCGCACCCGGTTGACCAATCAGCGTGCCATCCATGTCGATCAACACATGTGTTTTACCAATCCACCACTCTGGCGCCAGACTGACGCGGCTACGGATTGTTTTGAGCTGTGCAATGTTCTGCGATGCTTTTTGCCGCGCAGAGGGTCTTTTTCGAAGTGCCATGTTGCCTTCCCTGATGTCGCAGGCAATCGTCTCACAGTGCGCGGTTTTTCACTACGCGCACTGTGGCAACTTGACACTCAGCAGGCAAGGTTGACCGACACCCCGGTTTTGCAGGATCCCACTGTGCAGTAGATTTCTTCAATCAATTTTTGCTCGAGCAGGTTCGTTGGAGCCAAATTGTACAATCTCAGAATGTTGTCACATTCAGAGCCGGACAAGCGGCCGGCCCGCTCGAGGCCTTTGATCAGGAAGTAGAGGCTTTGAATTGAGCTGCTTTCGCCCATGCATGTTTGCATTTTTTCAATGCCCGCCTTGATATTGCCCTGTGCCAGGATCAGGTATCCGTGCAGTACGCCCGTGTCTGCCGGAATTTTTTGGGTTCCGTCGTAAATATCCAGCGCCGCTTCAAGAAGACTTTGGGCTTTTCTGAAGTTTGTTCCGTGCAACGCGAGCTTCAGTGCCTCGAGTTCAAAAAGTTTTGAGCGAACGTGTTTTTCTTCGATTCCTGATTTGACGGCAATATCGAGCCACTCGTCAACCAAGGGCCACTCAAGCGCCTGGCTATAGATTCTGGCGATGCAAACAGCCAGATGCGAGAACGACCATTGTTTGCCGGTACTCTGCAGCAACATCAGTGTCTGTTGAGCGGCCAATCGGGGCTCGTAGCTTGCTCCAACCTTGCTGAAAAACTCGATGACATTTTCGTTCTTGTCGTTGAGCATGAAAAGAATCTTGCCAAGTATGAAGGCATACTCGCTGAGTCCGGTTTGTAGGCATTTTTTGCCGTGCTCGAGCAACTGGTTCAGGTGTTCGTCTGCAATTGCATTTTGACCACCAGCTGAAAGTTGTGTCTCCAATATTGTCAGGGCAACTTCACCAAAGCCCGGATCATTGTTTTTGATGGTCGATGGGACAGAGAGTTTGAGTGCCACCATCAAATATTGGGTGCTCCAAGGATTTGTCTTGAGGGAGCGATCAATTTCCTGCTTGGCTTCCTCGGTTTCTCCAACCGCCAGCAAGGCGCTAGCTCTTGCCCAGTGCAGTTCGCTGCGTTGCTGCGGAGTGAGACCTGCAATTTCGTTTGTCTTGCGGGCGATTTCCTGGGTTGAGAAGAATTCCTTGTTTTTGATCAAAAAATTCAGGTAGCGTAAAACCGATTCAACATTCAATGAATCGAGTTCATACATCATTGAAAAGTGATGCTTGGCCCTGTCGGTCAAACCCAAGCGGGAAAGCATTTCACTCATGTAGAAGTGAATCTCTGCGTCGTCATTTGTTTCTTGAAGTGCTTCCTGCATCAGTTGCAAGGCCACTGCAGCCTGGTTTCGGGCCAATGCGTCACGGATTCTGTTCTTCCGTTCCATGTAAGGTCGAATGGCAACAGATGACAATGTGAGTTCGCAAAGCAGCTGGCAAAATCGGATTTCCGGATTGCCTGCATGGTTCAAGTAGGTCGTTTTCAGACATTCCTTGAGTGAAAGCGAAGCATATTGCGCAACGCAGTGCGCGGCCGTTTTGCTTGCCAATTCCAACGGTGTGTCTTTTGCTATGAGCACAGAGTAGAAACACAAGCGGGCCAGATTCGGGAGCCCATAGTCTTCGGCAATTTGGCCAATGAAAGCAATCTGTGCCGGACTTTTGGGTGATTTCTTGCATGCGATCGCGATGTTTTCAGCTTCCCGCCTGCAGGCTTCAGCTGCCGCCACATTGGCATCCAGCTTGTATGCGTTCATGGCGCCCAAAAGGCAGAGTATTTCAATTTCCGGAGGCACTTCACCACGCTGCCGTTGCATCCAGTCTGCCAAGGTTCTGAGAGCTGCAATTGCATGGGTGCTTTCACGCTTTTCAAGAAAATATTTGTACAGTGAGATGTGGGTTTCATAAGTGCCGTGAACCAGAAATTTATCGAGTTTTTCAAACTTTTCAGCGTAGTCCGGCTTGCCTTCTGGCAAGGCGCCAATCTGTTGGAGTTCAGCCATTGTCGCCAAAACCGCCAAAGACTCCGGGTTCAGTTGCCATGAGTGAGTCCACGCATCCACTGCTTCTTGCAGGTGACCCGCGAGTTCGAGAGCGCAGCCAAGAACAAACCAGGCCCATGAACTTTTGGGTTGGGAGTCGCGAAGTCGCAGTGCCGCTTGCAGAATCGGGTTTGTCGATTGCTCAATCCCGATGACCTGTTCCTGCTTTTTTGACTCAGAAACCTGCGCTCTGAATTGTTGTATCTCATCATCTGCAGATGCGTCCGGAAGTGTGGGAAGCTCAGGTGGTGCGATATCGTCGGGAACCGACGGAGAACGCTCGACTCTCCAACCCCGGGTAGAGGGTGAAGCCGTGGCAGGGCGATTCGACTCCCAACGCGCGAGAAGCTGGCGTGTGGCCTCATCTGGATGAACTGATTTTTTGCTGGTTGAGATTTCGCTTCCGGAATCAAGAGCCACAACATCCTTGATGCCATGTTGTGATATTTGTTCATGCGCACTTTCCGGTATGAAAGTGTTTTCATCGGTCATCAACTCTTCTTGCCTAATGAGGCTCAGGAGTGCTGCCGCTTCGATGACCGGATGGTCCGGATTGAGTGCGCGAAGTCGCTGGTACTCTTCCACGACTTCGTTGAGTGATTCGGTGCGACAAGCGACTTCGATTCGGCGAAAGTGTATCTCAGCGTCATTCCAGTAGAGACTCGCAAGCTGGGAAAGTTTCCTGCCAGCAGAATCGAAATCCTGGACGAAAATGAGTTTGTTCACTTCGGAGAACAACGTCGACTTGTATGCAAGTCGCGCCGTGTGCCGACGATATCTTGCAAGACGTTTGCGCCGGCTGACCTCGGAAGATCGTGCTGCCTTGCGCAGTCCTGGTTGCTGTCCGGGCTTCGTCCTTGAGCGTCCTGACACCATGAGAAAACTCCATGAGAGAGAACAACGTTCTTCTTTCAACATCGGAGTGTTTTGTTGGAACTGAAGTGACAAAGACTCGGTGAATCTTGGGTTTCTTGAATTCAATCAGATTATTTCAATTGAAATCGGATGTTTATCCACTAGTGGGTATATGGCGGACCGACAAAAAAGTAGACGATCAGAAAAAGAGTCAAAAGGATCAGAATTGTAAAAAGAAATTCTTTTCTGATGCCTTTAACCAAAACTGGATTTTGTTTTCCGTGAAGTAAAACTCCCAGTTCCTTGGGGGCACCCGATGCTGGTGGAGCATCGAAGTGGTGCATGCTGTTGGCAGAAGATTTTGTTGGATCTTGTTGAGGTTCGGCCTCAACTTTCGAAGTTTTTTTTTGGATTTCAGGAGGCAGCGACGCAGCGTTTGTCTTCTGCTCCCCGGAATTCATGTTCGCTTTTGCTGCTGGAATCTCGGCACGATCTGCGACTGGCGGCGCAGGTGGTGCAGCTTTTGCCACGGGTGGAACGGGCGGCGCGGGTGGTGCGGCCGGCGCAGCAGGTGGCGGCGGTGGTGGCTGAGTTGGCGCAGCTTTTGCCACGGGTGGAACGGGCGGCGCGGGTGGTGCGGCCGGCGCAGCAGGTGGCGGCGGTGGTGGCTGAGTTGGCGCAGCTTTTGCCACGGGTGGAACGGGCGGCGCGGGTGGTGCGGCCGGCGCAGCAG
>JBMSQQ010000033.1:0-33260 GCA_049423385.1 Silvanigrellaceae bacterium | reverse complement strand
CATAGGTTATCTTAATTCCCAAGTCCTGCATTACAGGTACTTCAGTTCCGGCTATCGATATAGTCGACCTGGAGGCGTTTCAGCGCGGCGTGGCAAGCATCGACAATGTGCTTTCGCGACAGTCCTTTTTGGGTTGGTTTATTGCCTCCCCAAAACACCTTGCTCGAGATGATATAACTGTCCCGACTCCAACCGGCGTCCCTGATGATATTGCCCATCACCACTTCTGATTCGCCGTTCGAGTAAACCTCGGCATTGTCAAAGAAATTGACTCCGGCATCGTAAGCGGCGTGCATGCACTGCTTTTGGATCTGCGCTGAGTTGGAGTCGAAGGTGATCCAAGAACCATAGGAGAGCTCACTGATGAAGAGGCCAGAGTTTCCGAGTTTACGATATTCCACGCTGATATCCTTCCGAGATGTTCACTCTTTTGCAGAAAACGTTTGAATCATGGAACGCATAGTTGTTATGGATTGTTCTTTCAACTCCTGCGGAGTTCGACCCAGACTGGGGATTGAGCCCGAAATGGCGTACCGCAGTCGATCGATTCGCAACACCAGGCTGCCCTTTTGCCAGATTCGATCTGTTTGCTCGAGCACAAGGGCGACAAGCGGAACGCCGCACTGGGACGCAAGATTGAATGCTCCGTCCTTGAATTCACCCAGTGGAACGTTGGTATCGGTTTGACGTGTGCCCTCCGGGAAGATCAATAGTGAGTCCCCGCGTTCAAGCCGCTCTTTCATGGATGCCAGGCTTTCCTGACGACTGCTTTTTTCGCCCCTGTCGACTGCGACATCGCCACAAAGCCGCATCCACCAGCCAATCACAGGAGATTTCAAGACAGCTTTCTTTGAGAGGAAAACCAGAGGTCTGCCAATAACGAAAACGAACAAGGGGTCGAGATTGCTTCTGTGGTTGGTGATCAGAATAAACTGGTTCGGAAGGCTCTCGGATTGTTGCCGGAGAGACTTAATCGACTCAACACCAAAGAAAAGCCTCAAGTTGAAAGCCGACCAAAGCAAACGAAATTTTTGAGCCATACGGTGTCTTTGTGATTCTTCCCTGATTCCGAGAAGACGAATGAGGAGAAACAATTGAAAAACCACTCCCGAAATCAGGAAGAAGGCCCAAAAGAATATTGTGGCAATGGCATTCAGCATTGAATTTCTGGCTCCATCGGTTGGTTGCGTCGCAACATTTTACCCGCGGGATTCAAAAGTAAAAGGGAGGGCCACAAAATGGCTTTGAAAGAAGGCGATACTATCCCCGGATGTTGACTGCAGTTCGGTGTGGATGTCTTCCGGTTCTCGGTCAGCTCGAGTTCCAAACGACAAAAATCCGGGATGCTGGGATTTCTTTCAAACCCTCACCATCGGGTGAGTGACCAAGTCATTTCCTCAAGTATGAATGCCGACTTGAGTTGACTCCGACAAAATCTATGCTGACCTCCGCTGTTGAGGGGACACAATCCGAGGAGGCCTGCAATGTCGAGCCGTTCGATTGTTCACAGATCACTTTTTTTGCTGTTTCCAATGAGTTTCTGTTTCAACCCGAGTGCCAGGGCAGATGGCTTTCAGTGCGCTCACAAGCCCGGCGGGATCGAGCCGGTTTTGATTTGCAGTGATGACAACTTGAGTCCGGATGGCTCGGTTGCGCACGTGAGTCTGCGCAAAATGCCAAGGTGGGGCATTCATGCTGGTCTCACTGTTGTGGACCTGTGTGTGGTTCCAGCCAATCGTGCTGGAATCAAGAATGACAATGGTTTTGTGATTGATGTTCAGTCAGATCCGAAGAGCATCAATGCCCAGCCTGACCGGCATTGCGAGCGTCGATACTGCACAGATCGGAACCGACTTCATTCGTTTGCTGTCAACAGCATACCTTTTCCCGTTGGTTGGACTTCAGTCAGTTTTTGGCTCGGCTATCAACACAAGTCTTTTTCCATCCATTGCGATGCCCTGATTTCACATCAGGAAGCAGATGAAGGAGCAGAACAATGAAGTCTTCGGCCACAAAAATCATTCATGCTGTTTGTATCACCGGGTTGGCACTTTCCGTGTTGGATGCGCGCGCTGATGACGACTGTCAGGATTTGTTGGTGGAGCTGACGGAACCCCGGACTGGAGACCTCGGGTCCGACGGGGCATCTGCCCGGAGAGTCACTGTTCTTGTTCCCTGTGAGAAACGCAATTCCGGAGCAGCTTCGGGTGCTCCGACGGTTTTGCATTTCATCGAACGGGTTGGGAACAACATTTGTGTGTCCGAGAGAACATGCGGAAATGTCTGGGCTTGGCAAGGATATTTTGGTGTGGCTGCCGGATGGAGTGACCTGAGACTGTTGGGAGATTTTCATTCCCTTGGAAATTCGCTTCGATTTCACAGGGACTGGAATGGAAATCGGATGGTTGCATCTTTTTCAGTTGGCAAAGGGCAGATTGAACGGGACTGTTCCGGGCTCTCGAGGCCAACCTGCGCGGGTGTCATGAAATAGGCTTAATAACTGCATTAGTCAGAGAATTAACACGTCAAAAAAACCCTCATGTGTCGGAAAATCGGATGGTGTCGGAAAAATGATTCCGAGAATGATTGAAGAAAAAATTGCGGCACTTTTGTTTGTGTCAAAAGGCTTATCAGGTCAAAAACCAGACAGAACTTAATTTTTTGGGCTGCGCTAATCTCGGGAATGTGAGGTTGCATCGCTGTCTGCGGTGTTTCCTCAAGGGAGGTTTGCGTGGTCAACTGCTCCAGAATGTTCAGCCGGATTTTGTTGCTCGGTGTGTTTGTGCCGACTGCAACAGCTTTTGGCGCCGGAATTTCAACCGGAAAAGAACGTTCGGTCGAACAGTTTGTACCCGGCAAGGACAGCTACAGGGCTTCATTTGCGCTGGATGTCCCTCGCCGCTTTGCAACCCGATACCTGCGCGACACCCGAGCTCTCGAACTTCGGGTCAGTCCTGCGCGTGCTTCGGAATTCGACGTCAGTCGATTCTATGACACCCGTTTCATTCACCGCGCTGTGGTTGAAGAGAAGAACGGGGACGTGATTCTGTCATTCCAATTGAAAAACGCACCCGTTGCCTGGCTTGTGACCCATCAGGACAATCCCTGGAGGATTGTGATGGACATCTGGAGAACAGAACCGTTCGAACCCAGAAGCCTTGAACAGGAATGGAGCTGGCAAGAAGATGCATCGGGCAATTCCCAGAGTGCATCCACGTCTGCGTCGGCACTCCGCGAACCCAAAGATAATCTCAGTCCTGTCAAACCTGTTGAAATCGATCTTCCTGCAGAGGAGATACTTCCGCAGGCAGGCAAGACCAGCGAGCCGTTCACAAAAAATGTCGGTTCTCAGGTTCAAGGGCCCAATGGAGTCATGGCTCGCATTGAGGCGGTTGAGTCGGGTGTCAACACCACGATCGCTGCGTTGGAAAGACAGGCTGGGGCAGACGCAGGCACGATTTCTGAATTCGACTCCATTGAAAAGCTGGCATCCGCACTTTACCGCACGGGCAGAACCCAACAAGCCGGCGCACTCTTCAAGCGACTTGCTTCGCTCAATGCCAGACGATTCCAGGACAGTCCCAAGCTTCTTTGGATGGCAGGAGAGTCGGCGTTTGTCGAAGGCAGGCCCGAGCTGGCAAATGACTATTTGCAAACGCTGGTGGCACGTTTTCCGGGTCATGAAATTGCTCCACTGGGCCAGCTTCGAATCGCCGATCTCAAGGTTTTGCGATCCGGAGAGTCCTCGCTGCAGGACTTGAATGAGCGCTACACCGAAATTGCCATGAACGACCGTGCGGTTTGGGCAGCGCGCATCGGGGCTTCCATTCGATTGCTCGAGCCTGTTGTTGCAACACGGCCTGAAGCAGCCCGGGTTCATCAGGCTGCGCTCCAAAGTTGCTTGAACGGGCGCTTCGTTTCCGACGCAGTGCGCTCGTCTTGTGCCTACATCCAGACGCGATATTCGGTGGCACAACTTGACGCAGTCAGTGCAGATTCAGCGCTGCAACGCTACCGTTCTGCTTATCCGAATGATCCGCGCACTGCCGTGCTCACCACAGAGCTTTCCGACAAGGTCAAGTTCGTTCTCGACGAGCTCGTGAGGAAGAAAGATTATCCGGCCGTTGCAGAATTCGAAAGAAATGCTCGCCCAGGGATGATGGACTTCACACTGCGAAACCCTGATCTGTTGATGGCACGTGTTGAAGGTTGGCTGTCTGTGGGCGAATCGAAGCGTGCTCTGAATCTCCTTCAGGTGTTTGCCAACAGCACAACCGACGAAAGCAAGAGAAACGAAGCCTACACACTCATGTCGCAGCTGAATTTCAAGCTGCAGTCGGCAGACAAGGCAGAGGCGATTCTGAAAAAGCTTTATGCGAGCGATGTTCGAAAGAATGTTGGATTGTCTGATCGGGCCACAGCTGCGCTCAAGGAATCGGCCCGTTCCCCATACTCATCAAAAACAGCTCAGTACATTCTCATCGATGAGATGAAGATTGGCAGATATGTCGAGCGAGATGTCGGCATGCTGGTCACTCTTGCGACCGCTGCGCGTGGCAGGGAAGACGCCGACAAGGTGTTTGACGTCTTGCTGACTACCTCGCCGCGGAACGAGGATGAGGCGCGTCGTATCGAAAATGCCCTGATGGGTTGGGCAGATGATCTGCGCACCAATGGCCGACTTTCAAAGTCAGGCGATGTCTACATGGCAGTGGCAAATTTGGCTCAATCGACAAAAAAAGCGGAGGCCTCCTACAAGGCGGGTCTTGTCTATGCACGAGCAGGAATGGTCGAGAAGGCCAAAACTGCCTGGCAGATTTCCGCAGCAGATATTTCAGACAAAAAATTTTCGTCTCTCGCAAACGAGAGACTGGAAAGAATTCGCTGACGCCAACAAATCGGGAGGGGGGGAGTCACATGAGCGAGGCCAGACCATTGGGATTGTTTGATCTGGAGAATTCTAATTTCAACGGTGTTGCCGGCTTGGAAAACAGCCGCAATGCCGGAAACCTCAACGCGGCCTTTGCCAACGTTGAAGGTCGCATCAGCGAAGAGGAGATGCTTCGTCATTTCCCGACGCGCGATGAAAAGATGTACAAAATTCTCGAAGTGGCCCGCACCGTTGCACCAACCAAGGTGCCGGTTCTCATCACGGGTGAAAGCGGCACCGGCAAGGAAACCCTTGCCAAGGCCATTCACATTGCCGGAGGCCGTGATCGCGGTCGTTTCGTGGTGGCAAGCTGCTCCAACGTTCCTCAGAACTTCTTTGAGATGGAAATTTTTGCCGGCAACCGTGGCGGCAATGAGTATGGGCTTCCACGTGCACCTGAGTCCGGCACGTTGATGCTCGATGAAATCACCGAGCTGGATCCCCAGCTTCAGCTCAAACTTCTGCGCATCCTTAAAGAGCAGGATGTCAACAAGGGAGCTGTGCGCCGTGGGACCGCAGCAGACGCACGCGTCATTGCCTGCACACACAAAAACGTCAACGATGAAGTCAACGCTCAGCGTTTCCGCAATGATCTGTACTTCAAGCTGCACGTGATTCAGCTTGACATTGAGCCACTGCGGACACGCACCGTGGATGTTGACTTCTATTCTGAAATCTTCCTGCGCGAGTACAACATACAATTCTCGAAGAATGTTCAGCTGTCTCCGACAGCAAAACAGGCTCTGAGAACATACACATGGCCAGGCAACGTGCGCGAGCTGCGCAACGTCATTCAACGCTCTGTCCTTCTTGCGACTCGTGACTACATCAGTGTGGAAGAGCTTCATCTGATGAAGGCCAACAGCCGTACCGAAGTTGCGATGAGCGATGCGCTGCCACAGATCACCCTCCGTGAGCTCGAACAGCGTCTGATACTGCAAACTTTGCGCCGCATGAACGGAAACCGTACGCACACTGCAAAAGCGTTGGGTATCTCCTTGCGCGCATTGCGCTACAAGCTCAACGAACTCGTGGATTGCGGCTATGAGGTTGAAGGTAAAAACGTATGAAGATTACCAGTAACCAAGTCTTCGCGAAGACCGATGCTGTGCTTGAGGAGAGCCTGAATCAGCGCCTCATCAAGCAAAACGTCATCACGAGCAACATCTCGAACGCGCAGACTCCCGGTTACAGGTCGTTGGGATACGAATTTGAAGAGCAGCTCAGGGCAGCGGTGGGCAATGATGGTCAAATGGCAATTCAGGCCACAGATGATCGACACTTCAAGCATCAGGGACTTACGGTCAATGGTGACTTGCGCGGTGATTTGCACGTGAAACCCACCGAGAGCATAGGGAACGACGGCAACACTGTCGATCTCGATGCGGAAATGTCCGAATTGGCCTGGAACCAGACACTTTACAGGGCGACGGTTGAGCTTCTCAACCGTCGTCTTGGTATGCTCCGCTACGGAATCAACGGTGGGAGGTGATCATTATGAGCTTTCTTGATGGCTTGAAAATAAGCTCATCGGCACTCGCTGCAGAGCGGGTTCGCATGAACGTCATTTCGTCCAACCTTGCAAATGCGAACACAACCCGGACCGAAGAAGGTGGTCCGTACAAAAGAAAAGACGTTGTCTTCACTGCCAAAGATTCAGGTGTGACCTTCGACAACCTGATGCGGCAGGCCTTTGACCCGAACCTCAAGGAAGTAAAGGTCGATGGAATAGTTGAGGATCAAAAGGCACCCAAAATGGTCTACAATCCTGGTCATCCTGATGCAGATCAGAATGGAATGGTGGCCATGCCGAACATCAGCGTGATGGAGGAGATGGTGAACATGATCACCTCCAACCGTGCATTTGAAGCAAACACAACAGCACTCAATGCAACCAAGTCGATGGCAAACACAGCCATCAACATTGGTCGCGGATAAGGGAGCTGAAAAATGATTCGCAGTGCAACAGCGAAGCCCATGGACCTTGGCTCAATTGATGCCGATCTCAGATCCATTGGCGGCTCGTTTGCCAACAAGGGAAAGAATCCGGTTGGCGAGGCTTCGAACGGCGGCGAATTCCTGAACCTGCTCAAGGAAGGCCTCGCAGACGTCAACAAGAGCATGAAGGAAAGCGACAAGGCAAGTATGGATCTTGCGACCGGGAAGTCGAGTAACATCCATGAAACAATGTTGTCTGTTGCAAAGGCCGAGCTTGGCCTGAACATGATGGTGCAACTGAGAAACAAGGCAATTGAAGCTTATCAGGATGTGATGCGCATGCAGGTTTGACCTGCACTTTTGATTTGAACAGACCTACGGTTTGGCACTGCTGTTCCGTATGATTGAGTGGATGGAAAATGTTTGAACGTTTAAAGACCTTCTTCGACCAATTCCGTTCGCAATCGTCGGTCTTCATTCAGGGACTGACGACGGGAAGAAAAATTGCCCTCGCAGTGGGAATTCTTTCTGTCGTTGCAATTCTGCTTGCGGTTTCGTTTTACCGTCCTGCCTCAAATTACGAAGTTGCCTATACAAACCTGTCCCATGAAGACAGAACATCTGTTCTTGCTCTTTTTAAAAAGCAAAACGTCAGCGACTTCAGAATTGAAGGCGAAACTCTGATGTTTCCTGAGGAGAAACTCAACGAGTACAAGATGATTCTTGCTCAGGAAGGTCTACCCAGCAACGGTGTTTCCGTGGGTTGGGAAAAGTTTGATGATCGCTCCTTCGGTATGACCGACTTCGATCAGCGCATCAGCAAATTGAGGGCTATTCAGGGTGAGCTTTCCCGAAGCATCAACAAACTCGATCCGGTTGAATCCAGCCGAGTGCACATTGTGATGCCTGATCCTGCGATTTTTGCACAGGACAAAAAGCCTACCACTGCAAGCATCATGTTGAGAATGAAAGCCGGCAAGCAGCTGAGTCCAAAACAGGTTCAAGGTATATTGCATCTGGTTGCGAGGGCGGTTGAAGGTCTTGAGCCGCACAACATTGCGATTGTTGATGAGCTTGGCAACATGTTGACCAAACCCGAGGAAGAGGATGGTGGTCTCGACAAGGTCACGAGTGCGCAGCGCGAATACCAAAAGAGAGTGGAACGCGAACTTGAAACCAGTATCCGTGAAATCCTGGGTCGTGTTGTTGGGCACAACAAAGTTGTTGCCAAGGTCCAGGCAGATGTCGATTTCAAGAAAATTGAGACAACGGTTCAGGATGTTGATCCCGAGCGCACTGTCGTGTTGGGTTCCCAGAAGAATGAGCAGTCATCCCAAGGACAGGGATTGAATCCCACGGGTGTTCCGGGTGCGAAAAGCAATCTGCCGGGTGAAAAGGATGATGCAGCTGGCGGTGGAAGTTCGAACAGCAACAAGCAGACCATGGAGACGTTGAATTTCGACGTCAAGCGAACGGTGAGCAGAATCATCGAACCCGTGGGATCATTGAAAAAGACATCAACAGCTGTTTTGGTGGATGGAAAGCTTGTTGATGGAAAATATGTGGCCCGCACACCCGAAGAAATCGGAATGATTACCAAGTTGGTGAAAAACGCAATCGGATTTCAGGAAGGCCGCGACACCATCACAGTTGAAAATGCTCCTTTCGAGATGGATGAAATGGCGGTGGCTGAGCAGGCTTCCTTGACCGCCCGCAAGACTTCACTCATCCAAACAGGAATCATTGCTTCGGTATCGATCCTCGCCATGATTTTTCTATACTTCGCTCTTCTCAGACCATACTTCCGTTGGTTGACTTTCGATCCCGACAAGCGGTCGGATGAGCAGCTCGCGATCGCGGATTACGAACTTGAACGCTCTGGCTCTGCTGCGAAGCGTGTCCAGGTGCAGGAAGAGGTTCCTTTCGAGAAGCTTTCCCACAAGGAACAGATTCTCTACCTTGCAAGACATGACCCCAAGAAGACCACCGAGGCATTGCGTCAACTTCTTTCTCCTCAGCAACATTGATTTTTTCTGTTGACGCCTCTGGCAGTTCGCAATAACCCCCACCCTTGGTTCTCAAGTTGTGGGGTTTTTTCATGCGCCATTTCAGAGGCTTGCTGCCTGTTGTCAGCATCGCAATGTCGTTCGTTTTGTCTGCATGTGAAAGCAAGCCGAGCGTGTCCCGGGACAAGGTCAAGGAGGCATGGGACAACTACAACAACCCAGCGCTACTTGATGCGGGTTCCGTGGTTGTTTTTGATGAACTTCCACGCTCTGGTCGGAGTGTGAAAATTCCCTGGGCCGATATTTACTGGCCAAGTCACCTGGGTGGAATTGCCCTGCGTTGGCAGAGTGGAATTGTTCCACCGTTCAGTGTTCCCCGGTTGTCGGAATCCGAAGTCCGCAAGATGACCTTGCAGCAGGTTGCTGCGCTCTCGCCAGCAGAAAAATATGACATTTTCATGGGACGTTTTGATTTTCCGACCGTGCAGGCGGAACTGATGCGAACGCATCCGGCAATGCCTGAATGGGCAGGATTGTGTCACGGGTGGGCTTCAGCTTCCTTGAATTTTGATGAGCCTGGAGCGGTGACTCTCAAGGGAGTGACGGGTGTCGAGGTGCCTTTTGGAAGCGGCGACATCAAGGCATTGCTCGCATATGCGCAGGGTGTTGTATTTTTGCCGTTTGCGCGTGTGCTGGGACAGCGCTGTGAGATTGATTTCACAACGCGTCCCGAGCTGAGAAACACAGCCGAATGTCGCGACACAAATGCTGGTTCTTTTCATTTGATATTGACGAATCTTATTGGTCGCGAAGGACAAAACGTCATTGCCGACCTGACCCGTGGATCCGAGGTCTGGAACTTTCCAATTTACGGATACTCCACGAGAGAGTTGGGTCGCCAGTTGCCTTCACCAGGTGCTGCGCCGCAGGCTGTGTCGGAAGTCATTGTTGAAACCGACGTTGAGTTTTTGGTTGAGATCGAATCGCCAAATTGGCTCCCGATTGGTGACAATCGCACGGTCGCTTCTGAAAACATTCGTTACAATTATATCATCGAGATTGATTCGCTGGGGCGTATTGTCGGTGGACGCTGGCTGAGCGATGAGCGTCCTGATTTTGTTTGGGTTCAAGAGAGAGCCGATTTTCGAGGATATTATAAGTCCATCGAAACCATTTACGACAGTTCGCGTTTGGGGATGACTGTCGGTGGACCGATTGCTGTTGCCACTCCAACTTCAATTCCGACTCCGACTCCAACTCCGTTTCCCACGCCGGTTGTCGATGCTCCTTCGGCGCCCGGGCTTTCTGCCGAGCCCACTCCGAATGCCGTGCCGCCTGCTCCGACAGCACCTGCTGTTCCAAGCGCTCCACCACAGCCAACACCCTATCCTGTGCCTACACCGCCAGGATTTGATCCAAGCCAACCCATCGGCCCTGTTCTGACTCAACCGATTCCATTGCCCACTCCGGTTGGTGAGCCTGTGGGTTCTGCTGGTCCATCCGCGGGACCCGCCACACCTGTTCCTCCTCCGAACGGTGGCCGCTTGCCAGATGTGACATCAGCAATTGAGTGTCCGCCTGGCACTATTGTGGATGGTGGCTCAAACTCTTTCTGCACCGATGGTATGAGGGCATATGCTCCCTACACGAATGAAATGCAGGTTGCTTGTGGCAAGATTTATGGACCGGCTTGTTATGATTCTCTTTGGACCAATCAAATGTATTCGTCTTTGCGTGGCAATGGAGTTTGCCCGCTGGGATCAGATTGGAACACTGCAAACAATGTCTGTGTTGAGGGTTCCACCGCGCTTGGTCCCTTCAGTCGAATCTTTGTTGAAAAATGTCTTGCCGCCGGATTTGGGAATCTCTGTCGCGGAATGAAGATCGACCTTGCGTACCTGACGCTTGCGAATTTGGCGAGATAACAAAAACTACGTTTCATTCTTAAAGTAACAAGCTGGCCTGGGCTGGCTTGTTGTTTTTTTTATTCGAGTCCTTGAGCATCTGTTCTTGTGGACTTAAGCTAGTCGACGGGCCGAATCCGTTCTGTAAACCTTTTGCACGAGGGTGGGCCATGGAAATGCGAACAGATCTTGTTGCCGCGCATGAGAAAGTGTCGAAAGGCATTTTGCCTGGTCAGTTGCAGGCGAACGTCGTTGTCACCACAATTGTCTTTTCGTTTGACGGCGCAAAACTGCGGCTTCTGGCTTGCAAGGTTGGTGACGAGCTTGATGTTTACAGACTGCCAAGTCTGGCATTCGATTTTTCAGAGGATCTTGCGAGCTGTGCGCGCGAAGTCATTCGCACCCGCTTGCCATTGGACTTGTCCCAAATGTACCAGGTCGGTGCATTTGAGGGTGTCGGGCCAGAGTCTGCAGAAGTCGGCAGGCAGATCGAAATTTGTTACTTTACGATCGCCTCGCCTTCGGATTTGGAATTTGTTGCAACGGGAGCTCTCTCCCAACTTCGATTCATTGAGGTTTTTGAGCAGGCCGAATTGTTGGAACTTCACAGTCGGGAAATTGCACAGGCTGCAATCAGTGAACTCCGGCGGAGATCGCGATTCGAAACCGTCGTGTTTTCGTTCTTGGCCCATGAATTTTCACTGAGTGAACTGCAGCGTGTTTTTGAAGCTGTCCTCAATCGACCCATGGATGTCCGAAATTTTCGCAAGAAGATAGAGTCACTCGATATTCTGGTGGAGTCGGCGCATCGCCCCAGGGGAATGGCCTATCGCCCTCCCAGAATGTTTTCGTTCGAGCCGGAGAGGTTTCGTCACCGACAGACTCTCGATGGAGAAGTTCGCTTCTATTAGGTTCAGGTAGTTCCTGATCTTGACGTGCGTCAATTCGTGGTGTTTTTCGTGCTTTGCCACTAAACTCCTCTACACTGCTTGTGGAGGAGCGTTCTTATGCCCAGTTCCGCCGATTCTGCTGCGCTTTCCGGTGCTCAGGGAGTTGTCGAGCGCTATCGGGCGTTCGAGGAAGCCCATTCAATGTGCACCTTGGATGGCGTTCTTGATCTGCCTGTTGATTCTGCAGACCCCATTTTTGAAATCGCCAAACCCATGCAGGGTCGACGCATTTCTTGGCGCGAACTTGGATTGCTGACTTTTGTTCGCAATCTCAATCGCGCCGCGTTCTTGAGCATTGATCCACAAGCCAAGGTAAACGCGAAGTCGTGGGCCAAAACTGGTCCGGATGGCGCACCACAGGGTGGTGGAGTGATGACGGTGCTGCGAGGCCCTGTCCTTGAGAAGGCGGCAGTCAACATGAGTGTTGTCTGGGGGCCATCGTATCCATCGATTGAAAAGGAATACTCGGGGCAGCCTTATTTCGCAGCAGGCGTGTCGCTCATCTGTCATCCATACAACCCGAATGCACCCATTGCCCACATGAACATCCGACTTCTCAAGGTTGGAGCGGGTGATGATTACGTTTTTTGGATGGGTGGTGGCGGGGATCTGACTCCCATGGTTCGATTCCAGGAAGACACCGATGGATTTCACAATGGGTTTCGCACTGCCTGTGAGACCCATCCGCTGGGAGATTATCCAAAATTCAAGCAATGGTGCGATGAGTATTTCTTCATTCCACATCGGGGTGAAACCCGGGGGGTTGGCGGAATATTTTTCGATTATTTGAAGGTTTCGGGCGAGAGTGATTTGGGTCTGTTGCTCAACACCGCTCAGGTTTTTGCGCACAGATATGCTGAAATTTTGCAGCGCAGGGTTACGATGCCATTCACCGATGAATTGAAGGAAGAGCATCTTTATTGGCGTGCACGCTACGCAGAATTCAATTTGGTGCACGATCGGGGTACCCGTTTTGGATTGATGTCGGGTGGCAACATTGAAGCGATATTTGCTTCGCTACCCCCCGTGGTCAAATGGTGAGGAATAATTCGAATGGTTGAACTTGGATTTTTTGCCTTGGTGCTCTCTTTTTGTTTGTCAGTGTTTGGAATGGTCATGGGGTTGCTTTCGCTCAGCCGTCCACAGCGGGGCGTGATTTTGAGTGGACGCAATGCGTTGGTTGCCGTCAACGCCTGTGTTCTCTTCGCGGCAGGGGTGCTTTGGACAGGGCTTATCACCAACGATTTTTCAATCAGCTACGTCTTCAGGAATTCCGCTGCCGACATGCCGCCTGTCTATCTGTTGACTGCTTTCTGGAGTTCGCTCGAAGGAAGTCACTTGTTGTGGACAACAATCATGTCCATTGTTGTCAGCATTTCCTTGCTGACCATGCGCGAAAAAAATGAGCCCATACTTCCGGGACTGCTCGCGGCGTATGGTTTTTGCCTGACATTCATGACTTTGTTGCTCGTCTGGGCATCTGCACCTCTGAGCCGCCTTTTTCCGGTTCAAGAAATTGGTCAGGGAATGAACGCTCTCCTGCAAAATCCCTACATGGCTGCGCATCCGCCGAGCCTGTTCTCAGGCTACTGCTCCCTGATTGTTCCCTTCGGCTATTCGGTTGCTGCGCTTTTGCGTGGCTCGTTCACCCCGGATTGGTTGGTGACTGTCAGACGCTGGACTCTTGCTGGCTGGGCGGTCTTGACGGTGGGAATCTTTTTGGGCGGCAAATGGGCTTATGTGGAACTCGGTTGGGCTGGCTATTGGGCGTGGGACCCGGTTGAAAACAGTTCATTCATGCCATGGCTTGCTGCAACATCCTTGCTGCACACCTTGCTGATTCTGGACAAGATGAACAGGCTGCCGCGATTGGCAGTGTCGTTGTCTGCCATTGCATTCATTTTGACCTTCCTCGGAACGTTCATCACCCGCTCAGGTGTTATCAGCTCAGTTCATTCGTTTGCGGAGAGCAATATCGGTCCAGCATACCTGACATATATTGTTGTCTGGACTCTCATCATGATTGTGCTCGTCGCTGTTCGCGGACAACATCTTCAAGGTGCTGGACAGGCGCAGGAGTGGACTCTATCCAAGGAAAGTTCCCTTTTGTTCACCAACTTCTTTCTTCTTTTCTTGTTGGCACTCGTTTGCATCGGCACACTTTTGCCACTGATTGTAGAAGCGGTGCGTGGTGTCAAGATTTCAATCCAACAACCCTTCTTCAATGCATTCGCGCCGTGGATTGCTGTTGGCCTTGTCGCACTTTTGGGTGTTGGAAACCTGATGCGCTGGCGGAGTGGAAAGATTGAGGATCCTGTTGCCGGTTTGTTGTTTCCCGCAGTCTGGTCTTTGGTCCTGACGGCAGTGTTGTGGTGGCACAAAGGGTTGGACCTGCGCTCGACCATTGGATTTGCACTGGTCCTGTGGACGGCCTTTGTGATGGTGATGGATTTGGTTTTCAAGCTCAAGGCCATTCGTTGGAATGGTCAGGCCTTTTTGAAGTTCAACCGACCCTACTTTGGTTCGTGGATCGTTCACCTTGGATTCTTGATTGCCATTTGCGGATTTCTTGGCGGGTACCGTGGCATTCAGGCAGAGGCCCAATTTTCTCAGGGCCAGTCGATTCAGTTTTATGGTTACACGCTGACCTACAAGGGAATGAATTACAAACAGGAATACAACGCCACCTACGCATCGGCTGTTATCGAGGCAAAAGACAGTCAAGGAAATGTGGCTCAAGTTCTGCCGACGCGCAGCAAGTACACCAACAAGGAAGAGTGGCTCAACGAGATCGGAATCCATTCGACATTTTGGCACGATCTTTACCTCGTGCTGGCATTCTTCGACTCAAAGACAAACCAGGTGTCTTTGAAGATGCATATCAATCCCACCGTCAAGCTGGTCTGGACGAGTCTTGTGGTCATGGTGCTGGGTTCACTTGTTGGTCTCAGCCATCGCATCAAGCGTCGAAGCGTCGAGGTCTCGGAAAACGGACTGATGTTGGAGTCTGCGACGGGTGACATGGATCTTCTCGGAGAAACTTTGTCGCCTGTTTTGCGCAAACAGAAGCTCCAGTCGGCAGTCGTGATTGGCAGCGCGGTATTGCTGCTGCTGTTTGGATTCTCGGGTACTGCCATGGCAGATGAGTCCAAAGCCCGCTTTCAATATTCGGAACAAATGCTTGAGATTGGCAATGAACTCCGCTGTCCGACCTGTCAGGGCGTGAGTATTCTGGAGAGTGAAACTCCACAAAGCACGGCGATGCGCCGAGAAATTGAGCGTCAGCTGGGCGAAGGCAAAAAGAAATCCGAAATTTTGAAATTCTTCCGAGATCGCTATGGAGAGTGGATTCTTCGTCAACCCGATTCCAGCAGTTCTTTTGGAGCTGCCATCTGGTTGTTGCCCTCCTTCGGCTTGGTTTTGGGGCCGGCATTGTTGGTTGCTGCAATCCGTTCTTCACGTCGAAGAGAAACAATCGAGCGTGAGGTTCTTGAAAAGGAACTGCGCGCCTTTATTGACGGGCTCAAGGCTCAAGGAGACCGGGCATGATCATCACACTCCTTGGCGCGCTCTTGATGTCTTTGATGGTTGTCTGGTTTGTTCTTGCTCCATTGTTTGCAGCCGAGAACATGGAGTCTTACGCGGCAACATACAAAGGATTTTCAGACGAAAATGAATTGCGGCAGGTTTTGATGTTGCGGGACCAGTTGATCTCGCGTCTGACCACCGGCTCCAGCGAGGAACCGAGATTGCTTCAATTGAGCGATTCTGAATGCTTTCAGGCTTTGGTTTCATTGTGTTTGCGATTGCAACGGGCCGAATTGCCGTTTTTGCCGGTGACCACCCGCAAGGCAGCCACATCTGGCGAAGGCATCTCTGGATTTGCTCGTCCCAAGTTACTCCTTTTGCTTGCAGCCTTGACTTTGGCCGCTGTGGGTCTTTCCAAAAAGTCGGTTGCCTTGGGTCAGGTCAATCATCCACCGATGAACGGAGGTTCTCCTCACGGGGCCGGACGTGGGCCAGGGACGGGAGGGATGCTGCATATTCTCGAGCCCGGTGTGTTTCTACCGATGTCCAACCGCTACATCATCTCTCCTGCAGAGGCATCGGTTGTCTCGCATTACGTTTCCAGCTTTTCTGTTCCATCGGATCAGACGTCGCAGTTCACTCTTGTATTTGCGCTTCCTGAAGGTGTCTACGATTGGCAGATTGTCGACGTGAAGCCGGAACAGCTTGGCAAGCAGCTCACCATCTCAAAATGGAACGGTCTTCCTGCGGTTCAGATGCCTTCAGGGATCCAGGGAATGATGATTGGCATCAGCAGCGAATTTCGACTGAGTGCACCCACGGGCAGGGTGGTTTGGAAAAACGAAAAACTTCCGCCTTTTGCGGGTGAGCAGGTCGCTGTGTTGTTTGAAATTCCAGGAGCCTTGAAGCGGGTCTTTGGGTCAATGGCAGATGATTGGAATGTCTGGCCTCCCCGGATCTCCAATCCAGCGTCGGGTGTTGAATTGAAAGAGCGCGAGATCACAATGGGAGCAAATGCATCTGCTCGACGGGTTCAGCTGGTGTCCCGGGAAGCACAAGGTCCGGCGCAATTTTTCGGATTTGAGATTATTGGAGTCGTACCCAGCCGATTGCCTTTGATTATTCTTGGAGCGTTGGTTGCTGCGTTGCTGTTTGGTGTTGCGCTGACTGTCCTGCTCCGACGGACTCGTTGGAGAATTGACATGCCTGAATCCTTGCCCGGGTGATTCACCGGGCCGTAGACTCACCAGACATCCAGTATCAGCAACGTTCATTTGTTTGTTGGGGGCCCTCTCATGATTCTCAATAGTTCAACAGTTCAGTTAATCAGAACAAACGCAGCTCGCTTGGCAAATGCCATCCGCAGCAAGGAAGACCTCAACGATTTGGCGACGGCAGGAAACTTTGAACAGGTTTTTGCCGCAATCGAAGCACTTCTCACCAACACCGACATGTACTTTGATGACGAGCTGTTGATGTGCCTTGATGACTCCAACTGGCGCAACTTCAAGGCAACGCTGTTGGTTTACACATTGAACATCGTTAACCGCTACGTGGCAACCGCTCGCGAAGGTTCACATGTTGCCCGTGATCAACACGACTACATGCCAGCTGCTGCCCACATGTGATCAGCGACCGAGGGCGAGGACGATAAGCCTTGTTCAATGAAAAGACCCGCATCTGATGCGGGTCTTTTTTGTTTTGCATTGTCGTCGAGGAAATTACTGTTTCGTCAGTTCACCGTTGAACAGCTTTTGTATGGATTGGTGGAAGGTGCTGACCGTCAGTGCTTCACGGAACAAAATGGCAGGCTGAGCCATGAAATCGGACTTGGCTGGGTATATTCCAACCGCCGGCAGTCCCGACAAGTCCCAGCGTTTTGTGAGCTCTTCCGATTGGGGGTTGGACTCGGTGAAATCAACTTTCAATGCGATGAAGTGCTGATCAATGAGTGCTTCGACGCCAGGTTCATTCCAGACCTCTGCATCCATTTTCAAACACGCTGCACACCATTGTGCCCATGCATCAACAATGAGTCCCTTGTTTTGCAAAGTGGCTGCCTGAACGGCTTTGTTCCAATCCTTGTACCAAATGATTCTCTCCCCCGTGGGTTTTTCTCCTTTCGGAATTTCGACAGGGTCGTTGAAGCGACTGAGTGAAGGAAGACTGGCAATCTCACCTGCGATAAATCCCTTGATGGCCCAGAGTGCAAACCACAACGAAAGAATGGTCAGGCCTGTCTGGACTGCGATTTTGTAAATGGGCTTGTTTGCATCACGCAGCATGAGAAAAACAAAAATGCCGGTGAGTATTGCAATGGTCAGCAGTCCAATAACCGAAGGCTTGATATAAAGTAAGGTCATAGGCAGGTAACCCTGCACCAGTGGTTTGAGATAATAGAGTGCCAACGAGAACATCAACGCAGCAAAGACATGTTTCACCAGATTCATGGTGCTGCCGGCCTTCGGGAGCCGCTTGAATTGTTGCGAAAGCATGCCCAAAACAAGATACGGAGCACTGAATCCGGCGGCAAAGATCGACATCAATGTGAATCCATAAACCGGATCCCTGGTTTGGCCTACAAGCAACAACAACATGCTGAGGACGGGACCGGTACAGGGAGCAGCCACGAGTCCAGACACGGCTCCCATCGTGATCTCCGCGAGGTGCGGTGATTTTCTGGACACCGGAATTCGGCTCGCAGCATTTTGAATTTTGCTCAAATCGATCACGCCCAGCATTGAAAGGCCAAACACGAACATCAACAGCGCAAGTCCTGCATTGACAAGCTTGCTCTGGAGAAGGCCGCCGAAGAGTGAACCTGTCATCCCTGCAATGACACCCATCGATGCATACGAAAGAATGATTCCAATCATGTACATCAATGCCGGAATGAAATTTCGCGTGTGAGGTGAGGATCCATCCTGTGTGGGTCGCTCAATGCGGCTCAGGATGTTCAGGGTGATGGGGATCATCGGGTACACACAAGGTGTCAGGTTCATCAAGAGTCCCGCAAGAAAAAGTGCTGGAAAAAGAAGCCAGCTTCGGGAAAGTAAACTTTTTTGAACCTCTGAAGTGATTGAGTCGGTCAGTGAGACTTCTTTTTCCGTTGAGGGTTGAATTGTTGCTTGTGTCGGGGTTGAAAAAACGGTCGGTGTGTTTGCGGGAGTCACGGATATTTTCGGTGCTGGCTGCGGGGAAGAATTGGAAGTGGGTTTAACCTGAAGTGGCTCTGATGACGAAAGTCCAGATGAAAGCGCGGAATTGACATTGTCCGAAGAAGACTGCGCACCCAGTCCACCCGCATTGACAAGCGGATTTGCCTTGGGCTCCGGCCTGGAGGTTTGTCCCGTTCGTGAAGGGATCAAAAAGTAGGCAGGCAACAAGCATGTGTTGACGGAGCATGCCTCGAAGCGCACACGAATGAAGCCTGTTTCATCCAAAGGCACATCGCTTGAGAGCAAGAATCTTGCTCCCTTGTCATGAATTGCCCGGGGTTCATTGTAGAACGGATCCTGAACAACCTTTGCAGGAGGTTCGGCCTGCACTTTCAGTGGAATCAGGGAATCGAGAGTCGCCGGGCTGCGATATTCGAAACGAAGACCATGATCATAAATCTTGAAACCGCCACGCGTTTCCAGTTCAAGCTCAGCCGAGCCGGCTCCACCGTTTGTTGTCGTTTTGACAAGCCTGAATTGAACGACATTGGCAGGTTCGATTTTATTGAGCGATTTCAGAGGTTCAGAAAAAGGGTCCTGCTGTGCAAAAGAAATCTGCAGAGGTGCAACAAGGATGAGCAGAAAAATAATCAAAAAGCGAGCACTCATGCGCACTCGAAGATTGCGTCGCGTTGCTTGCAATGTCAGAGTATCAGCGTTTTGAGGCATTTGAGTTCCGTTCAAAGAGAGTTGAATCATGACTTCGAGTACAACACCCGTTTTGCGTCCCTCTTCCAAAAACACCCGAACAGATCACAAGGTTCTCGTGGTTGTGCTTGATGGCATTGGATGGAAAGACCTTCAAGACAATCTCACATTACAGCTCGATCGTCACGCAGGCGTGTTGCCAACGGCCGCCTTTGTTTCGGGCAATGCTGTTGGCGCTGCCTACACCCCACATCTTTCCCAATTGATGCAACAACCGTTGAGTCGAACTCTGCTCGCGCATGGCCCCAGTGTGGGCCTGCCTTCAGAAGATGACATGGGAAACAGCGAAGTTGGTCACAATGCGCTGGGCGCAGGCCGGATTTTTGCGCAGGGCGCCAAGCTGGTGAACTCGGCAATCGAATCCGGCCGACTGTTTGAAGGCAAGGGATGGATGACCGTCGCGAGGCGAAAGGAGCTTCAGGACGGACGAAACACCCTGCATTTTTGCGGATTGCTTTCGGACGGAAATGTCCACAGCCACATCGACCATCTTTGTGCACTCATCCGCGCAGCGAAAAAAGACGGAGTTCGCAGGGTGCGATTGCACGTTCTTTTGGACGGCCGCGACGTTGGCCCGGACACGGCAGAAATTTATGCTGCGAAACTGAAGGCATTTCTTGCGTCTGTGAACGATGGACAATTCGACTGTCAGGTGGCCAGCGGCGGAGGGCGGATGTTCGTGACGATGGATCGTTACGACAGTGACTGGTCCATTGTCGAGCGGGGATACAATGCTCATGTTCTTGGTGAAGGGCGCGGGTTTGCGTCTCTTGAAGATGCATTGAAGGCATTCCGCAGTGAAGGACTCAAAAGCGATCAGAATCTCCCACCCTTTGTGATCACATCCAACGGTGTACCGCTGGGTCCCGTGATGGATTCAGACAGTTTCGTGTTCTTCAATTTCAGGGGTGATCGCGCGATTCAAATTTCGAGGGCCCTGACTGAAGTTGGGTTTTCATCATTCCAGCGCAAGCGATTTCCAAAAATTGTTTATGCGGGAATGATGCAGTACGACGGCGACCTCAAGATTCCTGAAACCTATCTCGTTGATCCTCCGCAAATTGAACTGACGATGGGTGAATTGCTGAGTGCGACCGGCGTAAAGCAGTTTGCCTGCAGCGAAACTCAAAAATATGGACATGTGACCTATTTTTGGAACGGCAACCGGAGTGGCAAGTTCAAGGAGGCTCTCGAGAGTTACGTCGAGATTCCTTCCGATTTGGGTTCATTTTCCAATCGTCCGTGGATGAAGTCTGCTGAAATCGCAGACACAACAATCGAGGAAATGCGCAAAGGATCTTTTCGGGTGGGTCGTATCAATTTTGCAAACGGCGACATGGTTGGACACACCGGAGATTTCAATGCCACCCTGGTTTCAGTTTGCGCCGTCGACCTCGCCCTTGGACGAATTCTTGCCGCAGCCAAAGAGACCAACACTGTAGTAGTTGTGACTGCCGATCATGGCAATGCCGACGAGATGTTCGAGGTCGACAAGAAATCCGGCAAGGTGCAATTCGATTCCAGCGGGTTGCCGCGCGCCAAGACGAGTCATACGCTGGCGCCAGTTCCGTTTGCGATTTTCAATGCAGAGGTTCTGCCTTGCGAAGTGCAACTGAGGAGCGATATTGCGAAGGCTGGATTGGCAAATGTTGCAGCAACGGTCCTTCAGCTTGCAGGCTTTGAGACACCCGTGGGCTATGAACCATCGCTTGTTGAGCTTTCGCAAAAGGGAGAGAAGAAGCCGAACGCGACGGCAGGAATTCAACCCCGTTCAGTTGGCAAGAATTCTTCTGCCGAACATCCCAAGTTGCGCACGCCTGCGAGTCTTGCAACGCAGCGGGACCTGTTTACTTTGGGCAGCAGTTCGGTTTTGTTTTCAAAGACTGTGGCTGCGCTGCGAGCCGATGATGGTTGCCCCTGGGACAAGGAACAAACCATCGATTCGCTGCGTCCATATCTTGTCGAGGAAGCTTACGAGGCAGTTGAAGCTGCTGCGGCCTATGCTCTGCAGGGAGATGAAGTGACCGCTCGTGCCTATTGCAGTGAGCTGGGTGACGTCCTGCTTCAGGTGTTTTTGAATTCGCAGATTGCCTCGGAAAAGAAGCATTTCAAGGTTGCCGATGTGTTTGCCGATATCACGGAAAAAATGATTCGCCGTCATCCGCATGTATTCGAAACGGGTTCTGGAAGTGTTTCCACGGCCGATGAAGTTGTGCGTCAGTGGGATGTTATCAAGTCGAGCGAAAAGGCTGCGGCCGGAGAAGTGCATCAATCCTTGCTGCACAAGGCAAAAAAGAAACATGCGCAGCCAACCCTGAACTGGTCGACGGCAGTTTCAAAATCATCGTGGAAGTTGGGGTTTGCCTGGAAGACCCTCGACCAGACCTTTGCAGATCTCACTTCCGAGGTTGAAGAACTTCGCAGGGAATTGTTTGTTGATTCTCCAGACTGGCAGCGCGTTTCGGATGAAATGGGGGACATAGTTTTTGCATTGGCAAACGTTGCCGTGTTTTTGAATGAGACCTCATTCAAATCGACACAGGCGTTGGATTTTGATTTGTCTGCCCGGGCCAGCATTGGCAAATTTCTTTCAAGATTCGAAGGAATGGAGCAGATACTCAGGGAGCGTGGTGCCGAAGTCACAGAAGACTACGCAAAGAGTTTGAGTCTTGAGGTTTGGGATGAGCTTTGGCGAGAGGCCAAGCGCAGAAAATACCGTTGATTCTCAATTGACCTGGCTTGCAAAGCATCAGTCTTCGGGGCATCCTTCTCCGATACCGAATAAGGTGTTTTCCCTGCTCTGCTTATTCACGAGGCATAAATATGGTCCTGAAGAAATTGTTTGGCAAACGCGACTCGGATTCCGAGCAAAGCAAAACAAACTCGGTTCCGGAATCCACCGAGAAGCCAGGCGCAAGCGCCGCACCTGAAGCCGGTGAAACCGAGCAGCAGGCTGGTGAACCCAAGGCAGCCGAATATCTTGAGTTGGCCATGGTCGAAAATGCTCGGCAAGATACCGCCGACAGTCGCAGAAAAGTGTATCAGGAATTACTTTTTTCGGAATTGCTCCTTGCGCTTGCGGAACCTGATCCCAACGCCGCTCCACCGGCCCCTGGCGAAGATGCGCAGAACATGAGCGTGGCTATTTTGCAAAACTCAGCCGGAACTCCGTTTGCCGCCGCCTTCACAAGCGGTGCTGCTGCTCGTCGGTGGCGTCCGGATGGTGGTCAATACGTTTCGGTCAAGGGTCAGGACATTTTTAAACTCCTTGAGCCCAGCCCTGCCGAAGTGATTGTCGTGAACGCGGGAAGCGCACCTTTCATCATCCTGCCCAAGGTTGAGTATCGGCAGCTGGCAATGGGTATTGTTCCCCAATCGGCGCAAAGCCCTGTTCAGGTGGCATCGGGTCAACCGGGTCAGGAGGGTCAAGCGGCAGAAGCCTCGGATGGACAAATGCAAGTTGCGTTTCCGCCGGACGTCTTTTCCGACGAGCAAAAAGAAGTTGTCAAGAATTTGCTCACTTCTAGTGCAAATGTGGAGGCTGCTGTTCTGGGAGCAATATTGCCTCCAAATGCTGCACAAGACGCTTGGATTCGAACCATCTTCCTGCGCGTGTCGGGCGTTCATGAGTCAGGTGAGGCGATGCAGAATTTTTGCACGGCCATCAAGGGCGGAATTCTTGAGAATCAATCAGCCTTGTTTGAAAAGGCACCATTTGAGGTTGGTGTGATGCCGGATGTGGGTTTTTGGCAGGCAATGCACCAAAACGGCATCATCCTCTTTGACAAGAATCCCCCTCCTATGTCACAGCCAGAGTCGAAAGATGGTGTCGTGGACGCGCGTCTCGAAGCCTGAATTTGACAAGACAAGGATCCCGAGAGAAGGGGTGTTTATCGCAACCCCGAGAATGTGATCCCGTGGGTTTTGGAGGGCCAATCGATGGCCGAAGTTCGCAAGGCAAAAACCGAAAATCACGCAAAGTCCCGGAGCCGTGCCGGTGCATCGCTCGTGAAAACAGGGTCCGAGTCGTCTTCACCCAGGCGTTCAGGCGCCACGGCCGGTCGTCGTCGTTCATCCGCTCTATCTGGTGCTTCCACACAAACCTCGCGCATTCCCCTGGTCTCCAAAGGAGAAGCGGAGATCAAGCGCTTGCTTGTCGAGACCCAGGATCAACTGAGCCTCATCCACGGAGTTCTCGAAGAACTTTGTGAGCGGCAGGAAGCAATGGCTGCCTGGCAGATGGAATTTTCCAAGCGCCTTGTGACACTCCAAGAAGCCCAATGGAGGAGTCTTGAGGATCTCGCTGGCGTCGACATGGGAAGGCCTGTTGAAAAGGCATTCGGAATCCAGCTCGATCAGGTCGATCCCGAGGCGATGGAAGATCAATTCGATGAAGCCGGCAAAGTGGTGGATGAAATCAATTCGCATGCCATGCCAAAACGTGCTGAGCGCATCCGCAAGCGACGCGATCCACTTCGTCCGGTTTCGCACGAGGCTTCGGCGAGTGCATCAGATGCGGAGCTCGAGTCTACCAATCAAGACAAGTCTCCTGAAAGCGTGTTTGTCATGCCCGCAAAGGTGGATGTTCACTGAGCATGGATCTCGATCTCCTCTTGAGCGCATCCAAGCGCGCCAATCACATGAGCCAAAGTCTTCAAATGCTGTCCAGCCAATTGCAGGCATCGGATACATTCCGGAACGCATTTCTTTCTGCTGTAGACCTGGTGTGCAGTTGTCGGATTGCAAATTCGGCTGAAATGGCCGACAGCGAAAGTGTCCGGAATGCTTCTCAAACTGTGCATTTTGTCGCGGTCGGAAAATCCGGCGGCGTGGCGCAGGTTTTAGTTTCCATGTTGGCAAGTGTTGGAATTCATGCCCGATTCTTGCATCCCACGGAAGCATTGCATGGCGATCTTGGCTCGGTTGTGCGTCACGACCCTGTTCTGATGATTTCAAACAATGGTCGTAGTGCTGAACTTTTGGCTGTTGTTCCACTTCTTCGTGAACGTGGTTGCCGATTGGTTGGCATCACAGGGCGTCTCGACTCACCGCTGGCGCAAGCTTGCGACCTCGTCTTGCAACTTCCGGTTCAAGGAGAGGCGTGTCCGCTCAATCAGGCTCCGCTAACGAGCACAGTGACAACCCTTTAACTGGGACAATTGTTGGTTGCTGCGTACATGGAAAAGCGCCTGTTTGATCTCGACTCCTATGCCCGCAATCATCCGGGTGGGGCTATAGGCAAAAGAATTTTTGTTCGGGTCGATGATCTGATGGTTGGCGGAAAATTCCTGCCCAGAATCTCGGTGACCGAAGGATTCAAAAAATGCGTTTCGCGTATGACCGAATGTGCGTTGGGAGCGTTGTTGGTTGTTGATGAAAATGACACGCTTCAGGGTTTTATTGGCGAGCGTGATCTTCGAGTGGCAATGGAAGCCCGCGGTCCTGGCGTGTTTGACGCAGTCGTTTCTGAAATCATGAATGCACAACCCATCACTTTGAAGGCTGGGACGCTGGCCGTTGAAGCAATTCAAGTCATGGAAAATCGTCCGCGGCCGCTGAACTCCCTGCCGATTGTGGATGAGCATGGCAAGGCCGTGGGACTCCTTCGCCTCCACGACCTTGTTGCTGCTGGAATCAGTTCTTCCATTTGAACAATTCGTGTTTCCAGTGCTGCAAAAAAACTGATTCAATTCATCAATTTCAAGCCGCGCTCGCCAAGGGTTTTGCTCACCCATCCCTTGTAGCTTCGTGCATCTGTGTAGGTGTTGTCCACGCCAATGCAATTTTGAAAAATTTCGACACCTGCGGAAGTGACTCCAATCACAAGCCAGTTGCCGTTTTCATCCTGCGTGTACATGGGGCCGCCCGAATCGCCAGCACAGGCACCCTTCATGAAATTTCCAACTCCCAGAATCTGGCTTCGCTTGTTGATGGATTTCAGCGGGAGACTGACCTCGCGCAGAACACCTGTATTGTTGTTTCTTCGGGTCCGTGTGACTCCAAATCCCACGAGCGTGACGGTCTGATTCTCTTTCAGCGTCATCTCCGGATCTGCAATTCCGACGGGTTTGTATTCGCCCGGAATATCGGATTCCAGTATCACCAAGCCAATGTCGTTGGGAGGTCGATCGGCGTCGCCTTGAAGAGTCAACGACGGATCCCAATCAGGATGAGGGATGACCGAAGCGGCCCTCAACCATTTCCCATCCATCGACACGCGAGTTCCAAAGTACGAAATGAAATCTCCCACGCCAGGAAGAATAAAGTCGGAAGTTTTGACATTTGTCTGTGGATTGAATTCCTGAATGCAGTGAGCGGCAGTCATCAGAACACGAGGAGCGACAATCGTGCCTGTGCAAAATGACCGACCCGAATCCAGCAGAGGTTTTCCACTCCGGCGTGTCGAACTGGAATGATCTGTGGTCAATGCAACCGTGGAGAGTCTGCGGGCATCAGAAACGCTGTTGTCGACAACCTTTCCTCCGACAATATTTGCCTTTGAATCGAACTTGTTTTTGTTTTGTCCTGACTCCCCGCAATTCACGAGAAAAGTTGTCGAGCACAGCATCAAGAGAACATTTGCAGGCGCGCGCAAGAATTTTGCAATCGACATGTTCTGCTCCTGTGTTGTGTTTCATTGAAGATTTCAATTTTCCTCGAAGAATTTGTTCAGGGATTCACCATTGAGGGTTCTGACGTGAACCAGTGAGTCGCTCTGCAAGGGTCTTGGCAAAATTACGGAGCCCTGGAAAACCCTTTTGCGCTGGGTCGATTGGGAACAACGTGTGGACGGCAGCAATTCAGCAATCGGCTGAACAACCAAGGTATTGTCGGCTCCCAATTTTGTGCGGACCTCTTTGAGCAAAAAACAACCACGGCCCATCGTTTGGGGCCAGTTGCCGCTGACAACGAGCTTCTGTCGTGCACCGAGTGATCCCGGAAGCAGAACGACTTCTTCAACAGGGGCATAGAGAAAGTCATCCGGATTTGCGCTCACTGCGTGATCGACGATGAGCGGAAGAGCAGATAAAGATGGCATTCCTTCAACTTCAATCTTCCAACTGCCCGCAGGAAGAGTTCCAAACGTCACCTTCTGGATAAAAGGCACTATGACTTGTGCGCAGGGATCCCCGCGGTACACATACGACTCGACCTTCAGGGTGATGACCTTGTTCTGGAGGTCAATTTTCTTTTCCACCGGGCCAGTCTTCATGCAGGCGTTCGGGAATCTTCCCTGCACCACGACTTCAGAGTTGTCATTGTCATCGAATCCCTGGGGAACAAAGATCTTTTCGACCGGAGCTGGTTCTCTGGTGACAGAGGATGCGGTTGCTGCTTGACTCTCGAAAGCATTGAAGACAGCGGTCAGACACAAAAAACTGGTCAGGGATTGCTTGAATCCGTTCATGGTGATCCTCGCGTCTGAAGTGGGAGGTTCCAGGCCGAAGCCTTTGAGACAATGTTTAGATACGTGCTGGCGTCACCGGCTCCAAATCAGAATCTCTGATTTTTTGGAAACATCGTGTACAACTGATCAAAGGCTGCAAAATTTTCCCAACTTTGCATAAATTCTTTCGGAATAATCTTTTTGGAATGTGAATTTCAGCGAAAGAAATTTTGGGATTGGATGAAGAAATGTTCAAGTGTCATGACATGGCAAGGAAGACGAGTTTCATCCTGGGTTGTTGGACAGCAATGCTGGCAATTTTTTTAGCCAACGCGGCATGCAGTCCCAAAAGCAATTCCGGAACCGATGATCGTGTTTCATATGGACAAAGAAAATTCATCGTCGGCGGTCAGGAAGTGGCGACAGGTGATCCGGTTGCCTCGTCTACAGTGGTTCTGATCAATGGTGCTGGAAAAATGCGTTGCAGCGGAACGCTTGTCGCAGCCCGACTGGTGGTCTCCGCAGCGCATTGCTTTGTCGATCCGGGTCTTGAAAACTCCAACCTCTCGATCGGATTTGGACTCAATACAAGTACATTGACCAAACGAGCTGTGCGCGGATTCACGGCCCATCCTCAATATGACCCCAATCGACCGCTGGGCGAGTCGGCTCCTTTGTATGACATCGCCCTGATTGAGCTTGCCGAAGATGCACCGACAGGCTCAGTGTTTGCCCGTGTCCCCCATTCAAACTTTGATCTCACCCAGGGCGAACCGATGCTGTTGGCAGGATTTGGGTTGAGTTACACCAGCGGGACGGGTCCGGATCGATCAGGTGGTGGTGCGGGCACGATGCGGAAGGTGACGTTGCCTTTGAATGCGGTGCTGATGTCGTCAAGGCAGATTAAAATCACAAGTGATTCCTCACAGGCAGTCTGCAGTGGTTCGGGAGGCCCTGCGTACTCAACATCAACGGGAAGCGAACTTGTTGTTTCTGGCGTCACGTCCTGGGGATATTCGCGCTGTGAGGACGGACTGTCTGTGTTCACGGATGTGCGCAAATATTCAGACTGGATGGTTGCCAACAGCAACGGTCAACTGACAACAGACATGCTTCTGCAGGGAAGTGGCCAGTCAGGCCCGGGCGATGTGACACCGCAACCGGTTCCTGCGCCCTACACGACGGTCATTGGCAACGCTTATGAGCTTCTTTCCGACATTCAAAATGGTCGAATCAATCAGTCATTCGGCGAAATAAAGGATCGCAATGCTGGAAAATACACGAGGTCGTTTCTGGTCTTTTTCAAGAACACCGAGCCCAATTATTATTGCGTTCACATCAAGGGAGACGGCTCAGGATTTCCATTTTCGTGGGGTCAAAAATCAGGATCGTACGTTTATTTCGACAAGGTGCGTGTTTCCGAACTCGCCAATTTCGACTCCTTTGGGTGTTCCTGGCAGTCGGGCAGGGCAGGCTGGTATTGGTATTTGGATTTGTAAAGGGCCCCCGGCAGATTCAGGCCGCCTTGCGGGGGATCCTCACCGACAGTATTCCGTCTGAATATGTCGCCGATTTTTCTTCAACCACCGCGTCCTCCGCGAGATGTATTCCGCGCTCGTAAAGGTCTGCCGGGTGTTCGCAGTGGGACATTGTAAAATCTGCTGCATCAACGCAGGTCCGTTTTGCCTTGACGAGCAGTGTTCTCCCCTCGCTTTTGAGGTCGATGGAGTTTGCATCTGCTCCGGGAAGATCGATTCTGATGTTGTAGAGATTTTTACTTTCCAGAACATCGACTCTCGGATGAACGTGCTTTGCTTCGTCAGGCTTAAAGATTGACCTTGTGTCGTTGTATAAATGGTTCCAGAAAATCTCAACCTGGTCTGCTATTTTCTCGTTTTTCGGATTGATCCTCTTGAGCATGTTTCTCAATTTGCTTTGGTTTCGTCGTTGGTTCATGTCCACATCATGTTTCATGACCCGCCTCCATTTTTCTAAAATTGAGGAAACGCCAACCGAATTTTAGCGAATTGTTGCTTCATTTGTCTTGCTTCGAATTCTTATGTGAGGGCAAGGTTGATGCTGTCACCGTGACCCAAGCTGATTGTCTTCACGAAGTCCGGGCGCGCGGAATTGAAAAGTTCGATGGACAGTTGCCGAGATTCTGTCGAATTTGCTGATATGTTGAATGTGACATTTTTCTTTGATTTGTTGAGTTGAAATCGACCGATTTTCATTTCAAATGTCACACAAAAATCGCCGATGTGATTCCATCGACAGGTGTCGACTCTCAAGGAATACCCAAAACCGGTTGGCTGCAATCCAAGCCAGTCTTCAAGAATTGCCTGTATCAGCGCGGCTTCGCTCCAAGCCTGGTGTGGTGCTCCTTTTGGCCAGCTCCAGCGCGAATGGCTGCTGAGTCCATCGAGAAGTTCTGCAATTGCTCCACCCTGCGTTCCATGCACAGAGTGCCACACCAGTGTTTCTGTGAGTTGTTCAGACAATTCAAGGTGATTATTCGTCCGTCTCAAAAGGTGAATCGCACACTGGCTCAGCCAAGGCCAGATGGTGCCGTTGTGATACGCCCAGTCCGGATGTTCGAGTCCCTGGCGCGTGCCAAACTCATGGTACGGATGAAAATGAATCTTGTTTTCGTGAATGTAGGCACTTTCTTCGCCAAATATTTCGTTCACCGGCAAGGGGTGCTTGACATGTGTGTCGGGACTGAGTGTTCGCACCCCATAGGGAACGACAAGATCGGCGGAAATCATGTCGTCCAGAAGCTTCTTCAGTTCCATTTCGTTCATGATTTTATGCAAAACCTTGGCACGCTGGAGGGCGTGCAGACCCAACATCAGGTTTGGACGCAGAGCGAGATCCTGAAATCCATCGGGACGGAGATGGTCCGCCCATAGACGCTTTTCATTGCAGAAATATTTGTTTCGCAAGGTTGCAAAACCGGCTTCGAGAGCCGCAGTGAGATGTTCGGATGAGTAGCTCGCGACCGATTGTTTCAAAATTTCCAACCAGCGAGTCAGGCTGGCAAGCCAGAACGCCTGAATTTCAAACGCCCGATCTCCACGTGGACTGCAGGCAATCCTTTTTCCGTCTGGAGAAACTTTTTGTGCATCCATCCATGTGTCGGCCGGGCCGTGGGAAATCAAACCCCCTGCCAAAAATGTTTTTCCAGCGCTATTGAGGCGATCGATGATCTTTGGAAATTGATCCATCAGGCCTGAAGATATTCCAATCGCGTCGATCAGATCGGCGGTTGTCAGAAGCAGAAGTGGAAGAGCATCTGCACTGTTGTTGGTTGTGCTTGTTGCCGTTGTATAGTTCGGGATGTCTTGATCGGATGATCTCCAGAGGGCAGTCAGAAGTTCATCTCCATCCTGAAAACGACCCGACCAGAGAAAAGCTGCCCGGAAACTGTGACACAGATCGCGAGTCCAAAACTGGGTGAACCACGGCAAGCCGGCTTGAAGCCCCAAGGTTCCATCCGCTCTTCTTCGGATGAGTTGATTCAAACTGTGCTGGCAATTCGCAAATGCCGGTTGCCATTGTCCGTCTTTGAATTGAGCTTTCAATTCAGCAAAAGGTGCAGTGTGGGGGTTGATGCCAATCTCCCGGTCCACATTTTCCTTCGATTTCAGCTTCGGGACAAAATCGATCGACAACCTGAAATCGCGGTTCAATTCAACGTCTGCGCGAACGGCATGTGTCGTCAAAACAGCGCGGGTGTGGTTTTCGCCTCGGGTCGCGTCTGCACCTGTGAGCAAATCCATCCGTCCAGGCGAGGCAACGGCTTCCCATTGAAGTGGTCTGGCCCCGGTTCCCGAGGTCGCTTCGATCTCTACGTCATGGCTCGAAAGTGTCGACCCGACAATCAATCTGTTGGGATTGCGAGGGTCGTGTAAAAGTTGTGCATGACCGCCACCCGCGCTGGAATGTCCAGCGGGACAAAGAGTCCAGAGGGGCGTGAGCCTGATTTCACTTCGCTTAACATTGGCAGAGCAACAAGCCTGGTCCTTGAGTTTGATTGTCACGGTCAGGCGCGAGTTGGTGTTGGCCCAGGACCAACGTTCTTCCACCTTGCAGCCGCAGCTGAGTTGCCAGTCGCGGTTGATGGTGTTGGCCGTTCGGCTTGCCTGCAGCCATGCCCGCCCGTTGTTTGAGTGAGAAAATCTTGCATCATCGCTGTGTGCCAGCGTCCAAGGCAAATCAGCAAAGAGGTTGAGATCTCCCACCGTGAGTCCCTGCCACTTTCTGTTTGGAATGCCGGAAGCTGCAAGCATCAGAAAACCATGATTTTCCGACGCCATGAAAATCTCACTCAACGGGTTTTCTGTCTGAAATTGCATGTCGGTCATTTTGGCCCTCGTGAATCAGTATTCCACAGGTTCCATGTGTTCCGCGTCGGAAACAAAACTGCAGGTTTTTTTGGCGGTCGCCAAAACTTGCTTCTTTGGAACTCAACCCCGGATTGTTACACTTATATTGTCAGAATCCGTGGATTTTTTCTGCTATTTGTCTGAGGTTGAGAAATGAAAGTGAATTTTCGCGCCAAGGTGCTGGGTGTCATCTTCGCTTCCTGCGTTGTGTGCACGGTTTCCGCTATTATTGTGGCTCGATATTTGGTTCGTGAAAATGCCGAACGGGCATTGCTTGAAAAATCCGCTGCCATTCTCTCGAGGATCGAGGAAGCCGAGTCTTATGTGGGAGAGATGGGAATTCTCGGTGAAATGATCGAGCAAACGAAAAACAAATATCCCGACGGAGTCTTCCCAAAAGAGCACAAGGAGAAGTTGCTCAAGGCAGTGCCGATTTATGTGCTTTTCACGATGGGCTATTCAGGTGAAAAGACCGATGGCTACAAGTTCAGAATTTTCTCTGATGCACCGCGACGCGAAGAACATCGCGCCAATGATGAGGAAATGGAACTTCTCAAAAACTTTGAACAGGATCCTTTCTTGAAGGAGATTGTGCAAAAGTCGGATGATGGGAAATTCTTCAGCATGACCCGTCCGGTCCGCATTCAGGAAAAGGATGGTTGTCTGCTCTGTCATGGACATCCGTCGACAAGCCCATACAAGAACGGCAAGGACATTCTTGGTTATCCGATGGAAGATTTGAAAAATGGTTCAATCCGCGGTGCCTACACCGTGACCTTGAACATGAAGCCAGTGGATGAAATAACCACGTCGACGACACGAAATATTGCCATGGGTGGGGCTCTTTTCACTTCCATCGCGCTGGTCATTGGCCTGTTCCTGGTCCGTGGCCCGATGAGCAAGCTCTGGGAGGTTTCAAAATCCCTGGGTTCATCCGGCGAGGAGATTTCTGAAGCCAGCAAACAAATGAATGAAGTGAGTTCGAATGTTGCCTCGGCTGCGAATGAGGCTGCGGCTTCGCTTGAAGAAACAGTCGCTGCGATTGAGGCTCTTTCAAGAATTGTGACCCAGAATTCCGAAAGTGCCCGACAAGGTGCCGAGGTTGCTCAAGTCGCAGAAACGACCGCTCGACAGGGACAAAAGGAGATGCAGGAATTGATCTCGGCGATGGGTGAAATTCACAAGGGCTCCAAGCGGGTTGGTGAGATCACAAGCTTGATCAACGACATCGCCTTCCAAACAAATCTTTTGGCCTTGAATGCCGCGGTCGAAGCGGCGAGGGCGGGTGAACAAGGCAAGGGCTTTGCAGTGGTGGCAGATGCTGTCCGGAACCTTGCACAAAGAACTTCGGCAGCAGCCACGGATATCACAAAATTGATTTCCGAAAGCACTGAAACAGCCGAACAGGGCGCTCGTCTGGCAGACAGCGCGGGGCGTGTGTTCAATTCGATTATTGATGCGATCACCAAGGTCAACGAGATGACAAGCACCATTTCTTCGGCAAGTGAGGAGCAAGTTCAGGGCATCTCTGAAATCAGCAGCGCACTCAATCAGCTGGACCAATCGACCCAGAACAACGCGATGTCGGCGGACTCCTCTGCGCAGACGTCAGAAAGACTTCGCGCACAGGCTGAACAAGTGAAAATCCTGGTCGAGGAACTCTCGGCGGTGATTCAGGGAGGCAAAGGAGACAAGGCTTGAGGCCTTGTTTTTTTTTGGCTCAAAACATTCTGCGCAGGGATGTATTGTCGTCGTGATTTTCAACCTTGGGCTGCGTCTCGCTGGATTCAGATGAAGTGCCGGAAATGGGAGAGCCAAGATCGAGTCCGAGAGCATCGCGTGCGCGTGGGTTCCCAGGTTCCGTACCCGCCACGGCCGGCATTAGAATTCCGCCCGTACCCGAAATGCGCTCGCCACCGTAACCAACCCGAACGCTGACCACATTGGCTGGCTGCACCCACTCGGTGGAGGGGTAGAGTTTGATGGCTCCTTCCATGATTTGCTTCCAGAGCGGAGCGGCCATGCGACCACCCGTGCCATCGCTTCCAAGGCTTTTTCTGGCATCGTCGAAGCCAACCCAAACCGCACAGACAAGCCGGGGAGTGACGCCAATAAACCATGCATCAGTGTATCCGTTGGTCGTTCCCGTTTTACCGGCGGCAAAAGGAATTCCTTGCGCCCTTGTGCCAGTACCAAAACGGATGACGTCCTGCATCGTCTTCACCATTACGTACGAAGCAGCCGGTGACAGGACCTGAAGCGCGTCAGTACCATCTTGATTTTTCGCATCCCTGTTTGCGACC
>JBMSQQ010000032.1:0-34687 GCA_049423385.1 Silvanigrellaceae bacterium | reverse complement strand
CAACACATTCATTGCTCCCGGCAGCTTTACACCTGATGATCTTATCGCCGGCTGCGATTCTGGTTTGTATTGCAAGAAGATGGGCGGCGGCAGTGTGGGAGCCACCGGTGAATTCAACTTTGCCGTCAGCGAGGCGTATTTGATCGAGAAAGGCAAAATCACCAAGCCTGTAAAGGGAGCAACCCTGATTGGCACTGCTGTCGACATTATGAAAAAGATCTCGGCTTGCGCCAATGATGTTGAACTTGCTCCGGGCTTTTGTGGTTCGGTGAGCGGCACCATCTACACAACAGTCGGTCAGCCACATTTGAAAGTGGACAACATCACGGTGGGAGGCCGCGCATGATGATGACAACTTTGCAGATTGAAAACTTGCTCAAGAAAATTCAGGCTGCTCGCCCTGGCATTCAGTGTGATTTGTCGGGAAGCGGAGTTTCAGACCAAACAGTCAAGGTGAAGGAATCCGGAACCCTCGATCAGAGCGCCTCGCAACGTACTGGCGTCACACTTCGGGTTTGGAATCCGCAAGGTCGTCTGGGAGTCGTTCAACTGACCTCACTGGAAGTCAATGAGTTGTTGGCCGCTGTGGATTTGGCATTGGAGGCGGCGGTTCTTGGTCCCGCCGAAGATATTCCCGTTTTGCCCGACAGCGCCCTTGCGGGAACTCTTCCTGATGCCCCGACTGCAAGGGAATCTGCTTCCGCAGCAAGTGCATCGATTGATGAACTTGCTGAAAAAATTCAGACGAGTGTTGCGCAGCTCAAGTCTTTTCATTCCGATATTCAGGGTGTGCCTTATAACGCAATCTCGCAACGTCATGTGTCCCGCTTTTATGCCAACACAGCTGGTCTCATTCGAACACAAGAGAGCCATTCCGTTTCTTCTTACCTCTATGCACGCGGCCAATCAGAGGGACACAAACCACGCGCTGCAGGTCATTGGGGAGAAGAAGTTTCATTGGCGAAATTGGAAATGACAGAGATTGCACGCATTGCAGGTGAAAACCTGGTTGCGCAGCTCAAACCAGGCAAAATCTCTTCGGGTCAGTATCCTGTAATTTTCTCGGGCCGCGCATTTTTGGATTTGCTCGGTGCGTTCGGAAATCTCTTCAGTGCACAAAATATTCTCGACAAGCAGTCCTTGCACACGAGAGATTCGCTGGGACAGATGTTGTTCAGTTCAAAACTGAGCGTGATTGATGACCCTCTGCATCCGGAGAATATTGCACCGGCGTTGTTTGATGGTGAGGGCACCGCGGTTCGACCAACTGTATTGCTCGAAAAAGGCGTGCTCAAGGGGCTTTGGCATCATTCCGTCACGGCCAAGGCGTTCGGAACACATTCGACAGGTCATGCCCGCGTTGGCGCCAAGATGTCTGTTGGGCCTTGGTTTTATAATGTAGCGTGTGGAGATGGTTTGGGAAGCGTTTCAGCCGATTGCATTTGGGTCGATGATCTCGAAGCCCTGCATGCAGGTGTGAATTCTTTGCAGGGTTCCTTTTCGCTGCCTTTTCAGGGTTTCAGAATCAAGGACGGCAAACGCACGAGCCTGGAAGGGGTCACGGTTGCCGGCGATATTCTGACCTTGCTCAAGACCATCACGGATGTGGATTCAAAACACGAGCGCGCGGGAGGTGGGGTTTGTCCTGCGATTGCGGTTTCTGCATTGTCCATCACCTGTGAGGATTGATCCGCATTGTGGTGATTGCTGACAGCGAGCTTTTGTCGGAGCGTTTTTTTCGGGATTCTGGATTGGCCGCAGATTTTGCTGCGCAATCCCGATTGGGAATTTACGTGCATGTTCCGTTTTGTCCTCACATTTGTCCCTACTGCGACTTTGTGAAGACTGCACGCTTTACGCGAAAGGATGTGGAAATCTATTTCGCGGCGTTGGAACAACAATTCGAAATGATGGTTGCCGATGTTCCAGACTCGTTTAAAATGGCCACGTTGTATTTTGGTGGCGGTACTCCCGGACTTTTTCCCGCATCGTACTACAATGCGCTGATAAAAAAGATTCGCAATCGCTTTGACCTCGAGGAATTCACCGTCGAGACCAATCCTTATTCAAATTCCTCAGGAATGTTTCGGCAATGGTCAGATTTGGGAGTGACCCGAATCACTTTGGGCGCGCAGTCACTGGATGCCGAAGTGCTGAAATATCTTGGCCGCAAGCATTCACGCGATGATGTTTTCGCCAGCCTCGATTCAGCCCATGAGGCAGGAATCAAGGATGTTCAGGTCGACCTCATTTTCGGTCTCAGATCGGAATTTTCGGGTCGCAACCTTCGCAGTGAAATTTCTCAATTGGCCCAAAAGGGTGCGACAGGGGTTTCCTGCTACTTGTTGACAATCGAGCAGTCGACGGCGTTTTTCAGGGAGCACCCTGCAACAGATGAAAGTGCAGTCGGTGAATATCAGCAATTGTGTGAGGCATGCTCGAGCGAAGGCTTCACGCAATTTGAGACCAGCAATTTTTCAAGACGACCAGCAATTCACAATCGACTCTATTGGTATGGACTCCCGTATCTTGGGCTCGGAACCGGGGCGCATGGACTCTTGCCGGGCAGTCGTGAACATCCTTTCGGTCGTCGGTATCACGTGGGCGTGATACCTCCACGAAGTGCGACCGGCGATGATGACCTGAATTTCAAAATTCGGCCGAATGAGCTTTTTGAAATTGAATATTCCGAGTCATCAAGAACCCGAAATGAGGTATTGCAGGAACTATTGATGACTTTGTTGCGCACCCAAAAAGGAATTCCCTTGATGTGGTTGGATTCTGTTTTCCCCAAGGATGTCCTCAATGCATTTTGGCAAGATCCGCGCATTCAGAGAGCCTGCAGCGAGAGTTTGATGGTAAAAGACACTTCTCATCTCATGCTTTCCTCCTCCGAAAAAATGCGCGGAGATTCCTGGTCGGTGTTGATTTCAAAACTCTTGATGGTTTGAAGTTTGTTCTCGAGCCTTCGTTTTGATATGAATTTTGGGTTGCGGAGGCGCTCGATGATTGCCTGGAAAAATATTTATCTCTGGTCTTTGTTGCCGGCAGCAATTCTTGTTCCGGTGAGAAAAGTCGAAGCTGCAACTTGGTGGTATGAGCAAGCCGAAAGACTTCAATTGGTGAGTGCTGCGTTGTTGGATGGCCCACCCGTTTCCGAACCTGTTCCTCTCGCTCCCTTTGTCGAGTTTCGACTGTTGACAAGTTTTTTGCCAAAGGTGAACCCCAAGGTCGGAGCGAAATCGGAAAAAGTTCCTGCCGCACCTTTTCACACGGTCCCGACATTCGCAGGCGGGTTGCCGATGGTCAAGGACGGCAGAGGCACGTTGATGGGAACAGCTTGGGGCGGATTGTTGCCGCTTTCAAAATCAATGGCGAAGACAATCGGTGTCAATGCATCAATGACCCATTACATTTTTGGTTTGAGCAGTGAGTTTTATTTCAGGCTGTCGGATTTGCTGACCATCTCGGGCGTTGGCGGACAATTTGGACGTGCGAACCTGAATGGCAGCATCACGGCAGCAGATGCCCAGGATTCATTTGATGCAAAGATGACGTTGTTTTATCTTTCGCAGGGTGTCCAGTTTCGCAAGACTCCGTTTTGGGCAAATGGAATGTTGATCTTTCGAAGAGGAACTTCCACTTTCGACATCGGTGCCGAGAAGACCAAATTTGTTCGCGACGATTCGATGTCCGATGCGCAGGTTCCGTTGGCCTTGCAGATGACTGTTGGATTTTCCTTGTTCAAAAGATCACTCCATGTTGCGCTCTCGGAATATCTGGTACCCAATCGATTGGCCATGCCCAGGGCGAGCCTGATTTACCAGTGGAGTTTTGGAAAACCCGCTGGTGGTTCTGCGGGTCGAAATTCATTTGAAGAATCTTCTGAACCCAAAAAGCGACTGCGTAAAAAACGCAACGGGAGTTCCAGATGAAAGTGGGATTGTCGTCGGGACATTGCAAGATGAATCGTTTGAAAATTGCGATTTCCGACTGTTTCATGTGCTTGGCGTTTCTGCTGGTGAACGGCTGCACTTCTTACGATTTCGGCAGCACAGGCGATTATTACTACGGAATTCCGGATGCCGAAAAACCCGCCTGGAATGAGGGGATATCTGAGCTTGTGGAAAAGAAATGTGCAACCTGCCACACACAAGCCAACCCTTGGTACAAGCCGGAAAATGTACCGCCCTTGCAAAATGATCAGAACCCCTTGTTTGGTTTGAATTTCATTGCCCGGGAAGAGTTCTTTGATGGATTGAATCCACTTCTGCCATCGGTGAAGAAGTGCATCGAGAGCACCTGCGGAAAAGACAACATTCCCATGCCACCCACTTATGCCACGCCACTCGATGAAACCGAGAAAAAGGCTCTTCTTGCGTACATCACTCCAAAAATTCCGGTTGTTGCGAGCAACTTGTCTGATTCCTTCAAGTCGACCTGCGGTGGATGTCACGGTGCCGATGGCAAATCGGGATATGCTCCAAGGTTGGGGGCCAATCCATTCACGCTCGATGAATTCAAGGACGTTATCAGCAACGGAAAAGCCGACACCGGAAAAGGCGGCATGACTCCACAGCCCGGTTACGACGTGAGCAAAGCAGAAGCCGACCATGCGATTTTATACAAGTAAATCCTGTTAAAGCCCCTGAATCTGCCCGTCAGGTCGGGCCGTTTCACAAAGTTGAATCCAACAGGGTTTTAATCGGTTTTTTACCTGGTTTTCCCCAATTTGTTTAAAAGAATATTGTTCGTTTTCGGTGACTTGGATCACTTTTGAAGAAAATTGTAAATAAATTGAACTTTCCGGCCGATATCAGCACTTAAGCAGGATTTGAGGTTCGGGGGAAAGATGCGAAACACTTACCGGAACATGTCGGTGTTCTTTGTGTTGTCCGCTTTTGTTGCGGGGATGACCCCTGTTGCCTGCAGCAACGCAGTCCAGAATGGCAATGTGACAATCAACAAGTGGGGACCGAAAAGAACATCAGGCCCTGAAGCCAAGGGTGATGATCAGACGGTTGCTTTGACGCAGGTGAAGCCCTTCAGTGACACTGAGGCTTTCGATTATCTCTGGAACACCTGTGGATCCTGCCATGGCCCCGATGGTGCCTACAAGTCGAACTGGTCGATGCCGGCAAAAGACAAAATATCCATTGCTTCCCTCGAGGGAGTCGAAGGTATCACCAAAGCTTATCAGGCGATTGTGAACAAGTTCGACGGAAACGAAGGTGCATCTCCTTCCGCGATGCCTTTGAGTGTCGATTTCAGCGCAAATCCGAAAGCGAAACAGGACGCAGCTCGCGCAATCAAATGGTTTGCAGAACGCATGGTCGGTGTGGTTAAAGATGCTGATTCCCTTTATCCAAAGGACGAGAAGTCCGGGTCTTCCGCAATCAAGGCCGAGAACGACGTCACTGTGTCCCTGAATTACAAGTGCGCATCACTCCGGACCGGAACCTCTTATCTGACAAAACTGACTTCATCGCTTTACAACCGCAATCCGAATGATGCTGAATTGGCTTTGCTGGGCGACAAGAAGGATATGCCTTTGAGTCTCGATGAAAGACTTGCTATTGCGAGCCGCATCAAAAATGATCCCGCTTCTGTTTCCGAATTTGAACAAAAAGGTTTGAAGAGTTTTGCTACAAAAGTTGCAGATGCCGCAAAAATCAATCCGGCACAAATTGATGGAGCCGTGGCAAACCGGAATGCCGTGCAAACCGATCTCAAGGATGAATTTTATCAACTTCTCTTGAAATATTACAAAGACGTTCCATACAGAGACATTCTGCTGATGGACAAGGTCATGGTGACCACACGCACAGCTCCGCTGTACACCGGGTGCACGGCACCGGTTGCGCCTGCAATATGGGCAGAATGCACACTGTCTCCGGATCGTGCCAATTATTTTGGAACAGTTGGTTTTTTACGTGCCAAACCATCTTCTTTTCTCGAGAACAACAACAACTACGGACGTGCCGGGGCGATGTTTATTGTTGCATCCGGTGAGGCACTGTTGCCGCAAACAAACGGTCCTGTGGGTACCACCGTCAATGGCCTTCCCGAGTGTTTGACCACATCCTCGAAGGATGCACGTGGAAGGGTGAACACAAAAGCTGTCGCCGGAGTTGATGAGCCATTGACGGGTCCCTTCGGCTCGCTGACTGTTCCTGGTTTTGGAAACGTGTGTCAAGGATGTCATGTGCGCAGGGGACTTGCAGCAGGATCGAAAATCTATCGAACCTTTGGCAAGTTTGGAGAAAAAATCAACGCGGCGACACTCGATGCGGCATGCGGAACGCCGACCGCGGCAAATCCTTGCCCAGGTGTCGCGAACAATCCTTACCGCGACGAAGTTATCGAAGCAATAAAGAATGACAAGGCAAACTATGACAATGGCCAGGCCCGTTTTGCGTCAGAGGCACCCGCACAGAAGGCGCGCGATGCAACCCTCGACAAGACTTCGCCCGTCACCGTTCAGTTCTTGAAGGAATTGCTGACTGAGGCAAGCGATGGTTCAGGTACATGCATACCTGTTGATTCGAAGACAGTGAAGCAGGTTTCAACAATCAAGGAAATGTCCGAATTTGTTGTGGGTTCACAGGCAAACGTTGCGCGTGGACTCGCCCGAATGATTCCAAAAGCCATCGCAAGAACACAGCTGACAAACCAGGAAGTCATCATGGAAGTCAACAAGGCTTCGGTGGCGAACAACGGAAAACTCATCGACATGATTATCGCTTATGTGGCAACCGAGACTTTTGCATGCCAGGAGGAATAGAAAGATGGTCGGTATGAAGAGGAAGAATCAATTTTTAGTGACCATGAGTCTCTTTGCTTTCGCTGCCTGTTCGGGAAAATTTGTATCCGAAAGTGGTGTGGCGAAGCCGGCAAATGTCGAGGCAAAAAAAGCGCACGACGACGCAATGAAGTCAGTCCTGAGCAATCAGTCCGTCAATGAGACACGCAATCTGACGGGCGAAAAATTTCGCGTGAAGGACTCTGAATTGTTGCGTGGAACTCTGGCTTGCGTTGATGCCAATTTGGTTATTCCTGCAGATGCCATTCAAGCGGGAACCACGGCACCCACAGCTGGTAAGATGCGATTCATCTTGGCCAACTCATTGGCTGCCAATACGAACGTCATCGATGCCAAAAAAGTCGACCTTTTTGACCCGAACGCAGAGGGTCGCGAAACAGCATCAGCACCAGAGCCATCGGTTGTTTATTTGAACGCGGCCACACTTGTTGCTGAAGTTGTGGCGCACAATGCTGATGTGACGACACCAACCTCGAAGGCCTACTGCGCAACTCCCGAAGCGGCGAAAGCCTTGATGATGCGGTGCGTGCCCACACTCACGTCGGATCAGCTCTCCACCCAATTCGAAGGCAAAACAATGCCACAGAAAATGGCCGAGGCTTGTTCCACCGGTGCAACCCAGGCGGAGAAGGATTTGAACAGCCGTGTCGCATTGGCAAGTTTCCTTGGATCCTGGCTGTTTTTGAAATCTGAACGTTGAGATTGTTTTTTAATTTTTTTCGAAACGAGGAATGAAGGGGGAGCCCAATGTCGAACAACAAATTGAACCGCCGCGATGCACTTCGATTTGCCCTGATGGGTGGAGTTGGTGCTGCAGTTGTCAAATATGACCCGAGCGTGATTCTGAATCCGGCGCATTACGGGACAATCGATGCCGTGCAGAACATGTTGAATGCATTCAGGGGTGGCCCTGCCGCAGACCGGGTTTTCGGAGCACTTGCGCAGCAGGCGGCGTCCGACATCGTGTTTGTTCACGTCAAGTTTTATATGGGGATGAACAGCAACTACTTCATGAAGGTGGGAACAAACTCCATCATGGGCAAAGCGCCGAATGCGGGCAATTTTCTTCAGAATGCAGGCTTCGACAAGGTTTCAAGCCGTCCAAAGCACAGTGCCGCCATGCTCAATGAGTATGTTTCGAACATGATATACAATGGCACGATTGACGGCATGGCAAAAGGAACGACAAACGTCATAGCGAACACAGCGAATGAAATTGCCGCGAGTGATGCCGAGGCTTCTGCAATGTTGGCCGATTATCAGGTGTTTGGCGGTACGGGCCTTGCCGGTGTTGGTCAGCATAATCAGCAGACCTTCAACATCAACTTTGCTGGCAATGTCTCCGGCATGGGGCAAGGTTGTATCAACTACTTCCTTGAGACGCAGGGAGTTTTGAGAAGCCCGTTGGGAATTGTGGCATTGGGAACACGAAACAACGTGATTGCAAATGCGGGTGGTACGGCGATGAGCGGATCGCTCATCAGCGAATTCAACAACGGTATTGGTGCTTTGGCTTCGGATGGTTACGTCAAGAAGAGCAGTGAGTCGAGTATTTCTGTGGCATTCGACAGCTTGACTCCACGTGTCGAGGATGCTGCCAAAATTCGCAAGAACGTTCGAGATAGCATCAACGACCTGAAGACCAAGGTTGCCACGTTTCAAGAAGCCAGGGTTTTCCAGGGGCAGACCTGGGCACCTGGAGTGACCACCTCTGCCGGTCGCACGACCGAGACGATTGGTTACTTTGCTTTGGCTGGTCGAGCTGCTTCCACGGGATTGTTCACCAACTTCGCGATTGGTGTGAATACAATCGATCTCAATGGCAACAATATCGACATCGCTCAAGCGGGCACATTGAATGCCCTCGATGCCATTCAGCAGACTTCCATTGGTTTGCACATGTTGATCAAGAGATTGAAGGACGCTGGCAAGAGTTACGTTATTGAAATCGAATCCGAGCTGTCCAGAAACTTGAACATGGGCGACAGCGGGACCCTGAGCGCAGTCACAATTGTCGGCGGTCCCAAGTTCAGGTCAACGTACCGCAGTGCGTTCATGGCTCCCACGGTTTTGAATGATACAAACGCCCGTGCGGATGGTTTTGCTGCCGGCTCGATGGTGGATGCCGCGGGTGGTTCACTGGGACAGGGCGTTGTCAGCAAGGACAACTATCGTTTGGGTGTCGCGCAGATCGTTGCCGAGGCAACAGGGCAAACAGGAAAGATTGCCGAAGTCTCAAGGCCTCGGGTTGCGTTTCCAAAAGGCTGATCCACCCAAGCAGGACATCCCTGGCGGTAAATGAAGAGCCGGCCCACTCCAAATGGGCCGGCTCTCATCGTTCAAAGAAACTTCACAATGGCTCGGTAAAGCGGGAACAAGAGCTCACGGAAGCGAACCCAACCAGTTCGACAGCATCGTTCTTTGTTGAGTCGTAATGGTCACTGGAGTTCTTGGCATCGAATTGTTGTCGAGTCGTGTCTTCATTGCGGTTTTGTTGGCTTTGACCCGTTCGTAGGTCGCTTCGTTGCCAAGGTGAAAACCATGGGTATGGCAACCGTTCACACACGAGTTTTGAATCAGTGTCTTGTAGGTCGAGTTGAACTCGGCAAGTTTCGGATCCGGTGCTGCAGTTGCAGTGGGAGTTGGCGTCGCAGTGGTTCCAACATTGACCGTCAGTCCACTGATCTTTGTCAGATACGCAGCCAAAGACTGACGAAGGCTGAGTTGACCGCCACCAGGAGGCATCGCATTTGCTTCGAGTTTTTCTTTGAGTTGAGCTGCAGACGACTTCCAGGAAGCCTCTTTGGTGGCATCCTGAAAACCATTGGTGGCGCCGGGGCCATGGCATCCCGCGCAATTTGTGGTCACCAACTGAAGCACTTCAGCATCCGGAATGTCACCACTGCCAGGGGCAGCTGGCTCGCTGGTGAAGCCATCACCAAGATTTTCTGATTTGAGCACAGCCCGATCTGATTTTCGGTAAGCGACAGCCGAACCCAGGAATCCGATGGCCGAATTGGACTCAACAACGTTGAAGCCAACCTGTGATGAGCCTTGATGAGAAACACTGATTTTGTCGGCTACAATGACTGGCAACTGGCCAACATTTTTAATGAGGAACGCAACGCGTCTATCGCCGTCGGACACCCAGAAGCCGATCTCGCCAATCAGTCCCGCTCCCAAGATGGAGGGCATCGGAGCTGTTTTTCCTTGAAAATCAAGCGGCCCATCGAACAGAATTTCAAGTCTACCGGCAGCTCTCAACAATTTGTAGGTATTTCCAACTTTCAGAAGAAGTGCGCGGGATGAAGCGGTCACCACAACAGGTTCGCTGGCGAAGTTCACATTCGCACCCAAGACAGCGACACTGCTCGGATCTTTCTGAAATCTCAACTTTATTTCCTTTTGTCCCACAGCCCAGCAGTCAGCCTCGGTGACAGGATAAAGCTTTGTTTCGGGAACACTGAAATCTGCCGGGGCGGTGAGGTTGCTCAGGGTTGGATTTTCACTGCCCAAATCCAACGCCAGCGAACTGCCATTATCCAAGAGAAACAGTGCTTTGTTTTTGTCGGTGAAGGACAAGCCCAACACCTCTCCATTGGAAGGCACCGTCACGTTGGGCAACACGTCGAAAGCAGCGGAAGTCTTCGAAGTCTTGCTTTTGCCAGCCGAATTCGAAGATTGCGGATTGATGTTGATGGAATTCGAACAGGCCGAGGCCACAATCAAAAGGGCACTTCCCGAGACCAGGGATACTGCCAGACAAGCTGGAAACAGATGTTCACGCGGAGATAAAACAAATCGATTTTTCTCAACCTTTTTCATACCCCACCTCTGGAAAGAGATCGGCAAATTGTCAGAAAAAGTTGAGGAGTTTTTTCAGCTTCCGGCATCTGCGGGGGCCGGAACCTCCATTTGATTCAGTATCATGTCGGCCAGGGCGTCCAGACACTCCACTGTGCCAATATCCTGAACCGCCACAGACTCAACGGTTGGCGAATTTTCCAGGTGAAAAGCCATTCGCAGCGCATCCACCGGCACGGCCTGGGGATCATCGCGATGATTGAATTGCACGACAATCGAAAAATCAGAAGGTGATTTGTGCGCAAGGCGAACGCAGTCTTTCAATTTTTTGAATTGCTCTTCGCTGGCCGGAAGCCGAGGAAGTCTGCTGTCGACGACAAAAATTGCGCCGTCTGCTCCCGCCATCAACCCGTGATTCATGGTTTGCAGCAATTCGTGATGCGGCAACGTGTACAAATGGGCACGCACGTCGTGACTGTGGTGCTTGCCGAGCGTGAGTGGAAGAAAATCGAAAAAAGGATTTCGATTGGACATTCCATGCAAGTCAAAAAGTCGGGTTGCAAGATCTCCTGCCGTTTGTTTGTAGAGACTCTGCAGGTTGGTGGTTTTTCCTGAACCTTGAGCACCAATCAAAAGAATCTTGAGATGAATTTCATTTGTTTCTTCGTTGATGATTGCCATTGTTAACCCCTCACTCGGTTTTGGTCTTGAACGCAAAAAAAGCGCACTCAGGACGAACCAGTGGAAGTGGTTCAGCCAAGGCAATTTTGATTGTTCCAACTGCAGCGGACACAAGTCCGCTTTCTCCCGCGCGCAGGACGACTGCCTCACCCGACTTTGCAATCAATTGAAGTTTTCCTTCCCAACATGTGACCAGTGAGAACTGCTGGTCAACAAGCGGCGTGTATTCGTAAATTCCTGCCTGGGAGAAAACCTGCACCGGGAATGGGTTTTGGCTGTTTCCAGAAAATATCTTTTTGTGCTCCATGCGTTGAACAAGAAGCTTTTCAAGCTGCGCGCCGCGAGGCAGATTCCAATCGATTGCACTGAGAGCCTCGTCGATGTGCAGTTCTCTGGGTTGACCCTGCGGATCAACATCACCGCGGCTGTTGTAGCGACGGCCCCAATCTGAAATTCGCCAAGTCTTGCCGGATTTTCCGGGCAAGATATATTGCGGCTCGGCGATAAGCACACCCGGGCCCGTGGCATGCACGCAGCCGGTAGGTATTGATATGTAGTCGCCGACTTTGGGATAGACGACATGCATGACATCGCGAGGTCTATCCTGTCGCAGGGCCGTCATGATGTCGTCTTTTGAAAGTCCTTCCTTGAATCCCAAAAACACGTAGCCCTGATCATTGGAGTTGTTCATCACGAGCCAACTTTCCGGCTTTCCACATTCACCGGCTTTGAGCAACGGATGTGAATGGTTGGGATGAACCTGAACAGACAAGGGTTCCTTGGCATTGAGCCATTTCAAGAGCAATGGGCAATGAGCGCCAAATTCCTTTGCCAATGGAGTGCCCAAAAACCATTCCGGGGCTTGCTCGAGCATGTTGGTTAAAAGAATTTCCCTGCCCATGTCATCTGGGGCATTCGTGATTTTTGAAGGGAATTGTTCGTCGGTGGAAACTTCCCAGCTTTCGCCAATGCGTTCGGGCCACCCACCCTGAGGAGCGGGCAGAGCTCTGACTTTTGTCACACCAATCAACTGTCCTGCCCAAGGTGTACGGCTGACGGGAACAAAATTGTATGGGTCAAATTTCAAAAAAAATGGATTCATTCAAAGGTTCCTGACTTTGCTTTTGTTGTGCACAAGTTCAACCAGAGCACGCGCGGCCGCCGTGTATCCTGCGGCTCCCAAACCAACGACGCCTCCGGTCACAACTGGCGCCACCATCGAGTTGTGGCGAAAATTTTCACGCGCCGCGGTGTTGCTCAGATGTACTTCAATGACAGGCAGGCCGGTTTCCTGAACCATTGAAAGAGCATCGCGGAGGGCGATGCTCGTGTGCGTCCACGCTCCGGGATTGATCAGAATACCTCCCACAGGAGAATTTCCAGCATGGTGATCGCGAACAATCTGATTCAAGACATCGAGAACGACACCTTCATGGTTGGATTGCACGAGTTCAACCTCGAATTGTGAAGATGAACATTCGCGTTTGACTCTGTCCAGCAGGTCGTCCTGTGTTTCGTGCCCATAGACGTTGGGTTCGCGCCGCCCGAGCAGTCCCAGGTTGGGGCCATGGATAAGTAAAATCTTTATCATTTGTCACCATTTCCTGATTTTTGGTCATCCTGCCACTGGGGTGTCGATTGTTGTGGTGCATGCGATACGACTCGTTCGTCCATCTTTTTCAACAAGGCTTCAAGGAATTTCAGTTTGCGTTCACGTTCTGCCTGCGCTGCTGTATTTGAAGGAGTTGCTGGTTTCGCAGGTGCCGTTGGGGTTCCAAATCGTTCGGCTGATGCCTTTCGCGCTTCTTCTTGCAGGTTGTCGAGCCGCTGGCGGAGTGACATCTGTCCCGGATTGTCCTTGAGCAATCTCTCGTAAATCGCAATCGCGCGTTCGTAATGTCCTTGGCTTGCATAGATGTCGGCAAGTGTTGTGCTTTCGAGGCTGTAAGCTTGCTGCAATGCTCTTTTGCGTGAAAATGCTTCCGGAGAAGTGATGAGTCTGAAAGCCCTCAGTTGAAGATAGCGATCCAGATCGCCACGCACGTTTGCCAAACCTGAACCAGGACTGAATGCGGGTGGCAGCAGCTGCTCGTTGATCCACGGTGGCAAATCGGCGAACATTGATGAATTGTCGATAAGGGCCGGTTGAATACTCACACCGCCGGTTCCGAAATTCAAAAGTGCATCAGAGCCGATCGCTGGTGCTGAAAAGTTTTGCGCTACGGATTGGTCGCTGGTTGGCGCCGGAACCTGCCATTCCTGATTTTGAGCTGCCGATGTGTTTTCAACTGCAACGGATGTTGGTGCCTGATGCAAAATTGGTGAGCGCATTTGATTCGAAACCGACGTCGAGGTCTCGACTCTTTTTGCCGATTCTTGTGATTGGGCTGTCAGGGATTCAGGAGGTGTGATGCCGTGGCGGCGCAAATCGGCAAGTACAATGTTCCGTGCCGACGCATAGTCTCCAAAATCGACATACTCTTTTGCAGATCGGGTGAAGTCGTCCATAGGAGTCAGAGCCCGGAGCACTTCAACAGCTGCGTGAGTTTTTTCAAGGTCATTGTTGAGAAGTGCAAGTTTGAGCTGAAGTCGCTGTGCCATCAGGTTTTCGACTGATTGCGAAAGTGCCAGTTCGATTTCCCTCTGGCATTCCTGAAACATCCCACGTGAAAAATAGTCACGACCCAAGGCGACGCGCGCGGCCATGTAATTGGGAAAGCGCTTGACTGTGTCCTCGAGCAGAACAATCGATTCATCAATGTATCCGCGTTTGCGCAGAATATCCGAAGCTGCGACGAGGGTGGTCGATTTTGGATCCTTTTCCAGTTGCTCTATCAATTCTTTTTCTTGAGCGGTGATGCCACTGAGCTGTGACCAAAGAGATTTGAAATTCAATGCCATGCCTGCCATGCCCTCGTGCCATCAAGGCGGTTTTGCCTTGCAACTCAGGATAGCAGAAAGTCGAGGTTCAGTGAAAAGTCATTACTTGGTGGTTGTCGTGGCAGGGACAGTATCGGGCTGGACTGTGTGTTCAAGTGTTACCTTGACAGGTTTGCTCCCCAGTGGGCCACTGCTCACGTAAAAGTATCCGCCAGCTGATTTTTTGGCGGCAGGGCAAGTCCATTTCACCGTGAAGACTGCTGTTCCGCAGGAATCGGTCGCAACATCACTTCTTTCGGGGTCAACCACGAACCCTGAACCATCCTGTGTGCTCGTTGAGCCGGCAAAGCCGGCATTGATTGCCAGAGCTGGCTTGGCGAAGCCTTGGCCATCATAGACGACGGCGGTGAAGGAAATTTCTCCTTTTGAGGGGGTTGTTCCCGAGTAATCACACTTCAAATCGGCGACGTCGGGGTTTACGATAAGGTTCCACTTTTTTCCGTCGGTATCTACAGACGAAGCAACGTATTTGGGGTCCTTGAAGGCCTTGCATCGCCCGGTTCCTGGCTCAACTGTCGAACAGCTTTGCACAGCCAAAGCGGCAGAAATTAAGAAAGTGTTCAAGGCAACTGTGGTGATGCGCTTTTGCTTTGCATGTCGCAGCATCGTAATCACAGGTCACCTCCATTCAAATTGTTCAGGTTGTTTCCTCCACCGGAGCCGGATTGGTTGGCAGGCGCACCGCCTCCGCCATTTCCCCCGTTCAGGTTGTTGAGGTTGCCCTCATCTCCAGAACCGCCACCTGAATTGCCGCCCCCGTTGCCCAGGTTATTGAGGTTGTTGCCTCCGCCGTTTTCCCCGCCGGAGTCGCCACCTCCTCCATTGCCCAGATTGTCAAGATTGTTCCCTCCACCACCGGCATTTGCCTTGGCTGTGTTGGTAGAACCGCCACCCAATCCCGCTCCGTTTCCGGGCGGAATGTCGGATCCAAAATCGTCTGGGCTGCCAAAATCATTTCCAGACGGAGCGGCTGCTCCTGCGGCATTGCTTTTGCTGACGGGAGCGCTTCCACCAGCTGCATTGTTTTTCTTTGCATTCTGACTGTTTGAGTTTGAATTTACATTGCCTGAATTGTTGCCGAACGAATTTCCGCCGGCATTGCCAAAATCACCACCGTTGTTTGAAACGGTTCCAGAATCGCCGCCCAATATCGGCAAGTCCGTGCGCGCAGACGAACGACCGGGACCGCCTGGCAGAATTCTTGGAGTGATCAGGACCATCAACTCCGAGCGGAAACTTTGTTCCTCATTTGATCTGAACAACGCGCCAATGAGAGGAAGCTTGCCTAGAAATGGAACCCGGCCTTGTCCCTTGAACTTCTGTGTTTGATACAAACCGCCGATGACTGCGGTTTCTCCATTGCCGACAATCAATTTCGTGTTTGCTTGCCGCTTGATGGAGCCCTGCACCGGGTCTGTTGGTGGGTTTGTGGGAGTTTGTCGTTGGACCTGAATATCCAATTCCAGGGTGTTCTCCGAGGTCACCTGTGGGGCAACCTGCAGCTCAAGTGCCGCGATTGTGTTTCTGCCTTCCGGCTTTCCATCTGGGCCAAGAACGTTGCGCGACAACTGCACATCTTCCTTGATGATTGCTTTTTCCTGGTCTTGAACCACCACCCTGGGCGAGGCGATAACATTCGCCAGGGATTCGGTTTCGTACGCGCGAAGAATCGCATCGATATTGATGAGATTGTTGATGGAGCCCACTGTGAATTGCAGTGTTCCAAACTGAGTCGGCGAAGTTGCAAGTCCCGGGTTTGGTGCGCTGGAGCCCAATGCTCCGGCCCCACCCACATTGCCTGTCAGTGAGTTTGGAAAGATAAGACCATTGGCAAGCCCGCGGTTTCCATCGAAACCAAAGCGCGTACCCCAGGTGATGCTGAGTGTCTTTGAAAGCTCGTTGCTTGCCTCGACGATTCGGGCCTCAATGAGTACCTGCTGTTTCCTCTTGTCGAGATTCTCCAGGATCGACTTGGCTTCAACCAGGGCATCGGCAATTCCCTCAATCACCAGCTTGTTGGTCCGTTTGTCGGAAATGATTGAAAAACGAGGATCGACCTTGTAGCCCTTGAGCATGACGTCGAGCAGTGGTTGAAGCTCGGTCGCTTTCGCATAATTCACCTGCCAAACGAGGCGTTTGGTTGGAAGAATCTTCCAAGCTGATTCTTTCTCCTTGAGCTTTTCTTCCCGCACGGCATTCAAATTTGCAAGTGTATCGATTTTCAGAATTCCGTTTTCAAAAACGGAGCCGAATTTGTAGGCCTCGAGAATTGATTTCATGGCCTGTTCATAAGTCACTTTGTTGAGCCGAATGGATACGGGACTTCCTTTTTCGACTTCAGGCGAAAGTGTGATGTTGATGTTTGCCCCGTCGGCAAGCGTCCTGATCACTTCAACCAGCGGAGCATTCCGGTACTCGACTGAAACGAGATCACTGCCCGGCTCGTTGCCTGTGGTGTCGCTTGCCTGTGATGTGCCACTTTGGTTTGAAGTTGCACCATTCATGGAGTTGGTTGCTGTGAAATTGTTGACTTGTGGAGGCGGAACGGGTCCGGCATTTGTTTGCGCGAGGGCGCCTGCGACCGTCAGGTACAAGGGGGAACTGCCGATGACGAGCGAGGCCAACTTGCGTCTGCCAAATGAATTTTGTTTCATTTTTTCTGCTCCTTCGGTGGCTCAGCAGCCCGCATTTTTGAAAATGGAATTATAATGTCGGTGAATTGGATTGATTGGCCAGGAACTGAATTTGCAGATGGTTCGCGTGTGAGAACCCTGTCGCGGGTGATGGAAACAACGCGTCCACCATGTCGGCCGATGCGGTCGCCAATCCGGGCAATGATACCTTCTTTTGGGTCGGGAGTCATGAGAAGGGCGGTTGGTTCCTTTCCAAATAGGGTTCCGACCAATTCAAATTCCGAAATTTCATGTTGCTGCAATCGGGTTGTTCCCGTGAGCGTTGGTCTTATCAAAGACAACGGAGCAAACGGATCCGGTTTTCCTTCCGGTCTGTACGTGTATCCACTTTCAAGCGGACCCGTCAGCACGAGGGCGATCAGCGGTATGATGGATTTAAATTTTTTCGTCATTATTTCCCTCCACCGAGGGGTTTCGCAGAATAGGTACCGTCAATAACTTCATTGAGATCTATAACGGGTTTGCCAATGGCGGCTGTTGGACTTTTGGCCTTGTCGGGTTGCGCTGTTTCAACCACTGCCGGAGACGATGGCGTGTTCTTCTGAAAATAGGCATAGAACAGGCCTGTGAAAGTCAATTTTGGCTTTTGTGTCAATTTCAGTTCTCGATCCGGATTGACGATCTCAAAATCCTGGACGCGCACGACACGGGGAAGGGTCATGGCCAAGTCCAGAAACGAGACAACCGCAGGAAAAGTTCCATACATCTTCATCTGCAAACCGATGGCGTTCGTGTCTTCCTGTTCCACCACCGCTTTGCTCTGCTGCTGTTGATTGTTTGGATTTTGCGGCGGCGGTGGCACTTGAATGCCCTGTCCTGCCGCTGGCGTCAGCGTCAATTCCGCACTCGGGATGAATTCCCTGATTTCAGTTCCCGTAACGCGCGCGAGGCTTGCAAAATCGTTGAGGACGCGGTCCACTGATGCATCCTGCGGAAGCAATTCCACAAGTCTTTTGAATTCCCGGCTTGCAACCGCAAGTTCCTCGTCGAGGGTCACGGGACTGACAAAATCCTTGTTCAGAATTCTCAGCTCTTCCTCGATTTTAGTTTGTTCCGCAATTTTTTCATCCAGAACCGTGACTTTTGGAACCACGAATTCTTCCCACGCGAGATAGCCTGAAAAAGAAACCAGACCGATTGCGCCCAATATCTTGAACGCAACCGGGAACTGTTCATACTTTTTCAAAAAGTCTGCCATCTGTTACCTATCCATCCGTCACGCGAATCGAGATCTCAAATTTTTGCAGTGTAACTCCCTGCAATTCTTCACTGCTGATCAGTTGTTTCAATGTCACCTGGTCGAGAGATTGAACATCCGCGCGAGGCAGAACTGCAGCAGTCGATTGCTTGATTTCGGTATTCAACAATTGAGGGGGAATATAGTCTTTCAATTCGGCCAAATCGCCCGCATCGATTTTGCAAATTTCCTTGAGACGTTTCATGTAGTCTGCGATCACCGTATGATCGAGTGCGTATACTGAAAGAGTCAGTGACTTCGTTTTTGTCGAGTAAGCAATTTTGCTGAACCACATGCGCTCGGGATGCTTCGACTGGAGACTGTCGAGAAGAACGACAGAAAGTTTTCTTCCTTCGCCAAGTTGGCGCACGCGGGCGGTTCTTATTTTGATTTGTTCTGTTTTTCTCCGGATGTCTTGAGCGCGTTCGAGATCTTTTTTCAGCGATGCTTTGGTTTGTCGCAGCTCTGCAATTTTGTTTTCGGTCTTTTCAGTTTCTTCGGTGTAGCGTTCGGAATAAAGTTCCGTTCCATAGTAGGACATGGCACAGAGTGCCGCGACGAGGGCCACATGAATGAGAACCTGATTTCGACCTGAAGACTGATCAATTTGGGGGGCAAGGTTTATGCGAATCATTCCTTGTCGCCCTCCCGTCGAAGCGCGAGACCCGTCGCAACCGCGAATTGATGAGAGTACCGCCCGGTCACCGTTTCCTGCTCTTTGGAAGTCAGCTCCATTCCGCGAAATGGAGACGCGTAGACGGTGTCTGCGTTGAGAAGGGTGCTGATGCCTTCGCTCAACCCCGGTACGACGGATCCACCGCCGGACAAAACGATGGCATCGATGTCGCGGATTGCCGCGGTGGTGTCCATTCCTGCATAGAATTCCATAGTCTTTTTGACTTCTTCACAAAGTTCGAAGGTGTGCTGTTTGCAGATTTCAGCAATCTCCGGGTGGCTTTGTGCGAAGTCGGGATTTCCGATGCTCCATTTCAGTGTCTCTGCTTCAACGTGGTTGACCCCAAGTTGGCGAGACAATAGGTCTGTCAGTTGAGCTCCACCGATGGGGAGGCTGCGGATGATGCTCGTCTGTCCCCGAATTGTGAGATGGATTTTTGTACTGTCGCGACCAACGTCAATGCAAAGCAATGTCTTCGAGTCATCGGGTATGATTGTTTCAAGCGAGTTTGAAATAGCAAATGCGTCGCAATCCAATACCGCCGGACGGACGCCGACCTGCTTGAGCATCTCCACGTATTGGTCAACAACGCTTTTTCGCGCCGCGACAAGAAGAACTGATATTTGACCATCTGTTGTTGGTTCGCCAATCGGTTCGTAGTCAATTTCCCAGTTCGACAAATCTGAGTCGACGTGTTGCTGCGCTTCGAGAATGATCTGCTTGCCGAGTTCTGAAATGCCCTGGAAAGGAATTGAGATCCTTTTGAACACCACATTGATTCCGCGAAGTCCGATAGCAGCACTTGCGCCTTTGTAGTTGAGTTTCGTTTGTTTGAGGGCTGCGGTGACGACCTGTGCAATGGTTTTTGTGTCGCTCAGGCTCCCGTCAACAACGGCTCCCGGAGGGGTCTCTTCCCATCCCAAACCCATCAACCGGTAGCTCTTGCCAGAGCGCTCCAAGGCAACGACTTTAACTGCTGACGCACCCACATCGATGCCCAGCTGCAAACCGGAGTTGCTTTTAAAGAGACTCAAGAGCGATGCAACCATTCAGCCAATGCCCTTTTCATCAAATTCTGCATTCACAATCATGATGAAAGAAATGCAGCAGGAACTTGATGAAAAGTTTTCAGCCCCGGTCAGTGTGCTGACGGGCTGGGGAATGGGTCGCTCAGTTTGCTATCTTTTGTTGGATGAGCTGAGTCATGACACCGGGCCTGAATATCCTGGCCCAACCGGTGATATAACTCCGCTCTTGAGCAGTCACGGAGTCGTCGAACCACAGCGTGTCGACCGAATCGCTCTCCAGATAGGAAAGAAGTTCCTCCAGGGAGCGACAAGCAGTCCCTCCGCTTGGGACCATGTCGAGATTCCTGTTGTCTTCTGCGTGTGTGTAAAGAATTGGAATCCTGTCTGCTTCAGGCGAGGATTCATCGCCACCGAGACGAGAAGGTTGCCCTTCGACAATCAATTGGGAACGAAAACGAGACTTGTTGGTACTTCCAGTTTGACTGGCATCGCCCATGGGGCAGCTCCTGTATAGGCACCATGTCTGCTCTGCAGTTTAGTTCAATTAAAACTGCCGCAGTGTGTGGCGCTCATTTCGGAGTCTGCCCAAGGTTGGCTGTGAAGTCAAACCCTCCTCGGGCGGAGTAATGCTTGAAAACAGTGAATTTCTGAAAGGAACCGGATATTTGGAGTCGGATGGCAAAGACCTCAGTGGCCGGTTGAGCCAAATCCACCCGCTCCCCGGGTTTTTTCTGCAACTGGAACGCTGTGAGGGCGGATGGCAAGGGCGAAAACTCCCTGGGAGACCTTGTCACCCTTGGCTATTTTGAAGGGTTCGCCGCCGTGATTCATGAGGCAGGTCATGATTTTGCCCTCATAGTCGGCATCAATTGTGCCCGGGGCGTTCAGCACGGTGATTCCCTTTTTTGCTGCCAGCCCGCTGCGCGGACGCACTTGCAGTTCTGCAACGATATCGAAACCTGTCCGGCCAAGGCGGATTCTCGCCAAAGGCTTTGAGTTTTGGGGGGCCAAGCGGAGACCAGTGTCCACCAATCTCCATTCTCCGGGAGGAATGACGACCGCGTCTGCAGCTTTCAAATCGAAGCCCGCAGAGAGTGCCGTGGCATAATTAATCTCCGCAGCCGCATCGAGGTCTGCCCGGGAATTCTCGAGGTTGAGTATTGGCAACCCGCCACTGATTTCAAGTGGCAGTTTCTTGAGGGCCCGTGTCAGCTTTTCGCTCGCTTTGGGAAGGATGCGTGAACGCAGACCGTTGAGTTTCGAATTCATGACTTGCTTTGTAACCATTGTGGGATTCCTCCGACCGGACGTAAACACAGTTCACCCAGTGCGTCAAAACTTGACCACGGCAGCTCTTCCGGCATACACCTGTGGCCGCTGAGGTCAGTAGCTCCAACGGTAGAGCAGTTGATTCCAAATCAACGGGTTGTGGGTTCGAATCCCTCCTGGCCTGCCACTTTTCAGCAAATCCCCACTGCATACCGACACAAAATTTCATCTCTTTGCGAATTTTCAACCGCACATGGACTTGCAATGGATTGTCATTGTTGCGCACGGTTACAAAATGGAATCGGAAAATAAAAAACCCTGGTTTTTGCAAACCAGGGTTTTGGGTGATGGCGGGAGCGACGGGACTTGAACCCGCGACCTCCGGCGTGACAGGCCAGCGTTGTAACCAACTCTACTACGCCCCCGCGGTCGTCAGGGTGTGTAGCAAAGGCGAGTGGCTCGCGCAAGTCCTGGGAGCAAAAAATATTGTTCTGAAATTTTCAGAGTTTTCCGCAATTCTTGAGGGCCAACAAGACGCCCAACACCAGAAGGGCGAGCTGCACGAACTGCGCCACTCTGCCTTTCCATGGTTTTGCAGGGTGATTCGTCTGATTCGCAGCCGAGCCACTTTTTCCCGCTTGGTGCGGTTTGCGCCTTGGAAGCGTGGTCTGTATTGCGGCTGGCTTTCGAAATGGCAGGACTTTGGCTGAAGGTTCCGAACCGAACGGTCCTTCTTGCTCATTGTTGTCGGGAAATTTGTTGTCAGCCATGAAAAATCCCGCCTGTCATTCGTCAAAAAACGTCGAAGCAGATCTCATCATGTTGCCGCTGAGTTTTGCATTGCTTCTGAAGAGGGGAATCTTTGGACACGTTTCCTGGAAATAACCGATGTTGAAATCATTCCGGAAGAGGAACAACGCATTGCCCGACATGTCACGTACAACCGTGGCATCGGTTTTTGCTTTGGCGTCTGCAATTTCCTCATCCGTGCAGTTGGTCCAACGGGCATGCTTGTAAGGGAGCATGTCGAGCGCGCAGTCGACGTTGTATTCGTTCCGCAGCCGGAACAAAACGACGTCGAATTGGAGAACTCCCACGGCAGCCAGAATGGGATCGCTCGCAGCCCGAGATTCATCGACAAACATCTGGACAGTGCCTTCCTGGCAGAGCTGGATCAACCCTTTCAGGAGCTGCTTTCGCTTGAGGGCGCTGGAAGTTCGTACCGCGCCGAAGTGCTCTGGAGCAAATTGCGGAATGCCCTCAAATTGGAATTTCTGGTTCTCGGTCAATGAATCACCGATGGCAAAAAGTCCTGGATCGTAAATTCCGACGATGTCGCCCGCGTATGCACGATCGCTGGCAGTTCTCTCCTGGGCGAAAAACTGTTGCGGCTGGGTTAATTTGATTTCCCGTCCAAGCCGCGAATGGTTCACCATCAAACCGGCTTCATAAACGCCACTGACGACTCGAAGGAATGCGATGCGGTCCCTGTGTTTGGGATCCATGTTTGCCTGAATCTTGAAAACAAAACCGCTGAAGTTTTGCGACAAAGGATCAACCGGCCCGATATTGCTTCCCTTGGAACTTGGGCCGGGGCACATTTCCAGGAACGCCTCGAGGAATGCTCGCACTCCAAAATTAGTCATCGCGCTGCCAAAAAAGACGGGGGAAATCCCGCCACGGAAAAACTTTTCGTGAGAAAAATCATTTCCGGCAGTATCGACCATTTCGAGGCCTTCCAAAGTGGATTCGAGATCCGCCTGAGGAATCAGTTCATTCAGCTGAGCAGTGTCATCGAGAGGAATAAGTTGAGCGGGAGTTTCGAGTGTCGTGTTCCGACCCTGAAAAAAGTGCACCAATCGGGTCTTTCGTTCGATGACCCCTTTGAACCTTTCACCGCTGCTGATGGGCCAGGTCATCGGGTAGGTTTCAATTCCCAGCACACGCTCAATTTCATCCATGAGGTCGAAGGGGTCGCGTGCATCGCGGTCCATCTTGTTGACGAATGTAAAAATTGGAATTTGCCGAATCTTGCAAACCTCGAAAAGCTTGATCGTCTGCGGCTCAACACCCTTTGCGGCGTCTATCAACATGATTGCGGCATCGGCTGCTGCCAGGGTTCGATAGGTGTCTTCCGAAAAGTCCTGGTGGCCCGGGGTGTCCAGCAGATTGCAGACGTAGTTGCGATACTCGAAGTTCATGACGCTCGTGGAAACAGAAATTCCGCGCTGCTTTTCAAGCTCCATCCAGTCGGAAGTCGCAAATTTTTTCGATTTCTTGGCCTTGACCGAGCCTGCAAGCCGAATGGCGCCACCCAGGAGGAGCAGTTTTTCGGTCAGCGTCGTTTTACCCGCGTCAGGGTGCGAGATAATCGCAAACGTGCGTCGGCGTTGGGTTTGCTGTTCAAGTTCGATTTTGTCTGCAGGCATGGAGCCCTCCAATTTGCAACGCGTCACGTAGCACAAGGCAAGGGTGAGTCGCAAGATTAAAATGTTCAGTAAAATTTAAAGGTTTCAGGGTTTTTCTTGGGCCGGTCATGAACAGTGTTTTGACACAGCCGCACGTTTCCCGGGGCGGCCATTCGGGTCATAATGCTGCAGGGTTTACCCAGAACAGCCCTGTTGACTGACCCTCCTGGGCCACTTTTACGAATCGGACAAACTATGTCGCACGTCAGGTCAGATGATTTGTCGAATCTCGGACTTCAAATGGGAGTCCTTGCTGCAACGTTCTCACAGCAGCCGACGGCAATGAGGGCTGCGCAAATCAGGCGTGCCGAGCGTGCGCTTGTGGCCATGGAAGAGTTTGCCCGTGGGCCGCTGACCGAGGAAGCAGGTCAGTGGTTGCGTGCAAAAGACGCTTACCGCGTCCTGCACGAGCGACTTGTCGATTTCGAGCGCCACAAGCACAGCATCGAAACTCTTCAATCGGAAATTGACGATCTGACAAAGACGTTGCGCCTGTGGAACGGCCTCCAGGAAGCCGAGAGACAAAAATTCCAGCAGAATCATGCGCGGGCAAGACAGTTTGTCGAACAGAATCTGGGGCTGGCCGAATCTCATATCTTGCACAAGTATTCTCGCTACAAGGCTCTCAACCGCTTGATGCCTTATGCTGACAATGCCGAACACCTCTGCGATTCGATTTTTCACTTTCAAAATCGAGTTCGTTACGAGGAGAATATTCAAAAAATTGAACAGCGTCGTGAAAATGCGCTCGAGCGGCTGGCTTCGGTCAAAAGGGGATTCAATCTCGCATTGATTATGTGCATTTTGATCGTCAGCTTGCCGCTTTGTGTTCCGGTCGCCTTCAGCCTCTGGAACAGGAAACGGGAAATCGAACACCAGTTGGCAAACATGCTCGAGTCCCAAAGACGCGAGGAACGCAGGCTTCAAATTGCAGATGAAGGCGTGATAGCGGCGGAAGAAATTCGTGAAATTCTTGGCGAAGTTCCCCTGGACACCGTTCGTCGAACACTCGAGGAATTGCGTGAGCTCAGGTCCGAGTTTCAAAGGGTCGACAAAAATCCTTCCGTGACAGCAGCGCTTGTTTCATTCATGGATCTTTACAAGCCGCGGTTGCGTGAGCTCTTCGGCGAAGTTCCCGACGACATGGCGGTGGCATTCTCGTGGTTCAAGGATGAAGTTGATCGGGTTTTGAATGTCGAAGCTGAGCGGGCGTCCCTCATGGCCCGGCAGGCTGAAATGTCTGCATCGTCCCGTCGGCTGGTCAAGGGGCACGGAGAAGCGGTCTTGCGCGACAGTCATGATCGGGTGAAAGCCATCATCGAAGAAAACTTCAACGTTGCTTTGACGGAAGATTACAAGAGTGATCTGGCTCGTTACATTGTTCGACTGCCTGACTTGTTGCAGTCTGCAAGGGTCTTGTTGAGTCGTGTCAGCCATGGTCAGATTGTCGATGGTACGCTCATGAAGGACGTTTATCGCTGGGCACTGACCATCGAGTCGAATTTCAATGCAATGGCATTGGAATTGCAGCTCCTGGAGCAAATCGAAAACACTGAATCAGAAAAATCATTCGAGGAGAAATCCGTATCATGAACGTCGCACGCAAATCCCTCAATGCAATCGCCCTTTCCTCTCTTGTTGTCTCATTGACTGCTTTCGGTGAGATCAAAAATGACACAGCCATCACGATCGACTTTCAGGGACGCCAGATCCAGTTCTTCGGAATTTACAACCCCGGCAAAGCGAGCCAGAAGGCACAAGGTCTCGACGCTGAGATCGCTGCAAGAAGAAATGGAATTGCTCACCTGACATCATATTTGAGCAACAGTTGTGGCGGTTCGCAGAGTGCCGAAGAATCAAAGAGCTCGTCTTCTCCATCGTGGCAAGGCGTGGTCAAATCGCAAGGAAGCGAAATTTATTCCAATGGGGTGCTCAAAATCTCCTTGGTTGCACCACTCAAGGATGTTCTCAAGGGCACTGCCAAAGGCAAGTCGACAACCCTGAAATCCAAAGACGGAGCGCCGTTGGCATTGCGAATTCCAAGAATTCCGGCATCGGCCTTGAAGTGTGGAATGCTGACCTTGTCGGTTGCTGGACGCACGATTCCACTGAATCCATTGTCCGGTTCTTCGGAGTCGGGTGCCAAGGTTGTCAATTTGATTTTGGAAGGTTCTTCGACTGTGAAGCCTTCGGGTGCCGGCGACATCGCACTGCTTGAGGGGTCAAACTTGTTCCAAACGGCCGAGCCTGAAGAAAATCAGAAGACCCAATCGACCGCGAAGGAAACCCAAAACCCAGCTCCCGCAGCGGCAGCACCGGTTCAGACACAACCAGGAACCTCTGGCGAAAATGCTCAACCAGCTCGTTGATCGAGGATAGATTTTCATGCCTGCTGCGTTGCTTCCACTGGCCATTTTTTTAATCAATGAATCAACCCGCGACCTCTATGTGTTGCCTCCGGAAGCAGCTGCGCAAGTGCCGGGAGCCAAGCCTTGTGCAGCGATGAATTCAAACATCGCGGCAACGACGTTTTCTGCCGCAACCTTGGATCAAATGTGCACTTCTCTGGCTCAAAGCTTGCTGCCCAGAGTGAATTCCGTCGCAAAAACGACTTGGTCGGTGGAACACGCAAAAGCAACTGGATTTGCCATCACTGCGCTGCAATCCGTCCCGGGACTTCGAGCGGATGCGCCTGTCTGGCCTCCCGAGATACCATTCAGCATGGCCGGATTGAATTCCTCTGAAGGAATGAACCTCGTTTTTGGGATCAAGATTGCCGACAAATCGCCGGCCATTGTTGAGCGTGTGGATGTCTGGTCGAATGTTGATGGGCGATTCACACGCGCCTATTGGAGCCGATCGGTACACGACCCGACGTACAACTCCAGCCAGGCACGAATCGTGCAGCGTGTTGGTTCTTATATCAACAGAGCATGGAAATCCCAGAACAATCAGGTTGAAAAAGCAGAAACATTGCGACTTTTGGTTGATAAAAAAATCTCCGAGAAGGAGATGTCAACTGTGGAGAGTGTGCTAAGGGCCTATTCCAAAGGGGGGCCCGAAGCGTCTGTATTGCCGGTTGAAGTTCGCAAAGATGGAATCGTTTTTCGAACCTCGACCCACAAAGGCAAACAAGCAGACGTTCTGGCGCGATTGACACGTGAGCTGCCCGCTCTCAAAACACGTGCGGTGAGCGATGGTTCAATCGATTTGAGTGTCATGCTGGCTGCCCCGAATTGATGGGGAATGTGATGTCGGATTGTGAAAATCTATTTGGTCAGTCGCCGCGGTCGATTGCAGTAGTCTTCAATCTGCTTTTGAATCAGCTTGTCTTCAAAAATAATCACGTCTCTTCAGGGAATTTCAGTGAGACAATGTCAAATCTTGAAGAAGCCGGTCTGTTTTTTCAAATTGATGTCTGTGTAAAGCATGCCGAAATGGCGAAAGCTTTTTTATGTCTTCAATCGCTTGCATTTTTAACGGATGAGCAAAAAGTTGAGTTGTCTGGGCGGCGTTCGGAACTGATGGATGACTGGAAGAGGATACTTGAGCAAAACCGGCAGCTTGGTATTGGTGCGATTTCAGAGAATCAATTGAGTCTTGATAAAATTGACTCCCTGTTGATCACTCAACTTGAGTGGATGAGTGATGTCGGTTTTGAAAAATGTTCACGAGAGCGTCGGCTCAGTATTTTGCCCGAGAGTCCAGTTTTTGAAGCTTTTGAGATGGGTTGAACCTCATGGAATACAAACAAGTTTGGCGATTCTATGTGTCTCGACCCGAAAATGACTCCCCTGGTCAGAAGATACAGTTTGAACCGGACGAAGTGCATTTTGCGAATGCAGTCTTGCGACTTGCCCCCAATGAACAGGTTGAACTGGCGGATGGTGATGGCTGGACGGCGCGTGCAGTGCTCTCACGAGTGGATAAAAAGGTTGTGTTGGCCGAGATCGTTGAAAGCAAGATGCATTCTGAGCCGCAACGCAAGTTGGCCGCAATTGTTGGGATCACCAAGCCGGGCGCTCTGGACGAAGTGGTTCAGGCCTGTGTTGAAGCTGGAATCCAAACCCTCGTGCTTTTCAAGGGAGACAAAACATCTTCCCGCCAGGAGATGAAGACCGAAAAAATTGAAAAGCAGATCAGGGAAATCTGTCGTATCACGAAATCTCCCTGGTGCCTGAAACTTCAAGTCGTCGATTCATTGCGATCGGCCATGCAGACGGCAGCGGATGGATTTTCGATGGAACAATTTTTTGTTTGTGACGAACGTCCTGCCAACGGTTCCCTGAGTCACGAATTCCAGACACGACTTCTTGTGAACGCAGCTCTTGTGAGCACTCGGGTAAATCTCGCATTTGTGGTTGGTCCGGAAGCAAGCTTTTCGCAGTCTGAGTATGAATATCTCATGGACGGAAATTTTTCTGGGCAGACCGAATTTGTTTCTCTTGGTGCGAGAATTCTCAGGACTCCAGCTGCTGTTGCTGCGGCAGCGTTTGTGTTGTCTGCGATCGCGGAATCGGGAATATCGGGGAAAAACTAATGACCCGCAATTTTTCCTGGAGCATTTGAGTTTCTATTTGTTATCCAAATTCGGCAAAAACACCATGGTGATCTGAGATGAATTTGGTATCGTCACCCGGGTTTGAAACGAATTCTTCGCGGATTTCGTAGTCATTGAAATCGTCGCAGACGATCGATTCTGCACCCAGTGGATTGCCGGTCAGGAATCCAAATCTTCCGACCTTGCCGAGGCAACCACTTGAGCCCAGCTGGAATTCCTTTTGCGCAGGCGTGTTTTTTGCGGGCAATCCAAATAGAAAGTCGATCCGTCTTGGGATGGAATCCGTCTCTCGCAATACTTCCGTAATATTTGGATGCCTGCGCTTGAGTGCGTGTTGAAAATCCTTGACCCGTGCGGTCAGGCTGTTGCGAGGTGCGTCCCAGGTGGCGCTCGCCAGGAGATCATCAGAGTTTTTTGATTCCAACCACATGTCAGACCAACCTCGGCGGATGATCGCATTGTAGGGTGGACTATCCGGCTCGCAGTTGAAATCTCCGCCCATGACAACCGGTTCATCCGGCCGTCTGAGGGATTCGATCCAAGACATCAGGTTCTCCACCTCGTTCAAGCGTCGTGTGTTTGCGGCCTTGAATGAGCGAATAATAAGATCCACGTCGTTTCTGTTGATGTGGCCCTGCTCAAAGGCCTGCTGGACAATTTTCTGATTCCGCGGAGTCTGGGCCGGTGAAACATGAAGATGAGCGACCACAGCAATGAGTGATGTTCTGCCTTCATAAGCACCGATCCTTTTTTCCGGAGGAATGAACAGGCGTACCGCAAATGCAACCCGAGATTCGTGCAGCTGAAAACTGTAGAACGGATTGTTGATTGCTGAAATTCTGAATGGGCTCAGTCTGAATTCGCCTGAAAGTCTCTTCTTACCGAGCACCTGATACTGCCAGTCGGTTGGAAAAAATATTCCAACCCCTTCGTTCAGGTTGAAGGGTGGACCCCATCCCAGTTTGATTCCTGAGTTGCACGTCACATAGGTTGCTCGCATTCCCAATTTGCTGGCGTACCAATGGGCGCGAAACGGCAGGGGATTGAGCTCCTGCAACAAAAGAATGTCTGCATTGAGATTTTTGAGAGCTGTGACTTGTCTTTCGAGCCTGGCAATCCGTTCTGCCCGTGATTCGAGCGAGCCAAATCGCAGGGTGCCATGGCCATCCAGGCCATGCCATGTGTTCAAGGTCGCGACTTTCAGGAGAGGCAGCCCCTTACGGTTCACAGCTTTTTACCTGTCGTCGGTGAACCGTTTGGAAAAGAATCCAAGCCGAATCAATGTCTCCGACAATCGTGGGAAATTTTCTTCCAGACCATTGACGAAACGGTCCTGCAGATTTCCAAGTGTGCCACCCAGGCGCTCTTGGGCCGTGTTCAACACGGTTGCTGCGATTTCATCGATTTGGGCAGTCACCTTGCTTCTGCGCGATTTGCCGCCGGAGTGAGTCTCAAGAGATCCTGAGATGCCGCCCTGACGCTTGGCAGCGGCCTTCTTTGCCGCCTGAATAGCCATTTCAATCGTTTCGCGAGCTTTGTCGTCGCGGCGTGGCATTCCATTTCCGACAGCAGCCGGAGCCGGTGATCCCGAATTGGCTCCGCGACCTGCGTGGCGCCCGTGACCCTGCGATGTTCCACCAGCTGCTGCGTGTGGTTTGTATGGTTGAGCCTGTGGTCCTTCGTGCGTACGCGTTGGCCCTTGTGCATGGCGAGCGTGGCCGTTCGCAGTTGAAGCTGCGGCAGCTGGCATCGGTTGACCAAGGCCAGGCGATGGAGCTTCGGGAGTTCCGGATTTTGCAGGCGCTGGGATGCTACGGCCAGCATTGTTGTCGCGGCGATGATGCGGGAGCGTGGGTTCGGGACGTCCGGAACTCACGGGACCTTGCTCAACTGCGACTGAATGGCGGGCTCCTTCAACGTGGCGCTCACGTTTTTGCTCATGTCGGTGTTCGTGTCCGCGAGATTCTGTCTTCGGCTGATCATCGCCGGTCTGCGATGATTGTCCATAGACTTTCACCCTGCCGGTTTCATCGAAGGGATAATCGGAAACGTCGTTGGCCGTCAGATAATCGTTCGGAACATTGACGAGCGGAATGGAAAAACCAAGCAGCTTTTCCACGGCACCCATATTGTAGCCGTAATCTTCACATATGAGGGTGATGGCATAGCCTGTTGCGCCAGCGCGTGCCGTGCGTCCAATACGATGAATAAAGCTTTCAGCATCATCCGGGATATCGAAATTGTAGACGTGCGAGAGATTCGCAACATGAAGGCCACGCGACAAGACATCTGTTGCAACCAGGAGATTGCATTTTCCTTCCTTGATCTTCTTGATCAGGGTCATTCGCTTGCGTTGAGGCAAATCGCCGGTCAGGACTTCCGCATTCAGTCCATTGCAGGCCAACTTGTAGCCTACCCACTCGGCAACCACCTTGGTGTTTGTGAAGATGATTGCGCACTCGGGATTGTTTGCCTTCAGGTGACCCATGAGAGTCAGGAATTTATGCTCCGAGGTCACGGCAAATGCTGATTGTGAAATCTTCTCGGGAGTGATTCGAACCGGATCTGTCTCGATATACTCTGGATTCTCGAGGTACTCGAACGCGAGTTCCTTGACCTTTTCGCTGCCGGTCGCACTGAAAAGCAGTTTTTGTACTCTTTCAGCGGGCAAGTGGCGCAACACATATTCAACATCGTCGATGAATCCCATGTCGAACATCCGATCGCACTCGTCGATCACGAGCAACTGGAGATCATCGAATTCAAGGCTCTTGCTGCGGTGAAGGTCGAGCAATCGTCCGGGTGTCGCCACAACGATGTCGACCGCTTGATTCAATTCATTGACGTGGCGTTCGACATCAACTCCACCAAAAACTGCAAGACTCTTGAGCTTCAGGGGATTCAAAAGCTTTTTTGCGTCCTGCGACACCTGGTCGGCAAGTTCGCGGGTTGGCACAACGACCAACACTTTAGGTTTCTTGGCATTCGTGACGCGTTCTTCCTGGCTCAACAGCCTGTGGGCCGCAGTCAACAAATAAACCGCAGTTTTTCCGGTTCCGGTTTGGGCAAATCCCGCAACATCCTTTCCATCGAGGGTGTGTGGCAAGCAAAGAGCCTGCACACGGGTTGGCTTATTGAAGCCTTGTTTCTCAATGGCCGCGAGAATTTGATCATTGAATCCCAGAAAACTGAACGTGACTTCTTTTTCGGGTGGCATTGCTTCGCTCGCAGTGGGCGAAGCTCCTGCCGTTTCGCTGTAGTGAGGAACTTCTGCTGTCTTGAATTCGGGTGGCGTGTTGAGTTCAACCTGGAACTGGTCGGAATCAACGACCGTGTCCGAGGCCTCGGGCAAAATGCTCACGGATGGTGTGTCGTTTTCAAGGGGGACGTCTTCAAACAGTTCAGGAGTTCGAGGCTCAGGACGACCCTGTTGCTTTTTGGACGGTGCCGCTTCGCGTGTCGATGGTTTGGCTCCAACCGCTTTCGAGGGTGATTTTGCCCGGGCTGACGCAGTCGTGGTTGTTTTCTTTTGTGCAGCAGTGACCCGCGCCTTGGAAGTATCTCCGGCAGTGGCCGCCTTTCCTGACGCAGCTTTCTTGGGCGCCGATTTTTCCGGGCTGGTTTTTGCCCTTGTCGTTGTGGACTTCGTGGCGGAGGATTTTTTGTCTTTAGCCGGTTTTGAACTGCTGGAGCGAACCATTCTGAGTATCTCACTTGTGGAGTCGAAAGCCTGACCATTTGTGAAGGTCGAACCAAAAAGGCATAAGGCGAAATCCCATAAAGGTAAAGGGAAATTATCCCGTGGAGGTGGCGATCGGCCGGGTGGGAAACTTGAGTCGGCTGAAGGTTTGTGCCATAGCACGGAGTTTGAGTCTGGATTTCCGGATGTTCGGAGGGATAGGTCGTATGCTCGTTGGGCTCCTCACAGCTCTGCTCGTCTTTGTCAGCCTGGTGCTTATTGTTCTGATTATTGCCCTCCAGCATGGCAATGAAGGTGGAATTGGCTCAGCCTTCGGTGGCGGAAATTCGGCCGGATTTTTCGGAGCTTCGGGTGGTGTGGCACTCATCGTGCGGGCAACCTGGATCTTCGGTGCTGCCTTCTTCTTTCTTTCCACGGCTCTGGCGTGGGTCAAGACCCATGAAAAATTTGGTGTCAGCCGCGAATTGGACTCGGCTTTGTCCGTCACTCCGACCCCGGCCCAGGTTGCCAGTCCCGCCCCGGAAGCAACGCCGGCAGCAGCTTCAGGGGCTTCAACGCCCGCTCCTGCCGCAGCACCAGCTGTGTCTCCGGCGGCAGATTCAGCAGCGCCTGCTCAGCTGGCTCCTGCCGCAAATGCGTCTCCAGTCCCCGCGGCATCACCCGCAAACTGAGCGGCGGTTCAATTTTTCTGAATTCAGCAGATGATCGGTTGGACAGACTTGAGTTTCAAGAGTCTGCCAACCGAAAGTTGTTTTTGCCTGTTTCCATGTTCAAGCAAAACAATGAACTCGGCTTCCGGATCGATGTATTCCACGAGCTTTTGCAGCGTGCGCAACTGATGGATGGTGATTGCCACAAGGTCGAACTGTTGGCGTGAAATCTTGATGAATCCTGCTTCCGACGCTGCTCTGCGGATGCTTGTTTCGTCGCCGGACTTGAGCGCATCCGTCAGTGGAGTCGGAAAAAATTCGGGCTTTTGATCCTTCATGTCGTACAGGGCTGAGACGTGCCACCACTCCTCGGCAGGTTGCCAGGTTCCATCAGGCAAAATCCAACCGCTCAGTGTTTTGATATCAGTGACCCCAACCATACGTTGCCAACTCTCTGGGAACGAGTGCCCAACCTTGCAATGGATCAGCCAACCCCTGGCTTACAAACATGGGCTGGATGTCGCACAGGCCATTGACGAGTCCCCATCCGCCCATGGCAGCCATCGCTGCAGCGAATATCTCAACGTGGTCACTGAGTTCAACAAAAAGATCTTCCATGAAGGATGCCGACCTGCAGGCGATTTTTGAGAGCTCAAGTTTTTTCAACAATCCTGCCCGAGCAACGCGTCCGCTGTCGGGTTGGCGCAGTTCGGCAATATGATTCAAGCGATAGCCACAGTGAAGAGACCATCCGACGGCAGCCAGCCATGGATGTGTTTCCACAATTATCGCATTCGGGTACGTCGCGCTGAGCCTGCGTGCAAGGTGATTCGCCCGTGCAGTCAATGGTGCCTTGTTGCTTGAAAGTGCGCTTTCGAGATCGATCGGTCCGCCTGCACCCAGGTGGTCGTAACGTCGACGGGCATAGGCCTCGAAAAGACGTTCGGTGTGAGGTGCCGGCATTCTCGATCGCCGCGCTTCGTGTTCTTTGTCCTCTTCCCAAAGTTTGATCATTTCCTGCACTGGTTTTTCTGGGCAGAAAGAAACTCCTCGGCAAGCGCGTGTGCAGGTTGTACAGCTCGGAAAAGTCAGTGGGGCATCGAAGCAAAAGATCTGCGCACCGCCGAGGTCGCTGATGGTGTCCAGAAGGCGTGTGTCGGCATCCATGTTTGCCGTGGGTCCAAGTTCAGAGGAAAAGGCTTCCCAAAAAAGAGGAGAATTTTTAAGTTCGGCTGATTCGGCGTCAAACTGCGCGCCGGCAACACCAATTCCACTTCCCGGCAACGATTCCTGGATTCTATTGCTGATCAACCCGTGAAGCCTTCTGTCGCTGATGCCAGTGCGGATTTCGCGCACGCTGCAGCGGGCCCGCACCAGCGAAGACTTCTGATTGGCGACACCACCGACGTGAATACCTATCACCTGAATGGAAGTGGATGGGCTTCGCTGCGACGATGTCTCCGTCATGGGTTGTCCCCCTGAGGTTGTTACCTTTGTCTCAGGACGATGAGCTGATTGCGGCCATTGCGCTCAATCAGAAACAAAAGGTCGCGCGGCTTGTCTTTTGAATTCTTCAGAGCTGTTTCGACGTCCTTGATGGTTTTCACTGTCTTTCGATTGATTTCGGTGATCACGTCGCCACGGCGGAGACCCGCAAAGGCGGCATAACTGTCGTCCGAAACACCGGTGACAATCACTCCACTGGCGGCCCGGAGTCCCAATTGCTTGCGCAGTTCAGGATTGAGGGCTTTCAGAGACAAGCCAAACTCGTTTGCGACTCCAGATCCTTCTCCGTCGCCATCTTCAAGATTCCGTTGAGCAACTTCGGGCGAAAACTGGCCAATTTTTACCTTCATTTCGAGTGGCTTGCCGTCGCGAACAATTCCCAGGCGAACCTCGGTTCCGGGTTTGGTGAAGGCCAGGCGAGTTCTCAATTGTGAAAAACTCGAGATTGGCGATCCATTCATTGTTTGGATGACATCGTATGGCTTGAGGTCTGCCTTTTCTGCTGGACTGCCCTTCACGACACCGACGATCATGGTGCCCTGACTGTCTTCTGTGAGCTTGAGTTCGCGCAGGACGTCGGGACTGAGTTCGTTGAAGTCGCGACCATCGATTCCGAGGAATCCACGGACCACACGCCCTTCATTGATCAAC
>JBMSQQ010000031.1:0-34789 GCA_049423385.1 Silvanigrellaceae bacterium | reverse complement strand
TCATCTCCTTTTGCTGCGCTTGTTTGTCATCCTTGAATTTGTCCTTCAGGGCATTCAACTCAGGCTGAAGTTTCTGCATCTTCTTACCGGCCACAAAGGCTTTCTCGGTCAGCGGATAAAGCACTATCTTAAGAACGAGGGTCAGCAGGATGATCGCAAGACCCCAGTTTTTCGAAATTGTTTCAAACCATTTGAGAACGTAAAACAGTGGCCACGCGACGACGCTGAAAAAGCCAAAGTCAATGTTCTTGGAGAGGCTTTTTGAGTTGAAAGATGCGCTGAGGGCTGATTTCGACTTGGGACCTGCATAAAAATCGAAATTGATTGTTTTACTGCTGCCGGGCGCGAGGTCATTCACAATTGTTGAAACCCAGAGCTCGTAAAGCGTGCGGTCCAGCAATTGCGGAGTCGGTCCGGAATTGAAACCTGTGCGAATCACTTTGACATCGAAAAGTTCGCCGCCCTTTGGAAGCAGAGCCAGGGCAAAGTAGAGCGAGTTTGAAGCAACCCATTCAGGCTTGAAAGATGATTTTTCTTCCAAAACGCTCAAAGTCGTTTTTTCATCAAAAGGCAGATTGACCCGAGTGAGTTTTTCATCGGCGTAGAAAACTGCCTCGCGGTATTCCATGCTGGGCCCACCAAACAAGCCACCAGCATCCTTTGGTTCCGACACGAGCCCAACGTCGACGCCAACAGGACCACTCCAAGGTGCACTGCCGGTGTTCTTGACCATGACAGAAAACTCACCGGTGTAGGGTTCGCGAAGTTGCAGCGTTCTTGAGACTTCAATGGCTCCCGACTTTTGCACAATCGTGGCGGATCCCTGTCCAGCAATCGAAATCTCGGCAGGGCTATTTCTCAGATCTTCCTGACCGATTTTGACAGCCAGAGCTCGACATTGGACACGACCACCCGTGACCCTCGCATTTTCCTCTCCGCCAAGAGATTCCTTGAAATTCTTGATTTGAAGGTCCTTGATGCATCCGCCCTGGGACGCGAACCTGACGACGAGATCGTCCCGATCCAGAAAGTCCGGATTTGCAGGCGCAATCATCGATTGGGCGTGACTCACACCAAAAATCAAAAGAGAAATTGCCAGTGTAGACGCGGAGAGCATAAACCTGGCTTTCGAGGACAGAGAGTCTTGTTTCAATTTCAGGGTCACGGATTAAATCCCTAAGGACTGAGGTTGTTTGATTGTCCGGTATTCATCGCCCTGGTGGAAGGTCTACACCTCCCGGATGCCAGGGATGGCATTTGCAAAGCCGTTTGCCGGTTAAAACCGTGCCTCGAAGAATTCCGTGAACTGCGATACATTGCGAAGCATATTCAGAACATGATGGATAAAACCTGCACCGCGGTCCGAGCGCTGGAGAGATACACCGTTGGTAAAGTCGGATCAAGGCAATGGCAGCCAACTCTGAAATCCGAGCCAAACGCTTAAGAATTTGGCTCATTTGAGTCACCGATGCGGCTGAAAACCTGGTCCAGGGTGCGGGCAATGGCCTTTTGCAAGTCTTCAACAAGTTTGGCAAAGGGGGTTGTCGTGGTTTCCCGGTTGCATACCAGCAATAGCGTAATCCTTGAAACGCCTGAGTTTTCCAATCGTTCCGAATGAGTTGCCAAATCAACCATCTGTAGTGCTGCCCGCACACGCCTTTTGGTGAGATTTCGCTTCACAGCCTTTTTGGAAACCTGCTTCTTTGATGTGACAATCGCCACTTCAAAAACCGGGCTGCTTGTCGCAATTCTCACGACATTGGCTCCGATGCAAAGACATAAAACCGAGCCAGAACGTGCCCTGGCAACGGCATCCCTCTTTTGTCCGCGCTTTCCGGATTGCCTCAAACTTTCCAGTTTTGGTATTTCGCTGATATGATTGATTTTATTTTTACCTCAGCGGTTGATTATGGCGAGCCGTAGGGCTTGGAAGGTCAGTTTTGACATTGCCTCAAATCGGCACTCAAAACGACCGACCATACTCAAGGGCCTGTTGCTCTGGGGGTATCCCGATGAATCCAAGCACTGTCAATCCAAACAACCGTTTGCTTTGGATGGGACTTTGTTCCCTGTCCATGTTTTTCGGGGTGGATGGTAGGGCAATTGCAGCGGACGCCGGCGTGGCTGAAGTTTCTGCGTTCTCAGGAGTGGTGAAGCTCATTCGAAGCCAGCAGCAGGTCGAAATCGTGAAAGGTGTTTCGGTGCGCGAAACCGACAAGGTCGAGACCGGCCCGGGAGGAATCGTTCAGTTGAGATTCAAGGACGGAAGCTCCTTCACAATTTATGAAAGATCTGCGGTCAGTATTGAAAAATTCAAGCGAGCATCTTCGGCAAATTCGGGCGGCTTGGCCGAATCCACTTTTGATGTCCTGAATGGCAAGCTCAAATTTTTTGTAAATCCAAAAGCGAAAGTGAAAACAAGTACACAATTCCGAAGCAAGACTGCGATCATGGGAATTCGTGGAACAAGCGGCGTTATCAACGTTGCACCCGATGGTGCGACCCAGCTTGTCGTGTTGACAGGATTGGTTGAGGTCAGGAACCCGAAATTTCCCGACGTCAGCATTCCGGTTTCGCCAAATTTTTCAACACGGGTGGACCCCGGAGTTGTGCCCGAGGCACCCAAGCCAGTCAGCAAGGAACAGATACAGAAGCTGGTTCCCGCCGTGTCGGCTGAAATGGGTTTCACAGAGGACGGCCCATCGGTCCCGGGCAGTGAAAAATCACCAGACAATTCCGGCAGCCGCGGTGGCGGCGACGAAAAGAAAAAACCAGATGAGCGCCCGGACGGAGAAAAGAGGGGCAGCGAGGAATCAAACGAACCCTCTGGCCAAGGGGAAAAGGAAAACAACAAACCAGGCGATCGTTCCGGCGCGGAAGAAAAGGAAAATAAAAAGTCAGCAGCCGTGAAATCGGAATCTGAAGACAGGCAACCAGAAGGTCGGCGAGCTTCAGGAACTGTCAAGCCAATTTTCGCGCCCGGTGGAACTGTTGTAAACAGCTCGCCCAACCGTACCCCCGACACCAACAAGACAGCTGTTCCGAGTGATTCATCTCAAACCACCCGCTCCACCCAGGCACCAGCTTCGACCAGTGAAGACACAACAAGAGTTCAGGGAGCTGAAGTTCAACCTCTGCCTGTTTCAACTCCAGTGCCGGTGCCGGTTGTCAATGTGACCCGAGAAGTTGAAAAAATAACTTCCACTGTCACTGCAACGATTGAACGAGTCGATGAGCAGGTTCAGGAGAAGGTGATTTCGGTGCAACCCACAGTCGCACCCACTCCAAGGCCTCAAAAAGTGAATGTAAAAATCGGATTACCTAGCGATTGAAGATCCACCTTCGCGTTGCGAAAGTTCAAAACCATTGTAGTTCGGAATTCGAAATCTGTATGCCCGCTTTTTGCTTGCCGAAGAAATTTTTCTCTGCAGCACCTGTTGAGATTCAGTGATAATCGTAAGGTCTGAATCGTCGTTCTCGCGCGCTTTCATTTTGGATTTGTTTACTCTGTAAATGTTTGATGTCTTTTTCTCTTTCCATGGAACCAATGGTTTATTGGCATAGTAGACCCTGAATTTTTCTCCGCCGTGGCGGACATTGAAAACCAGGTCGCTGTTTTCTGGTATGAACTCTTTCCCAGGTTCATTTTCTGAATCAAAATCCTTCAGCCATGATTCGCTTGCCTGCTCCGAAAGCGGTAAGGTGCGGAAGAGTCTGAAAATGGATTTGCCTGATGCTGTCGTCATTCCACATTCATGAATTTCAGCGCTGCCTTCCCAACTTGTGCATTTGATTCGGATACCAGAAGTGATGCCCAGTTTTGAAGCTGCAGAGTTGATCCACTTGCGCATTTCAGACTTTGCATCATTCGAAACCTTCGAGTTCTGCAGTTCAAAAGACAACAATGTCGGCGCGGGTGTTTGAACTTTGACCAAAGATGTTGATTCGGTGTTGGCAGCTGAAACCAAAGTTGCGTTTCCCTCGTGAACTTCGGCCAGATCGAAAAAGAGGGTCGCATTGTAGGTTGCTGAACGGGGTATCAATACAACCCGTTGCATCTTGAATGCAATTCCTTCTGCTTGAAGAATGACCGATCTCCCACTGTTGACCAGCTCTTTTTGCGAAAGTGAACCGTTTTGATCTGTGATTCCAAGTTCGATTTTTTCAGGATCATAGAGAGAAATTCGGGAGTTCTTGACAGCTCTGCCACCGGTGCCGCGCACCGTGATATTGAAATTGACTTGAGTCTTGCCTGCGGACACGTATCCGGATTCAAGATGATTGCGCTTTACGACGACAGCAAGTCCAACAATTAAAAGCGCTGCCGCCAGCAGCAGCGAGAGTTTTGCAAAACGGTTCATTTTGATCTCTCCTTCATTGCTTATTATGATTCATTCGAATCCTCTGAAGTGGCTCATTTTTGCCTACTTCATTGTGGTTGTGGATTTTTCAGCGCGATTTTTATTGTTCGCCAAACGCGGAGCTTCTTGCAGTATTCCAGGCGCCAGTTCGAGTTGTTCTGGTCGAGCCTGTGCTTGGTTCTTTGGATGAGTTTTCTTGTTGCCTCGAGGCGTGCACGGGATATGTCCGGGGCATGAGCAGACATTCGAGCTTCGCCATGCAGGGCAACCGACAATTGCGTTGATGCCAGGCCTGAGGGAGATTTTTCCAGAAACAAGAGGAGTTCCTTGACTCTGCGTGGCATACCGGGTGGTTTGAGAATTGTTGAGGCACAAGAATGGTTGTCACTGACCGGGATCACGGGAGTCCTCCATGGATGAACAATCCTTCCGGCTGCAAGACTCATGCCAGCCGTCAAATTGCTGTTCGGCAAGCCGGGGCCATGCGGACAATTCGCTAATTTGAGATGCTCAAGGAATGATGAACCAGATGATTGATTTTTCACAATTGGCGCGATGGCAGGACAGTGCTTCGAAAAACAGGGCATTGGCCCGCGTACTGCGTGAATCAGCTCAGGAAGTGCTTTTGGAAAATGCAACGCCCTTGGCCTTGGCATTTCACGAGGCTGCTGTAGCAGCTGTTTTTCAGCAGTTCGGCTTCATTGTTTTTGCGCCCGAGTCACGCCGACTTTTGGCCATAGAGCAGTCGAGGCGGACCCATATTTCCAGTGGATTGCTTCTCGACTGGCTCGATCAAGCTGCATATCAGCAGTTGGCTGATTTTCACGTCCTGCGGTATCTCGAATCCGAGCCAGATTGGCTGATTCTCAGCCAGGAGTTCTGCACGGCAGTCGTTCAAAGAATCGTCGTCTGTCGTCCGGATGAGTGGGTGGCGACCGGGCTTGGTCACTATCCTTCTGAATTGCTGCATCTGCTTCTGAGGGTCGTCGACATGCAAATGCTTGCGATGAGGCAGGGTGTCGATCTCCGTCCCAGCACGGAGATGCTGGGGCAGGCATTGTCGGAACACTTGAATTGGCGGGAGATGGTCTCTCAATCTCAAGAGAGGTGGGGACAAACTATTGATGAGGTTCTGGAGAAAATTTCTCGGGACCCTCTCTTGTTGCTCGCCTGGCGTCTTGAAGCCTTTTCAACTGAGAGGCAGCTGGTCAAGGATGCAAGCCTGGCTGTGAAATCGTTTTCTTCGAGAGAAATAGAGAGACGTTCATTGAGCATCATCGCGCTTGTCGTTTTGCTTGCGGGATTTGAGTTTGGTGAAACCTCCCCTGTTGTTTGTGAAACACCCGTGACTTTCCCGGTGCTGTGTCGAGCTGTCTCAGGTTTCATTCAGGGGGGGAGTCAGAATGCGCTTGCCCTTGCGGAACTTCTCGGATGCCGTGACAGGAAACCCGCCGCCTTGGCGGAATTGATTGAGACCAATCTCGCCGTCGGCGAACAACTAGGTGTCTTTCAATGGACAGGTGTCGCCAAAGGTCAACGCGGAGTCATGTTGACGTCGCTTGCCTACATTGTGCTGGAGCCTTATCGGGAATTGATAGATTCAATTTTCAAGGGCAAAACTCCAGCCGCCACCGAACGTTGCTGAATCAGCAAGCCGATTCCGCCAATTTCGAAAATCGACGCTTGAAATCAACCCGCCGTTATTCGCAAACACCATTCTTGTTGCAGTTTTCAGGAATTTTCGCCGTTTTCATGGCTTCCCTGATTTTGTCTGCAAGCTGTTGAGTGTTTTTCACGCCAGAAAAGGTAAAGTCGACGCTGGCGTTTCCTCCGTCGGCAACTTCCTGGAGACTCTTTCCGCGTTTGATTTTTCGTGAAGGCACTCCGATCGATCCCAAACTATCCGTAACTGATGTGATGTGCCCGGGAGACTGCGCGTCGACCCGAAGGCTTTCCCACAAATAATCATTTGCTGTGAGAGAGTTGCCAATGTTCAACAAAAAGACCTGCGCTTCAGGGGTCAGTGTCGGGCGTCCGCTTGGATCAACATAGAAAGTGAGTACGTTGTCGAGAGCCAACTTCACAACATTCGCTGTCAGCGTGATTGTAAAATCCTTTTTGCGATATTCGACAACTTCCCGGAGTTTGTTGACGGTGGTTGTCTTCCGGATGATCAAGGAATCTGGCTGACGGAAGGGAAGTCCAAATTGGATACCCATGGCGTAGGCTACGTCTTTCCAGCCCTTCAAGCCAAGACTTGTGTGTGCTTTGAGGGTCACGCGGCTGTTGAGCTCGCGATCAAAAAACTGGAAACCCAATTGCCCACCGGCTGTCATTTGAAGGCTTGTACCTGCAGCCTCCGAGTAATAATCATTGAACGCAGGCACCCTGATTTGAGTCACCACGCCTGTGAAAATATTGTTGGTCAGTCGATAGAGCGGAGAAAACTCAACAAGCAGGCCGGAGACCGAAAGTTCCCGATCGTTGTCCACTTTTTCATTTTTCTCGTTGATGAATTCTTTTCCTCTGACCTTGTAATAGTAGAAGCCGGCACCAGAGTCGATCATGAAGTCTTTGAACAACCATCCCGCCAACAGTTTCAATTCGAGAGTGTTCCCGTTCTTGGGGGCGAATTTTGTTGAGTCATCCGGTGTTGCCTTGAGTATGCCGTACTCGCCGCCAAGAATTGCGCTCAATCCATTCGATGCACCTTTGACGCTTCTTTTCTTTTCATCGGTTGTCGCATCAAGAACGCGATCGGTGCCGTCGACACCTTTCTTGGGCGCGGCATCTGCACGACTGGACATGACAAGGGTTGGCAGGGCTGAAAAAGTGAGCAAGCAAATTTTTGCGATTTTCATTGGGGCTCTCCCTGACCTGCGCCATCCTGATTTTGTGGCGTTTGCGAAGACGGGAAAATTTCAGATTGCAATCTGGTAATCGAACGTTGAAGAATTCGGCTATCCTTGAGGCCCTTGACCTTAATCTCCACCCGACGGTTTTTGGCAAAGTCGATTTCGGTTTTTTCGGGGTCGATCAACAAACGTTCTTTTCCGTAACCGATGGCGTCAATATCACCTGAGCTCAGGCCGTTTTCAATCAATACTTTCTTGACCGTTTCAGCACGGGCCTGGGATAGCCGCTTGTTGTATTCCGGATTGCCTTTCGAGTCTGTGTGGCCTTCAACTGTCAGTTTCTCCCAGTCGGAGCGCTGCGCAGCAAAAATCTGACCCAGACCCGACACAAAGGCATTCGATTTTTCGGATAGCTCAGATTTGTTGAATTTGAAGTTGATTGTCTGCGAATCGAAAATGAAAGTCACATTTTCATTTTGGATCACATTCTGTTCCCGTGTAGTCACGATCGATTTTTGGATCGTTGTCTTCGATTTGACAACTTTCTTTTCAGTGACCTTCAAGTAAGGAGAATTCAGCAGGAATGAGTATGATGCCCCAATCCTGAAGTTCATCGCGCTTCTTTGGTTTCCGGTCGCCGAAAACTGGGCTGAGCCACCCACTCTGAAAATATTTCCGAGAATTCTTTGTTCATAAACAAATTGCGGTCCGACCATCACGATATAAGGTGCGCCAATCTCCGCAATTGATGAATAAATCTTTTGATCTGCGGTGGCGAAAATGGCAGAAGCAGCCAGACCTGCTTGCATCGAACCACCCGAAAAACGAATTCTTCCATCACCCTCAACAATTGTTGCTGTCTTCTGATTTGTGTAGGGCTGGGCGGGATCCAGTTTGTTGTAGTCTGCGTCCGGGGACTCATTCGCAAGCCGATTGGTCGGCACTGTTCCAAGTCGCTTCCCGGAAAGGTTTGCCAATTGAATTCCTGCGAGAACGTCCAAGGAAATTTTTTCGCTGAATATCCCGAAGCCAATTTTTGGTTCGACCAGCCACCCGGATGACGGTGCTTCCAGTTTGCTGAAGATGTTCGAAGAGCTTGGCGTGGTGCCAAGGTAGCCAAAATCAACAGCTGGGGCCGTAAAGATGATTCCTGTGCCAGCGATTTTGTTTCGTTGGACAGTTTTGGAGGCCTTTCCCTCGTCCACGTTTTCCTCAGAACCAACGGTGACGGGACTTTTGCTGTCCTTTTCAGGTGTGCCCGTGGGTGAGGGAATTTCCTCCTGTGCCTGAGCCAAATTTGCGGCAAAAAGAAACCCAGTGGTAAGCAGCATTTTCAACATTTCAGGTTTTCTCATAAACACTTGCACCATGTTAAAGCAAATATAAGAGAATCAACGTTGTCGTCCGGGCGACGCTTTGGTCCCTTGGAAAAAAACACGTTCAATCAGAAGGATAGCATTTTTGGATCATTTCGGCTGGATTAAAAGACGTGTGTTTGACGCAAAAACGCGGAGTTGAAGTGAATCAACTCCGCGTCTCTCGTGTGCGACAAGTTACTCAGTGTTTAGCGAGATAACTTGAAACGCCTTCTTTCGTTGCTTTCATGGCGTCTTTGCCGGTGTTCCAGTTTGCTGGACAGACTTCACCGTGTTTTTCGACGTGTGCCAGGGCGTCCACCAAGCGCAAAGCTTCGTCGACGTTGCGGCCCAATGGCAAATCGTTCACGAGCTGGTGACGAACGACGCCGTTTTTGTCGATGAGGAAGAGTCCGCGGAAAGCGACACCACCGTCGCTCAGGACGTCATAATCGCGAGCGATGGTTCTGTGGATGTCAGAAATCAGTGGATACTTGACTCCAGAAATACCGCCTTGGTCCTTTGCAGTATTGAGCCATGCAAAGTGGGAAAATTTGCTGTCAATAGAGCAGCCGAGAACTTCAACATCGCGCTTCTGAAATTCTGCGAGTTTTTCCTGGAAGGCATGAAGCTCGGTTGGGCACACGAATGTAAAGTCCAGTGGGTAGAAAAACAACACAACATTTTTCTTGCCACGATAGTCGGAAAGTTGGATTTCTTTGAAGTCGCCATTGACAACAGCATCAGCCTTGAAATTCGGAGCCTGACGGCCAACAAGAACGCTCACGGGTTACCTCCTTGCAGTCTTTATATGACTTTGATTTTTGAAGAGAACGTGCAGTAACTAAACGTGTGCGACTGGTGCGTCAAGGAAATGCAGGGCTTTTGCCCTTTATTAAGTAGCCTGGCCGAAATGGGGAAGGTTAAACCGGCTGAATTGTTTTCCCTTGCAGGTCGTTCGTGTTAATGGCAACCCCGGGTGTGATGGTGTACGCGCGCCTCAATCGTCGTGCGAAAGGTCAATGTGCATGAATCAGAACGTTTCCCCGTGGCTACGCCGGCTGCCAAATCAACTGACCGTGCTGCGTATTGCCTGTATTCCAGGCGTCGTCGCATTGATGAATCAAGGGGAAGAGCTTTCGGCTTTCGGTCAAGTGATTCCTTTGTCTTCGACAGATTTGGCTGCGGCCATTCTGTTTGCGCTGGCCGCCATAACAGACTTTTTTGACGGCTGGATTGCTCGAAAATATGGCGTAGAGAGTCTCTTTGGAAAGTTGCTGGATCCGCTTGCAGATAAATTATTGGTCGTGTCCGCACTTATTATTCTTGTTGAAAAGCATCGATTGGCGGGCTGGATTGCCGTGATTCTGATTGTTCGAGACCTCGGCATCAATGCTCTCCGTTTGGCCGCCCATGAAGATGGAATCGTGATTTCCTCCAGCTGGTTGGGAAAAACCAAGACTTTTTTCCTCGACGTTGGCATCGTTGGAATTACCTTGTCTTCGCAGTGGGGCTTCTTTTCGTTTTCATTTTGGGGACTGGTGTCGATGTGGCTGGCACTTGTCGTCAGTCTTTGGAGTGCGGGCGAATATATTTGGGATTATGCACGCAAGCTCCGCAATCAGGCCCATTGAGCCTTTTCAATTGTCATCAGCGTTCGGCGATGACAATTGAAAAGGCTGATGAAGGATTCAGTTCGTTGCCTCTTTGAATTTTCTCGTCGGATTCGGAGCGAAGCCGCAAGCCACCTGCGAGCTGTCCTGTGGGCATACAAAGCATCGTCTTGTGTCCTGAGCGTGCAATTTTCTCCAACACAACGGAAGAGTCCTTGTTCTGTGAAGAGAGGATATTGTTCTTAAAATATTCCATCCGCCTGTCAGCGTCGTTGATATGCCCCACCGGCATCTCGTCGCTGACACAAACAGCTACTGATTCCTGTCCGGAAACACTGTTCTCCCGACCCAATGCCAACCATGAAAAAGCAAGTTGCGAGTGATCCAGTTTTGTTCGACGATCAAGCTCGATCAGAATCGAGGGGCGATCGAATTCGGTTTTAAACCAACACCAATCGCGACGTTGGGATTTCGGGCCCAATGGGCAGGCGTTCTTGTGCGGGCATGGTGCAATCAAGTCAATTTGCCTGGAGAGGTCGCTTGAAAAAATGGAGTCACGCAGCGATGCAAGTTTTTTTGAATGTTCATCTTGCCCCGGTTCAATAATCACGGTCATGGCTGCTGTCTCGGTGTTCATGCTCCCCAAAAGGGAATTGATCACTTTGAATCTGTGTTTTTCCGGAATTTCATTGAGAACATTGGCTGCAACAATGACGTGAAAAGAACGATTCATCGGGATCGCCGTGACGCGTTCAACTTCAATTCCAACACTCGGGTGAAGGCTCTGCTCAAGAAGGATTTGTGCTCGCCTGACTGCCTTTTCTGAGCGTTCAACAGCTGTAAGTCTTATTTTTTTTGTGCTGCAATTCACTTTACCCGTGGACTTGTTGACATCATTCATTGCGAGAAGAAGGCCTATCGTGGCGCTCAGAGGCCCGGAGCCAAAATCAAGCACATCAATTGTTTCAATTTCTGCAAGCTGCGTAACTTTTTTCACCATTCTGGAATGGGACAAGACAGCCCGAACGCGTTCGATGTTTGGCAGCAAAAAGGACGCCATGTATGCCGACAAGGACTTTTCATCCGACATATAATCACGATCGAGATTTGCACGATCGGTATTGAATTTGTTCCAAAGCTGCGAAGTCAAATCGGTCATGGACTGAAGTTGTTGCGTGGTGGGTGTGTGGCTGCCAAAAGATTGGGTTGTCCAATGGCGAATAAAAGACGGGCCCGACAACACATCCGCAGGTTGTTCACGGCTCCACCAGTTTGACTTTGATTCCAATGGGGGCTCCAATTTTCAATTGCGGACAGATCGATTCCGTGCCGGCTGAATCTGGTATTGATATACACCTTTTTGGTGATCACGAAGATTTTTTGAGAAAATGTGGCTGCCGTCTCCCCGACTCACAAAATAGAGGTCGTCGGTTTTGATCGGTTCTACAGCAGCTTTCAAAGCAGCTCTTCCTGGACTTGCGATGGGACCAGGTGGCAGTCCAGGTATGACGTAGGTGTTGTAGGGAGTTGGTGTCTTAAGGTCATCACGACGGATATTTCCGTCGTAGCGCTCCCAAATCCCATAGATCACCGTTGGATCTGTTTGAAGGCGCATGCCAATTCTCATCCGGTTGTGAAAAACGGACGAAATATGTGGGCGCTCCTCTTCTTTTCCAGTTTCTTTCTCAATGATCGACGCCAGGGTCACGATTTCGATTGGCTTCAAATTAAGTCTTTCTCCAGCTGCGACGAGATCATCTGAAAAGTTCTTTTTGAACGTTTGAATCATCGTAGAGAGAACATCAATCGGAGCAGACTTAGGATTGAAGGTATAGGTATCGGGAAACAAGAATCCCTCGACAGTGCTTGGCTTTCCGGGCAGCTGATCACTGAGCTTTTTGTCGGTCATCAGCTTCAGCCAATCCGGTTTGCGTTTTGCCGGAAAGACTGATTCCAGTTTTTCCGCAATTTGATACATATTCCAGCCTTCGGGAATGGTGAAAGAAATTGTGATTGTCTGCCCGCTTGCAAGAATATGGGCGATTTTCGCTGGAGTGAGTTTGCCTTCAAACTTGTAATCACCAGCCTTCAGGGTTGCTTTCGGGAGTACGATTCTCCACCCCCAGTGAAACAATTTTGGGTCCTTCGTGATCAAACCTTTTTTGAAAAGGTCGTTTGAGACACCATGTATTGTGGCGCCTTCCTTGATTTCTAGATCGATTGGCGCGCTCAACGAAACGGTTTCAACATTCCACCAGTAATTTGCCCAGTAGGCTGCGGCACAAACAGATATCATCAACAGTGCAAAAAGTGCCAGGAGCGCTCGAAACATCCGTTACATCCTCCACCCCTTGAATGGTACAGCACCGCAAACGGCATCATAAGGTTTGCAATGTTTTGCACACGTCAACAGCGTGGCGCAGGCTCAAAAACCTCACCTCGATTCCGATCTCTCCAGCAACAGAGCAAGTGCGGGGAGGTGGTGCATGAAGAACCAAGTCAGCGAAATGGAGCTGGCACGAGCCATGGAAGATCAGGCTGCCCGATTCGAGAGCATGGGCCGCTTGCAGAAACGCAACTTTATCCTCCAGCAACTTCTGACACGGGTTCAAGGCCTTTCAGATGAAGATTTTGAGTCGGCATTTGCCACGTTTTCTTCAATGGTGACGACACTTGAAGCCAGACGCAAGAAAAATGAAGAGGCAAAAGAGAAAGAAAATGCAAAAAACACGGATATTATCAACGAAGTTGGCAAGCGAGTCAGTCAAAGTCGAGGAACGACAATTTGATTTCGTTTTGATTCGAGATGATGGTCAGGAATTGTGGCGCCATTCTCCTTCCTGTTTTTTTTCCAGTCCAAAGAATTGAAACAATTTTTTTATTGAAGATTGCATCGGCCAATTTGACTGTGCTTGCGATCTGGATTTCATCCACGGTGGCTATTTTTCCTTTGATAACAGGCACCAGTTCGGACGAAAACTTCCAAATCGATGATTGTGTCTTGAGGGTTTCTTCGACCCTGGAAACTTCATCTCCGAGTTTTGGCGCAAGTTGATCCATGGCGGCAAAGTAAAGACCAGAGCACAACAGGTATCTCGTCTTCAATGTGCCAAGCTCGGCAAGAAACTCAAGGGCCATTGCCAACGACGGGCTGTTCCGCAGCCCAACATCGGTGTTCAATATGCCGTTCGATTCAATCCGAAAATTCAGAAGATCTTCACCGAGTGGATTGACGAGCTGGCCATTGAGATTTCCTGAACGGTCCCAGGCAGCCTCGATTCTTGCAGTACCTTGGCTGGAAAATGAGACGTCTGCGCTGAATCCGCTTGTTTCTCCAAGTTTACACCCTTCGCGGAGTGCGGAGAGGTGGGCTTTCAGTGCAGGTTGAGGCCAAGTGTAGGGTTGAGTCGAGATGCATGCCTGAGTTAGCAGGAGAGCAGGAAACAGCAAAAAGCAAAAAAAGTGTCGGGACATGTCTTTTTCCGTCTCCAATGGCTTAGTCTTTAAGCAAATCACTCAAAAGCTTTGTGGCAATCTTGCGACCAGACAGGTTTTCAAATGTTCTGATGCCAGTGGGCGAGGTGATATTGACCTCGGTCAACCGGCTTCCGATGAAATCCAGGCCTGCGAGAAGGACTCCCTGATTCTTCAAGATGCGCGCTATCGTCAAGGATACAGACTGAAGCTCTTCGGGCAATGGCTCAAGGGTTGCTGTTCCACCTTGAGCCAAGTTCGCTTCAATGCGACCGGCTGCTGGCCATCGGACAAAATCGAAAGCAATTTTCCCATTGACGATAAATACCCTGCGGTCGCCATGAGTGTGGATTTCGGGCAGCAATGGCTGAACGATCCATAGGTCGTTGAGTCCGGGACGAGTCCCTCGTGTTTCTGAAATTGTCTTTGTCCAGGCGTCGAATTCCGACCGTGAGGTAAATGTATGAACCCCTCGGCCGCCATGACCCCGCCAGGGTTTTGCCAAGACACGGAACCTGAAATTGTGGAATTCGCTCAGATTTCTTTGACTGTTCAGAAACGACTCTGCGAGCGAGAACTGCTCATCCACAAATGAGGAGAGGTGATTGGGGTCTCGAGAGACCAATGTGGGTACCAGCATGTGGTCGGGCACAATTCCATCTTTTGCCATCCGCCAGGGTGCCAGTTTCTCATGAAGTTTCAGCAGTGATTCGGGCGAATTGATCACCTTTCTCGGCGCACATTGCGAAAGAATCCAGCACAGGTCTGTGTAGGAGTCATCGAATGGTGGGTCTTTTCTGACCAGGATTTTTTCATAGGAATCCAGTCTCAATGGGAAACTTTCTTGAGAATCACCGCAAACAGGCGGCATTCCCGCAGGAACAGAAAGAACTTCCTTGAGGAATGAAACAATGGGTTCACCGTTGAGGAGTGCGATGTGCTCAGGCAGTGCCCAATGAATTCGGAAGCCCGACTCGAGCCCACCCTGAGCCAAAGCCAGTGAAGAATCGCCAGCATAATTGAGCCCATCCAAGGGGTCACCAATGATCAAAAGAGTTTTATCCACTGCGTCCGTGACCCTCCGCATTAATCGCCAAACCGGGTTGATTTTCCTACCCGGGTGGAGACAATACCGCACTTGGAACGGGTGTGGAACAACAGACGCGGGAGCAGACATGATCGATTACAGAAGGCTGGGAGCCGTTTCCGACAAGCCTCATACAGTTTTTGAATATGAGGGAAAGATGGTTGCTGAGCACGTCTTTACCCGCGATGGCTTCAGTGACGTCTACTCGATACTCTATCAGCGTCGAGCACCGACCCATGAAGTGAAAGTTGAACCTGTCAGTTTCAAAAATCCGGGATTTCCACATGATCCTGCAGACGGAATTGATCTTCTCAAACGCCGGCATGTGAAAACTCCAAAGTTGGCACAGGGGGGAACTCTCCTTGAGTCAAGAAAAACGCTCTTTTTCAACAGCGATTGTTCCGTTGGTGTCGCTCGACCCGACAAGCCTGAAAACGGATTTTTCATCAACGCCGATGCTGATGAAATGTATTTTGTCGCTGAGGGTGCGGGCGTGCTCCAGACAATCTTTGGAGAGATTGATTTTTCGGAAGGTGATTATCTGTTTGTTCCAAAGGGAGTGGCATCCCGCTTGCAATTTTCAAAACCTTTGTACCTTATGATCGTTGAAGGTACGAAAGACTTTGGCATCCCGCGAGAGTTTCGCTTGGCTCAGGGGCAACTCAGACTCGATGCGCCATTCACTCATCGTGATTTTCGGTCGCCCAGTCGCTTGCTGCAGCTGCCGGAGAACGAAAATCCACCATTTTTCGTGAAAAAATTGAATCAGATGTCTCGTCGCGAGTACACCGAATTTCCTTACCGCGTTGTCGGTTGGGATGGTTGGTGTTATCCGTTTGCCTTTTCAGTTCATGCTTATCAGCCCAAAACAAGCTCAATTCATTTGCCACCGACGATTCATACAGTTTTTGCAGCACGTGGCTTTTACATGATGAATTTTGTTCCACGGATTGTCGATTACGCCAAGAATGCCATTCCTTGTCCTTATCCACACAGCAGCGTTGATTGTGATGAAATTCTCTTTTACGTGAAGGGCGAATTCACGAGCCGAAAAGGGATTGAGCAATACAGTATGAGCTATCATCCTTGCGGAATTCCCCATGGTCCTCATCCTGAAAAGTATGAGATGAGCGTGGGTGTGCGCGAGACCAATGAACTTGCGGTCATGGTCGATACGTTTGCGCCTTTGAAGATGACCAAGGCTGCCATGGAATTTGAAGATGATAATTACCATTACAGCTGGAACACCAAGGAACATCTTTGAATTCCGAAAGTCTTGAAGAGGTGGAACATGGCTAATGAAAGCGTGGCGTTGGGCCTGACCGGCGGAGGCACTGCTGGTCACGTACTTCCTCACTTTGCGGTAGTGTCAAACAAGGATTCACCGCTGATGCCATTGGTCAACTCAGGTCAGATTAAAGTTTACTACTTTGGCAGCAAACTCGGCCTTGAGCGCGACCTTGTCTTTAAAAACAAACCCGATTGGACTTACGTTGGAATCCGAACCGGAAAGCTGAGACGTTATTTCAGCGTTCAGAATTTTCTTGATCCCTTCAATATTGTGATTGGCTTTCTTTCTGCTGTGTTTTGGATCAGGAAGTACAAGATTCGTTGTGTATTCTCGAAGGGAGGATTTGTTTCTGCGCCTGTTGTTTGGGCAGCATGGTTGAATCGGGTTCCCGTTGTGATTCATGAGTCCGACGCGACTCCGGCATTGGCCACGAAACTGACTTTGCCGTTTGCCCATCGTGCGTTGGTGTCTTTTGCCGAGACTCTCAAGTGGATACCTGAGCGTTATAAAAAGAAGGTTCGTGTTTCGGGAATTCCGCTGCGGTCGGAACTGTTTGCGAGAAACAAGGATGAGGCGCGAAAGTTTTTTGGATTCGAAAACAATCTACCCACTTTGCTCGTATTTGGTGGGAGTCTTGGTGCCGAAGCACTCAACAAGAAATTTGCGAATGCAGCTGCAGACCTCGATGGCAATTGGAACGTTGTTCACATCGTTGGCAAGGGAAAGGGCTTCCAGGTTTCGAACCTGGTCAACTATCGGCAATATGAATTTCTTTCGGCGGAAATGTCGCTGGCCTATGCGCTTGCGGATGCTGCAATCTGCAGGGCAGGAGCGAGTTCCATATTCGAGTTGGCGGCAGCTCGGGTGCCCATGATTCTCATCCCACTCGGACTTCATCAGAGTCGCGGCGACCAGATTATCAATGCCAAGATTTTTGCGGACAAGGGCTGGGCGGTCTGGTGCAATGAAGAAGAGTTGTCCAGGGAGAAGATCATCTCGCTTGTTGGGCAACTTCGCGAAAGAAAAGACGACTTCAGGGCGAAATTGGAAAGTGCACCAGGTGCTGAAACCGCGTCCCGTGTTGCTGCCTTGCTCAGTTCGTTTTTGAAGCATGAAAAAGTCGTGGAACCTTTTTGATTCTCAGCCGGAGTTGGGCTTTGGAATGTCTGATTTTTTAAAGGAAGAAATTCAGCGGTCGCTCCTGTCCGGAGTTGAATTCACATTCGATTGTGCATTGGCTGACATTGAACCGCTCGTTTTGGCAATTTCACAAAGTTTGATGCCTGGCGATTGGTTGTTGTTGAGTGGTGATCTTGGAGCCGGAAAAACCACATTGACTCAGAAAATTGCTTCTTCGCTGGGTTTTGTCCAGAAAGTCAGCAGCCCAACATATGCAATCGTCAACGTTATTGAGAATGAGCAGGGGGCAAGCGGGATTCGCAAGCTCTGCCATCTTGATCTCTATCGAATCAAGCGTGCCGATGAGCTCTTGCACCTTGGTCTCGAAGTTGAATTGAACTCAAAGGCAATCTGCATCATTGAATGGGCGGAGAATGTCGAAACATCCGGCTGGTCGTACTTTTTCGATCAAACGGGTTGCAAAAAGCCCCGACGGGTCCTTGATGTTTCGATTTTCCACGAGAACAATGATCAACAGAGGCGATACAGTCTCTGTTGGAAAAAACCGGAGAGCCTTTTCGAAGAATCCTGAGGCTTGTCAGACGCCTCGGCGCGGACCATGAATCAGGACGTGAAGCCTGGGACTCATTCTCCATCCCCGCGTCAAGCAAATCTTCTCCAGCCACGAATTGTTGAGCTGACTCTCGGCAGTTGTGCCTTCAGCCATGACCAGTATTCTCTCGGTGGGCAATGAAAGTTTTTCGGAAATTTCGAATATTTCTTCGGCGTCGTTCTGCCAATGCCTCTGTCTGACAACAAACTTGAAGAAGACTTTGTCTTGAGTCCTGGAAAGATCTGCCCAGTGCTTCAGTGCTTCAAAATCAACATCTTCTCCCGCGTTCCTGCCTTTGGGTGAAATATTCCACTGTGCCATTCGATAATGACTGAACTGAAAAGTACTGTGCAGCTGATGAGGAATTTGAGTTCCATTTGTTTCGACTTCTATCGAGTGCGTCTGAGAGAGTTGCTCGAGAAGTGACGAAAAATTCTGAAGAGTTGGTTCGCCGCCCGACAATATGACATGGCGTGTGGTCGAATGTCTGGAAATTTCTTCGACGATTTTTGAAATCAGCATCCGTTGGAACCGCTGTTTGCTGCTTTTGTCGTTCGAATCCATAGGATCGCTTTTGGCAGTATGGGTGTATGGCGTGTCGCACCATGAGCAGCGGAGGTTGCAGATTTGCAACCTGACCAGGATGGAAGGTGTTCCGAGATTGATTCCCTCTCCCTGCAGACAGGGATAGATTTCATTCACCAGCAAAGAGACTGGGGAGCTCATGGGAAAATCGCGCCTTTATGATGACCTTCGTAAGCTTCAACCCTCATCTCGGCAGAGGCATTGAAGTGACTCTGAAAAAGCCAAGAGGCTATGTTTTCAATTGTGCTTTCCGAGGGCATCGTGATGATGCGGCTGCGCGGAGCACGAACATTCACAACCCCTTGAGTCCCTTCGTACGAAAGCCATGTGTATTGGTCGGAGTTCATTTCAAAACCATTGAGGATGGCGTCGATCTCGGAAAGCAAGACAGAATCCTCAGGAGTTTTGAAGTAGCAGTCAGCGATCAGGTATTTACCGTTCAGGAGGTTTGCAGCATCTATTGAAGCGTTCTCATCCAAACTGTCATTTTTGAAAACTTCTATGATGTTTGAGTGACCATGAAATCGTTGACAGTTCCCCGAGTGAAGTCTGAGGCTGTGCAAGTAGTTGAAATAGCGTGGGCTTGTCATCTGTGCGTGGGGAGTGAGGCGAATTTTAACGTTGCTGACGTTTTCCGGAGATTTTTTCAAAATTGCATTTGCAATTTCGGCCTCGAGCAATCCAAGCGAATCGCGAGTCAATTCCTCGAGAATATTTTGGTCCAATATTGCAAGAGAATCAGAGTATGTTTCGAGCAAAAAGCGGTCTTCGTGTTGACTGTGCAACGCAGGAAGACAAAGGATTCTTCCATTGGACCGCTTGGACACGGACTTGCTTGAAATGATCAGGCGATGGTCAAATTCATCGTCAATCACTTTCTTGGCAAGTTTCTTTGCATTCGAAAAATCGATCACCACGCCTTCAAAGTCGGTCTGGCCAGACCATTCCACATCGACCGACCAGGACCTGCCAACAGGCCCCTTGTTGAGGGTCCAGACAGCGCAATCCAGCACGGTGACATTCCGCACGAAAATCTTTGAAGTATTGTTTGATGAGAACATTGACGCCTCAGATAGACCCGAGAAATTCCTCGAGGGTTCGGCGTCTTATATGAAAGACTCGGGCAATTCAACCCAAAAGTTTGAGCGCCAATTGGGGCAGCTGGTTCGACTGGGAGAGCACAGCGACACCTGCCTGCTGGAGGATCTGTTGCTGGGTCATTCCGGCAGTTTCCTCAGCAAAATCAGCATCTTTTATTCGTGACTTGGCCGCGTCGAGGTTTTCGATTCGAATGCCAAGGTTGCTCACTGCGCTTTGCAGCCGGTTTTGGACCGCGCCCAGGTCTGCACGGTAACCATTCACTTTTTCAATCGCGCGATCAATCTTATCCATGCTCAGTTGCGCCAACTCCTTCGTGTCGATTCGTGCTCCCTCCGGATTTTGGGAACTCCCGAGGTCAAGGGAACCAGGACCGTCTGTCAGGGCGTTCATGTTTTGGACATCGATGCGAATAATGTTGACCGGATTTTCTTGTTCCCGGCCATCAAGAATCTGATGCCAATTCGTACCAACCTGAATTTCCAGTGGCGGCGTATTGCCTTGCTCCTCAATCTCCATGGGGAACTGGTTCGTTCCCACGAGGAGCTTCGTGCCGTTGAAGTCGGCAGAATTCGCAATGCGGTCGATTTCTTCTTTGAGTGAACCAAATTCTTTTTGCAAAAAACCACGCTCGACCGGTCCAATCGTGTCGCTGGCAGACTGGACTGTGAGTTCCCGGAGTCGCGAAAGAATGTTTGTGATTTAGTTCAATCCACCTTCGGCGGTCTGGACGAGGCTGATTCCCTCCTGGGCATTTCGTCGAGCCTGCTGCATTCCTCGAACTTCTGTTCTCAAGTTTTCACTGATGGCCAATCCCGCAGCATCATCGGCAGCCTTGTTGATGCGAAAGCCGCTTGAGAGTTTTTCCATATGGGAATTCAATCGTGACGTTGACAATCCCAATTGGCGTTGAGCGTTTATCGATTGAATGTTGGTTTGTATTCTCAGACCCATGATCGATTATGCTCCCAATCCGATTGCGCCACTCGCTTGCTGCTTGCCGTCGCCTGCCACCAGATGCCTTTTGATCTTGAGCGTGATTTCGATAATTTTGAAAGCTTGTGCCCGCATGGATTCAATCTCATCTTTTGCCTCCCAGGTGAGGCCTTCGTGAACTGCACGATTTCTGCTGTCCTGCAGGGAATGAATGAGTTTGATGTATTCGAAGAGGTCTTTATCGTTTTCAAAGCCGAGAGTCAGCATCTTGTCCAAACCGAATGGACAACTCTGTCTAGACACGACAAGAAAAAACAGTGCGAAGGCCTTGGGACCATCGAGTGTGAACCGCTTTCCCGGACGATACAGGCAGACACCACGGAGCATTTTGCGTAATTTGAATTTCGAAAAGTAGGGAATTGTTTTAATGATTGGCAGATTTGCAAGTGTGTCTTCAAAAACCTGCATTTTTTCCGGAATTGGTCGTGCGTATCCAAGGATATCCAATTTTCTGGACAACTGTCCCCTGCGCAACAGCGCATCTGTAAATGGCTCGAAAGATTCTCTTAATACAAGTTCAACAGCCTTGCAGTGCATATTCACGATCGGGCTCAGGTCCATGCCGCCCTGAGTCCAGCTCTTGCTTTGCACGAGTATCATTTCCGCCGTTCGCAATGCAGACCTGGAATCAACATTGAGTTGATCATGATTTGGAAGAAGGTTTCGGATGGTTGAATCAATGTCCTGTCCACTGATTCGAATGATTTTGCCCTGGTCGGCTTCGGTTTGAATCGATTCACTTTCATCAATCATTGCCGCCACTCGGCCCACAGCGTCCCTGACGGCATCGTCGATATGTTGTGGCAGGCGGAGAATCTCAAGCGTCCTCAGCTCCTGAAGTATCTCTGCAGGATTGTGGATTGTCATGTCCTCAAGAATTCCAAGCTTCAACTCGTCGGAAATTGCGTTTCTTCCAACACAGCGGATCAGGGCTTGCTGAGCACGAGGGTGTGCGGATGGGAGCAGCTCACGAATGGTGTGGGCCACAAATTCAGAGTCTATGTGTTGCAGACCCTGATACAAAAGCGCCTTGACTGCTTTGTCCGATCCAAGAGTGGCAAGAGCTCTGGCGATCCACCTTTTTTCAACATGGCTTGCAGTCCTCATGGCTTCGATGAGCATTTCCTCTATTGTGCTTTTCGACCCATGGCTCGATTGTTCGGGATTGCCCTTGGAAATGACTTGAACTTCCAAAATTGCACCCCAGCGCGCAATTGGCCGATCAACCACGGCATGTCCAGACCAATCTGCGGCAACTCCTTCCTGTTCTTCTCCTTCTTGTGTTTCTTCTTCACTGTCTGAGGATAGAGTGGACACGTTGCTGTTCGGGTCAAGAAATTCCGACAGTTGAGCGAATTTCTTCAGTTCCTGTTTTGTTTTTTCATCGAGCTTGTTGTTTTTGGCGTTGAGGATTGACAACGCCGTTGTGCGCGCGAGAGTCAATATTTCTTTTTCATCAAACGAGCCTCCAGGGGGCTGTTTTGCAAGCGAGTCGAATCGACTCAGCACCGACTCGATGTCTTGAGATGGTGTTTCGTGAAGAAATGCACGTGCAATGTCCCACCACCCAATCGACAATGTGCAATTCGAGACAAGGTCGGCAATGTTTCGGTTGCGCAGGGGCGTGCCAATGACGCAGCTCAAAATTTCAAGATGAGTCTTGTCTCCCGATTTTGAGGATTTATGCAGACGAGATGCGAGGCAGGAGCAGATTTCATTGATGGTTTCATCAAAATTGCTCTCTGGAGTCGACTCGTTCAAAACGTCATTTTCAATCGCAAGAAACAAACCAAGGAGAATGTTGATTGCCAGCTTGTCGTCACAATAGTCCGTCTTCGAGAGCCAGTTGGCCTTGAGGTAAGAGTGACTTCTGATCAACAGCGGTGGAAGCGCGAGAGCGAGCAATTCGGGGCTTTCACTGTGCCAAAAAGATGAATGCGAGAAGTTCAAGACCGAATCCCTGAATGCCTCAGAGTTCTGTGTTGCATGCTTTTTCCAGATCTGAACTGCGACAGGATCGCTTTCCAAAACATTCTGGATTCCAAATTCCTTGTGATTTGCGAGCCAGTTGGAGCAGGAAAGGTCCCCAAGACTGAGAACTCTCTCTGTCAGTTGAGGATTTTTGGGAAGATTTTTGTTTTTGTCCAGCTCATCCAATCCTGAGACAAGGTCATCTGCTTCAAAGCACCCATAGCCAGTGAAGTTTGGATTTATCGCACCCAAATTGTTTTTCCAGAATCGAGTTGATGAAAATTGCTTTTCATCTGGACTGCTTTGTTCTGAAAGATTGGCAATTTCCTGCAATCCCCAATTCAGAAGGCGTCGGAGCTCGGGAATGCTCACCTTGTCCTGAATCCTTTGAATTTCCAATATTTGGCTGCGAGACCCTGCAAAGAACAAATAAGTGATTGCGGCGACAGCTGCCTTTCTGTCCATGTTGGTCGCATCAATGTGTGATTCAACCAGTTCCATTGCGACTTTCAATGCTGCATCACTTTTTATTCCATGCTTGTAAAGCGCATTGAAGGACCTCGCGAGATAGGCGTCCGACAAGTCCGAAGCGAGTGTAGGCGCGAGCTGTTCTGCAATTCTTCTGTCTTCTGCTTCTTCGCAATATCTGGCAAGACAGTAAAGGATGCGTTGAGGACGTTCTGGACTCTTGAAGTAATGGAACGCACGATGTGCGAAGCCTCTGACTTTTGAACGTGTCATTGAGTTGATTGCATTTCCAACGACATCCTGTTCTTGATCCCTCAGCAGGTGACTGCAAACCGTCCAACTTCCATTGGGCATTTTGCTCAAGCTGAGGGAACTTGCCACTTGCACCTTTTCAAGTCGCGAAGGCAGAAACGAGAGGACCGACCATTGTCTCAATGCAGACAGACAAGGGTCTTTTGAATCAACCAAAGATGGAATCAACCTGCATCTTTCGGATTCAATCTCTGCACCAAGATATGTCTCAATAGATGAGGATACGTCCATGAAAATCTCCCGACGGCGACTCAATTCCAGAGTAACCGGCGGGAGTACAAATCAGTCCACTAGGAAATGCAGCCCTGTGTTCAAAATTGTGTGGGCAAAATAACGTCACTGGGTGAAATATACCCAGTGTCCATCTGTGCGAGCTGAAGTTTTCCGCTCAGGTCCCAATTGACCGCCTGCCAACGGGTGAACTGATCAAGAACCCAAATTCCCGACTGGCGGCTTCCGTTTCCACTTTTCCCATTTCCACCAAAAGGAAGATGCGCTTCTGCGCCCGTTGTGCTGTTGTTGATACTTGTCATGCCCGCGCGAATGCGCGTTTTGAACTGATAGGCGCTGTCCATGCTGCTCGTGTAAATGGATGAACTCAAGCCGTATCCCGTCGCGTTGGCCAATTGAATTGCCTCGTCCAAAGTCTCATATTGCATGACGTTTATGAGTGGACCAAAGGTTTCGGTTGAATAGATTTCATCGTCTTGTTGGACGTTGTCGACGATGCTTGGAAAGGCATAGAGACCTTTCGAGGCGTCCCCGGTAAAATTTTTCCAGTCCCCAGTAGCCATTATCTTGCCATTTTTGCTCGTCAGAAGCTTGTGGTGTGGTTTCACGAGGGTCCGCAGGTTTGCAAGGTGACTCTCTAAAAATTTGCTGCTGATCAGAGGACCGTAAAACGTCTTTGTTGATTTTGGATCGCCAATCTCAATTTCTGAAAGCTTTTCCATAAGTCGCTTCAAAAACGAATCCTTGACGGATTTGTGGAGGATCAGGTTGCCAAGTGATGTGCAGCGCTGCCCTGCGGTACCGAAAGCTGCCCAGAGGACACCGTGAAGCGCGGAGTCCAGATTCGCGTCGGGTGCAACGACCAAAGGGTTTTTGCCGCCGAGCTCCAGACAGGGAGTCTGCAGATTCCGGCCACAAATCTCTCCGATTCTGCGGCCAACTGTCGTGCTTCCGGTGAAGCCAACCTTATCTATCAGACCTTCATCGACCAATTGAATCAGTGCAGCGCCGGTGGTTGTGCCTTCGCCGAGAACGATATTGAATACACCTTTTGGCACTCCTGCAGCCTTCAGAAGCTTGTAGAATGCGAGAGAAGTTTCTGGTGTGTCCTCGGAGGGCTTCCAGACACAGGTATTACCGCACAACAGCGCAGGCACAAAATACCAGGAGGGAACAGCAACTGGAAAGTTACCGGCCGTTATGCATGCAAAAACTCCAACCGGTCGTCGGTAGGTGAACAGTTCCTTGTTTGGCATTTCGCTCGGGATTGTTTGACCATAAAGTCTTCGGCCTTCCGAAATGAAAAAATAGCATGTGTCCACTGCTTCCTGAACGTCCCCCAGCGCTTCCCTGAATGGCTTTCCCATTTCTCGGGTGACCAACTGTGCCAAGGCTGTTTTGTTGATTTCGAGGAGGCGCGCGAAGTTTTGCAGGACTGAGGCACGCACGGGTGCTGGTGTGTTTGACCAAGCATCCAGCGCGTCGCGTGCCGTTTTACAGGCGCTGCGACAAATATCGATGTCGGAATTTGAATATGTTCCAACAATATCTTCAAGATTGGCTGGATTTTTTGACTGGAACAGCGAAGCCTGCGAGTGGATCTCTTGATCGGCGATAATCGCCTGAAGTGCTGACATGATGTTCCTCCTTCAAATTCAACTGCCAAAATTGATTCGCTTGTTGGCAAGCGATTGCAAAGATTTTCTATGGGCAACAAGTATCTTTATGGAATCTGTTGAATGCTTTTGAAGGTTTTGCATGAGTTCAATCTCGGTTTTGGAGTCCAGTGCCGATGTTCCTTCATCAATCATCCAGATTGAAGGATTTTGAATGAAACCTCGGGCAAATGCCAGTCGCTGTTTTTCTCCACCCGACAAAAATAATGCGTTTTCATCTGGTCGCTTCGTCCCAAGACAAGCCTTTTCAAGAGCATTCCGCGCCCGAGACAGCTGATCGGCCGAATTCGGGATCACTTTTTCCGGATAAATGACGTTTTCCAGAATCGTGCCATCAAACACAAATGGTTCCTGAGAGAGAAAAGAGATGGATAGATGCTCCGGGATGAATGGATTTACAATAATTCCATGATTGTCGACCCGCAAATTCACTTGTCCGGAGTCTGGCTGACGCAATCCTGCCAGACACTCAAGCAAAGTCGATTTTCCGGAACCCGAAGGACCAGAAATGAAGAGTGTGTCCCCAGACTGAAGCTCGCAATTGACATCCGTGCACAGAAACAATCCGGGTCGTTCCGGGTGTCGAATGGAAACGCTCTTGATTTCGATTTGAGACGCAGAAGTGGAATTAAAATTTTTCTGATGGGAGTCGGATTGTCCGGATGTTTTAAAGTCTTCAGTGGAAAGGCATTTTACTTCATCAAGGAATTCAAAAATCCGGCGAAGACCAGCGGTTCCTTTTTTCGTGTTGTTGAATTGATTGACCAAGGTTTGAAAAGAATTTGACAATTGAGCGACTGTCACGAGAAATGCCATCAGAATACTGCTGGGCAGAGCACCCTCTGCAACCCTTCTCAAGGCAAGAATCAGGACACATGCGCCGGCAGCAATCCCAAGCCATTCCACGCTCGGCGATGAAAGAGCCTTGGCTCTCGCTGATCTTCTCCAGATGTTGTAGATTGTGAAATTTTTGTTTTCGAATCTGGAACGTTCGAACTGCTGTGAAGAGAATGACTGTATTGTTTGCCAGCCCTTCATTTTTTCAAGGAATGACTGCGTGAGTTCGGTCTGAACACTCACCCCCGTGCGTGCAAGCGTTTTCAGATATTTTCCACTCGCTCTGATGACGATGCCCGAGGGTAAAAAAATCGCGAAAAAAAGCACGAACAATTGGGTGTCCAACAGTGCAAGCATTGAGAGATAAACAAAGGAAGAAAGGAACTCGATCGGTACACTTCCGCAGAGACGCGTGAAGCTTTGACGGATTTCGCGACTGTCATCGCCAAGAAAACTTGCAATCAGCGAGCCGGATGTTTTCCGTGCTGCTGAATAGGCTGAACCCAAATATTTCGAGGTGATGCTGTTTCTGAGGTCTCGTGTAATTTTTTCTCCAATATTCTCGATGCTTAACTCTTGATAAAAGCGTAGCAAATTGCCGCACAGACCCACGGCGAGCAGTATTGGTGCAATAAACCATTTCTGAAATTCGAGGCTTAAGCCCGATTCATATTGTGTTTCACGGACAATGGGACCCAACCAGCGACTCGCATGTTCTCCCAACAGCTCTGCCCAGGTAATTGGTCTTGGTGAGCCCTGAAGCAGAGAAATTGAATACGTCACGAGCAGCACGAGGGCAGTCGAGGGAACAATTGAGACAAGTCCTGCCAGGAGACTGAAAATGTACTCCATTCTGTGGTTTTTAACTATATGTAACCAAAGGAGAAAAGCCTTCTTTTTGTGTAGGGGCAATTCCTGCTTTAGACCGTTTTGAGAATCAGCCAAAAACCCCTCTCAGCGCGCTCGAATGCGCGAAATATCAGATAAAAACTAATGCTTCGGCAAATTTTTCCGATCTTGAGTAATGGATTGGAGAAGTGCCGTGCACCCAATTATTAAGAGATTTCTGTCCTATGTGCCAGTCGGCTGGCAAAACCCCTCGGTCGCTTCCGTTGTCGGGTTGGGACTCGTCTCTATAAGTTGCCTGTCTTTCTTGATGATCCAGATATTACCTGCGACCGGATTGAGCATGAGGGCCAGGTCATTGGATCATGCGTCGGGCTTGCGCTTTCCCTTGAATACACTTTCGGACGGCGTTTTGGGGCGTTTGCAGGCGATGAACGTGGTGCCTGTGCAAGATGGTGGGCTCGCACTGCAATGGCATCTATTGTCATGGCCCAATTCCTGGTTTGAAAGATTTCCTTTGACGCTTGACCAAAACTTGAACTCCGCGCGTGGGGCACAGGCTGAGGAGAACTCGTATTGGACCAGTCCAGGTCTGGGCGGCAAACGTTTTACTTCAAGAACTTTGACTTGCCCGCAAACCAATCCATTGACTCCTTCATCAGCCAAAATTTGGGATTCAGCAATGCTGAATCCGGGTGAGCATTACGGGGAAGTGTGGGTGAGCGACTCGATGGCGGAGCTGTCTCATCCTGATCTGCAAGGGTTGGTCAAAGTCAAACAAATTGGTCGGAATCCGCTTCCCTCGCCGGATTCACATGGAACTCATGTGCTAGGAACGATGTCGGCACTACGAAACGGCGATGGTGCAGTTGGAGTGATCCCTGGTCTTCGATCCACCCTGTTCCCCCTGACCGTTCACTCGACGCAAGAGGGTCCAAGAATCACCGGCCAGGACGTAGCGAACACATTGGACTCCATCAAGGTTTCATTGCTTGCACAAGAGAGCCGAGGAACCCGATTGACCCGTGTGATTCTTCTCTCTTGGGCTTTTTTCGAATCCGACGGGATACCCCCCGAGTTTTTGGAAAGTCTAGAAGAAAAGGTGCGTACGATTCTCGAGCACGATGTCGTTGTTGTTGTACCATCCGGAAATTTGGAAACGGGTCGAAAACAAGCTGCGCAGCGAGTCTATCCGGCATCTTGGTCGAACCGCTTCCAGGATCTTCCGGGTTCATTGTTGCCCGTGGGGGCAATGGATTTTTGTTCGCGTCCAGCTTGGTTCAGTAATTTGGAACCGAACGATCTTGGAACCGTATTGTTGGCTCCGGGAGAACGAATCTATTCGACACTGACAAGAAATGATTATGGCTTCATGAGCGGCTCTTCGTTGGCTGCTGCTCAAGTTGCTGCTGTACTCTCGATGACTGCCTCGCAGTATCCCGAAGTCGACATGAAGACCCAGGTGCACACGCTGCTCAGAACAACGATGCCGCTGAGCTATGGCACAGAACGTTTGGTCTCCTTCGATGCACCGGCCCTGATTCAAGGGCTGATGGCTGAATATGGCTGGATAGCGCGGCATTGACCATCAGTACATCGTCCTGATGCGAAGAAATTTCTTTTTGCCTCGAGGGACTTTGACGACCCAGGAGTTACCGTTCACGGTATATTGATTGGCCGATGAAAATCTCACAGGAGTGTCTGGGTTCACTACAATTCTGGCAATTTGGATGTTTTCGGGCAGCAGAGTCCAGCTTCTGGTATCTGCGCGTTCCGTTGCAGCGTTTGCCAACATCATTGCAAAACCGGCAGCCTCTCCGAATTGTTTTTGGACGGCAGCCTGGGTTCCGGCCTTGATGGCAAGACGAGCCACAAGTTTTGCAAAGTCCCTGATTCGGCGCTTTTCAAGAGCAGTTTCCGCCAAAATTCCAATGTCCGACGCCTTGGAGGTTCGCAAACACTCGTTTCCATCGCAGTTCATGACGGTGAATGAGCTTGCACGCGTGATGGCCTGATAAGTGGGAAATGAGATGTTCATGATACCTTCCGAACCTTGGAGGGTATGATCGCGGGGCACCTTGATTGGGCTTTGTCCTCCCTCGACGACCACAAATACTTCGCCTTTGGACATGACGGTCTCGAGATTGTTGACTGGGCGAGCAAACCCATTTTCCTCGAGTTCTTTCACTATCTCCGTACGATTGCGAAATTCCGCAACTCGCCAAAGCGAATCTGCGGTCAGCCTTATCACTGACCTGAATGCATCACTCTGAGCTTTGCGATAAAACTTCAAAGCCTTCCTGTATTCGATGATTGCTGAATCCCAATTGGTGTTGGCTTCGTACAGTAGCCCCGAGACCAGGAAAGGAAATCCATCAATGCGCGCCACTTCTCCATCACTGTCGAGTTTCAATTTGCTGATCAGGTTGTATGCTTTGCGAATTTCAACCAAGGCAGCATTCAGGTCACCTGTTGAAAACCAAGCCATGGCAGAAAATATAGGCAGGAAAACCTTTTCGTGGTCCTCGCCCTCATAATCCGTCATGTCCTCAGACATGGCGATACTTGCGGCCGTATTCGCGATACTTGTGGTGTAAAGCTCTTCAGACCGTCTGAAAGACCTTTCCCAGTCTTTGTTCGCACGGTCGTAATTTCCCGAAAGGTAATGAAGCATTCCGCGTTCCATCCGGTACAAGACTTCATCCCGCTTTCTGGACGCGATTGAACTCGATTCAAGCGTTTGAATTGCTTCGCTGGTTTGACCATGAATAAGCTTGCTTCGAACCTCTGCAGTCTGATCGGTATAGGTCGCGCAAGCAGTCAAGATTGAAAATGCAATAATTTTTTTGCACCGCATTATCATCGTTGACGCCCTGCACATTGGTCAGGCAATGGCCATGCCAGCGCTCCGGCAATAGCTGGAACAACATCGAGGTTTGCCTTGATTGAACTCGCATCAACTTGGTTCAGTTGCGGGCCCCAAATTGAAAGGAAAGATTTCATAGATGGGTTCTGATTGAAGTGACCATGCTGTCCTCGCGGGCGTGGGGTGGAAGCTGGGCTGCTTTTCAAATCCGCCAGAATGAGTTTTTCTTCGAGCGAGTTCTGGAGAGAAAAAATTTCATTTGCAAATGCGATCAGGTATGGGGCCTGAGGATGATTAAGTCCAGCTGCTTTCATTTCTTTTGAATTCTTGATGAGCACCTGTTCGAAGACGGGTGGGCTGTTGCTGTCGACGCGGAATTTTTCCAACGCTTTTTTTGCGTCCTGGAGCCACTTCTGGTCAGCAGCACTCGGGTTGCTGCTGATTGATTTTCCTGATTGCGAATGCCTGCCGTAAACAAGTAGAGCACCTCCCGAAGTCACCATGAGGGCGTTTTCCAGGGTTTCCTTGGGCAAGATTTTTCGAATATTGATTTCACGCTGAACTGTAGACATGCCGTGGTCGCCCATGATGACAACGTTCGTTGCTTTTGGCAGGGAAGACAAGAACTCTCCCAACAGTTGGTCGACTTTTTCCAGGTGCTTCACCACAGTCGTGTCAGCCGCTGGATCGCCGGCAAATTGGTGCCTGAGAGCATCCAAATCTTCAAGATAGAGAAAAATGGCATCGGCGTTGGTACTGGGGAGAAACCGGGACCATGCGTCGCGAAAAAAATTGAGCCTATGTTCCATTCCGGCAACCAATGCCTTGGCTCCGAATTTCGACAAAGATGTATCTTTGCCAGGTGAAAAAATGATTCCACATTCATCAAGGCTGGTGGCGGTTGATTCCGGAAAGGAGATGTTGCTTGCAACCTGTGAGACGTAAACTTGCCTGAGGTTTTCATCCAAAGGCACAATATAGGCCGTGCTTCTGCGCTTGTTCGAAAAAAGCTCCAATGGAACAAGTCCGCTGGCCAGGCGATCCATTACCTTGCATCGTTCATCCAGGCACTTGACCAGGAGTTTGTTGTTTTTTTCACTGTCAATAGAGACCATTGCGATCTCTTTTCCTGAATTGTCTTTCCATGAGTGCTGGATTGTTGACTGTTTTTCGAGCTTCAGGATTGCAGACTGAGAATAAACATCTCCATATGCAAACCCCGCAGAGACTTGCCGTCCTTGTTCGGAGTTGTCGAGAGCCGGATAACCAGCAGTGACAACTTTAAGCCTATGTTTTGCGAGCGTGCTTGCGAATGTCTCTGTTTGAATTGGGGTATTGAAGCCGCTCACCATCTTCTCACCGTTCCATTGGGAGTTCGCAAAAACTCCATGCTTCTCGGCCGAAGAGCAGGTGATGGTGGAAGTGTGAGATGAAGCTGTGATTGTTGGATTTGCAATTGACAGCGATGAGTTCTTGTTTGCATTGTTGAGAATCTTTTTGAAGCCATCAGGATGTGGGCTCGAAAATTTGCCAACGTATTCTTCCAGTCCTGCAGCATTCAGGCTGTCAATGCTGATGAAGACCAGTTTTGGTGGCCTGGATGAAGTCCAATCGAGGTGACTTTTTGGAAGTGCGCAATTTGCACGGTCTGAAAGTTTTGGTGCCGTGGAGCTGCTGGGTTCCGTGCTTGTGCACGAGTTTGAGAAAATGATGCACAAGCCAGCGAGAGTGACTTCCGAAGGTTTCGACGGTTTGAATTTCAAGCCGAATCTCCACTGCAATACGAGTTTGCACGCAGTGTATCATCAGTCACATGAGAAGTCAGTTGGTCAAGGTGTGAGCAAGCGACAAATTCAAGTCATTCTGGCTGGAAGAGCAGATTCGATGGCGCGCCGGGCTTCCTTCATCAAGTCGGCTTCGCTGAGACCATCACATTTGATCATGGGATGAACCGTTATTTGGACCTCGGCCGTGGATGGAATCATGGAGCCCTTCGGCAGAAGTTCTGAAGCACCTTGCAGGGTCAACGGAACGACGGGAACTTTTGCTTCCATGGCGAGCTTGAATGCACCCGATTTGAATGGCAACAATCTTCCATCGGGAGACCTTGTTCCCTCGGGAAAAAACAGCATTGATGTTCCGTCAGAGAGATGCTCAAGGGATTTTCTCATACAGGCGCTGTGCGATCGTCTGTCGCCTCGTTTTACAGGAACATAACCAGCTGCAGCCATTGCCCAGCCAAGGAATGGAACTTTAAAGAGGGAATCCTTTGCGAGCCATCGAAATTGCCGTGAGATCATGAAGACGCTGATGATGTCAGCCTGGCTTTGGTGGTTGGCCACGTATACGACGGGAACGCTCTCTGCAGGCAAATTTTCACGGCCATCAACATTGAATTTCCACCATGGATTACTGATTGCAATTGATTTTGCCCAACCAGTTGCGATTTTGTGCAGCGTGTTTCTGCGTTTGTCAAAGATCATTGCAAGCGGGGAACAGACTATCACGAGAGTGGCAAAAGTGATCGTCAGAAGTGAAATAACGAACCAAGAGTAGGCTGCAATCAAAATTCCGTAAAATTGGTTGCGCCCGATTGTAGGAGAGCCTTCATTGAGAACCATTGGAATGTTACCTGCGTCTGAACTGCTCATGTTTTGCTTCTTTTGCTGGAGATAAAATTAATAAAATCATCCACCATCCGTTGTGCAATTTCCGCTTTTCCCGAAAGAGTGGTTTGAAGGCCGTTGTCTTGGATCAGTATATGGTCTTCGCTCGAGGAATTCCCGAACGCCGATTCCCCCCAATTCCAAAGCACCGAATTCAATTTATGGTCAATCAAGAGTCTGCGTGCTTTGGACATTTCGCTTTCATCATTTGATGCCGTGAACTTACAACCCACTTTGTATTCGATATTTTTCAGCTCAGAAAGCGCGATGAGTTTGGGCAGACGCTTCAGTTTCAACTCGATCTCAGCGGTGGAACTTGAAATTTTCCCGGCGAACGATTTTTCCACTGCATAATCCGAAACTGCGGCCAAATGAAAGAGTGCAGATATATCCGGATTTGCGCTGACGACTTTGAGCTGGTTCTGCATCTGATCAAATTCGGCCGCTTCCAGTCGGTTGAGTCCTGAACAATTCTCGAGACGAGCACTCATGTTGCCGCAAAGTGCCGTAACTGAAATTCCTCTTTCAAGAAGATTTCGGATGAGCAGTGCTCCCAACGTTCCACTCGACCTGTTGGATAATATTCGTGCAACGTCAATATTCGAATGAGTTCCCCCAAGGGTGACAACAGCAGTGGGATTTGTTCCGTGATGGTTTTTCAATCTGAGGCGATTGAACCTGAAGGCCAACTCAAGAGCCAGTTCAAATGGCGATGGAGCTTTCCATTTTCCTTCCTCGACCCTCGGAGGCAAAAAATAAACCGAAGGAAACGCTTCGAGGGTTGTGACGTTGTTTTTGAAGGCAGGTGAGTTTCTCAAAGAGTCATGCATTGTCGGAAGAAAAAAGAGCGGCAGCTTTTCGCCAAGTGCACTCTGGATGTATGTGCTGCAGGCGTCCGGACAGATTCCATTTGCTGCCTTGCCAATAAGGTCAGCCGTTGCTGGAAAGACAAGCACCAAGTCTTCGCCTGCGATGTGTTGCGCAAGCCCAGAGGGTTCCAGGGTGACTTGGTTTGCGCTGGACCATTCCAAAGCTGTGCGTCCAACGAAGTCCAGAGCAGCTTCGGTCACAATGAAGCGAACCTTTGCGCCCATCCTTCTCAATTCCCGTGCAAGCTTCGGGCTCTCGAGCGCCGCGATGCCACCTCCAACGCACAGACCGACCGATACTCCAGCAAGCGCGTTTGATTTTTCTTCAACTCGTAAATCGTTTTGAGTTCTCTGATCGGTAGCCATCTTCAAGAGGTCTCTCCGAGATTGTTCAAACGGGTTGTCTCGCTGTTCACTGGGTGCTAGAAGCCGCCCGTCGATGAAAACTATCATCCAGCGAGGCTTAAATATGTATTATTCACAGAGAAATCAAAACAGCTCAAGTCCCGAGTCGTCAGCCGAGGAGGGTGTTGTCCTGGACCTTTGGTACCAGGAACGTCACAACGACGAAATCTCGTTGGGCCTGCATGTAAAAAAGGTCTTGGCATCCAAACAGTCTCCCTTCCAGCGCGTCGATGTACTTGAAACTTCAGGATTCGGTCGGGTCTTGACCCTCGATGGCCTTATGATGGTCACAGAGAGAGACGAGTTCGTTTATCATGAGATGATTGCACATGTTCCATGTCTTGTTCATCGCAAGCCCGAGAGAGTTCTCGTGATTGGAGGCGGAGATGGCGGGACACTGCGAGAAGTTTTGCGTCACGACTCGGTCCGCGAAGCTATCCTGTGTGAAATTGATCCCGATGTGGTTTCGCTCTCGAGACAATATCTGCCATTCACGGCCGTTGGACTTAATCATCCTCGGGCGAAGGTGAACATCGCCGACGGTGTGGAGTTTGTTAAAAACTCTGCAGATCAGAGCTTTGACGTTATCATTGTCGACTCAACTGACCCGATTGGGCCTGGTGTTGGTTTGTTCTCCGGAGCATTCTACAAGGAAGTTCGCCGCATTCTGAAACCCGATGGAATTGTCATGGCACAATGCGAATCGCCCTGGGAGAATGGCATTGATCTCGCGAAAGTCTATGGAAATTTGCGTGAAATTGGTCAGGTGTGGGCGTTTGCCGGAAGTATCCCCACCTATCCGTTCGGTTATTGGTCATGGGCATTCGCCAGTGCGACGTCGCATCCTTTTGAGGCGATTGATGTTGAACGCGCTCTCGCGATCGAGAAATCCACACGTTATTACAATATGGATATTCACAAGGGATCTTTTGCACTTCCCAACTTTTTGAGGCAGCGGCTCAAGGGCGTTGTGGCCAACGCGTAAATTTTTTTTGAAAGGGTGTTGACAGCCCCACGCGGCGTGGGTAAACACCGGTTCGCTCTGAGAGACGCGGGGTGGAGAAGTTGGTATCTCGTCGGGCTCATAACCCGAAGGCCGCAGGTTCAAGTCCTGCCCCCGCCACCAGCTCCTGCAGAGCAAGGTTCTTTGAAAAGAGAAGAAAGAAGTCACAGAGTGCGGGAAGAGCCGCACGCG
>JBMSQQ010000030.1:0-34883 GCA_049423385.1 Silvanigrellaceae bacterium | reverse complement strand
TCCTTACAATCAACTGGTCAAGTCCACGAATGGTCTTCTCATCGACATCACGGCAAGCACCGACTACTCGGATTTTGCCAAGTCGCTTGCGAAATCCGCATTGCCCGAACCTGTTTTCCCGTTGCCGCAAAAAGCTTCCAAGATCAACGGTGTCAAGGTGGCAGGACAGCTCATTGCTCCAGAACGTGTCCAATTGTCAGCAGACGGTTTGAGTGTCCGCATCGATGGGCTGGATCCAAAGAGCGACGTTGAAATTGTGATCGGTTTCACGCCTTGAATGCCAGTCACTGAAAGTCCGGTTCAGTTTTTTCTTCAGGACAAGGTTGTTTGTGCAGATGCTTTCAGCGCTGCGATTTTTGTTCCTGCCCAGTTGCGTCCGTTTTGAACCAGCACGAATACGCTCGGAACAACAATCAAGGTGAGGATTGTTGAACTCACGAGTCCGCCAATCACACAAACCGCCATGGGTGCTCGGGCCTCTCCGCCGTCGCCGTGGCCTATGGCAATCGGCAACATTCCAAAAATCATGGCAGCGGTGGTCATCAGAATGGGGCGCAGACGAATCGGACCCGCCTCGACAAGAGCGTCGACCATGCCCATTCCTTCGCGCATTTTACCCAATGTGAAGTCGATGAGGAGAATTGCATTCTTGGTCACCAGGCCCATCAACATGATGAGACCAATCATCGCGTAGATGCTCATTGCCTTTTGGGTGACAAGGAGTCCGGCGAATGCCCCGGAGAATGCCAACGGAACAGACATCATGATGACGAAAGGAGTCAGATAACTTTCGAACTGGGCGCACAGAACGATGAACACAAGGATGATTGCAAAACCGAGTGCACCGAGCATGGCACCAATCGCATCCTTGAGAAGTTTGGCCTGACCTTCAAAGCTGTAGGTGATGCCTTTGGGCAAATTGCTCTTGACGTGGCTTTCGACTTTGGCAATGGCCCCGCTCAAGTCTTTTCCTTGAAAGTTGGCAAGCACCACAACCTGACGTTGTCCGCCCAGTCGTTCGACTTTCGACAGTGCCGGTTTTTGTTCAATGTGGGCGATGCTGGTGAGCGCAATGGGAATCCCCATGGCATTGGGCAGCGTCAGACCCGCAAGGTCGGACACATTTTGTGAATCGATATCCGCGACCTTGGCGCGCACATCATACCTGTCGCCTTTATCCTCGATTTCTCCGACCTTGATTCCCTCAAACAATGTGCGCAATGCAAAACCCATTTGTTGTGTGTTCATGCCGACGTCGGCAGCGCGCACGGAATCGGTGATGACCTTGATCTCCTGGACCAGCGGTGGCTCCGAGGTTTGCACATCCACTGCGCCCTGAATATTTCCTTTGACCCAATCGCGAACACTGTTGGCAAATGAGCTCAGTTGCTCGACGTCGTTGCCTTGCAGGATGATCTGGATGGGCTGCTGCCGACCGCCGCCGCTTCCGGATTGCTCCGAGACTTCCAGTTTGTCTGCGGGATCGGGAAATCGTGTTTTCAGGTCGACGCGCAGCCGCTTCACCATGTCCTCTTGCGAAAACGACCGGCTGTTTTTTGCGATGAGGTTGACGTCGAGCCTTGCCAGGTTGGGTTTGCGTTCTGCATTGGCCCCAATCGCAACGAGGACGCTTTCCACACCGGGGTAACTGCGCAGGAATTGATCAACGACCGCGGCACGTTCCTTCATCATCGAAAGTGGCGTGCCTTCTGGAAGTTCGTAGTTGACTTGAAACTGGCTGCGATCCTCCTTGGGAAAGAAACTCACCGGAACGAAGCGCAAGAGCACAACGCTGAGAACGAGGACACCAACACCAGCAAGAACAGTCTTGCCGGGTTTCTGCAGCGAATTGCGGAGTGCGCTGCGATACCAATCTTCGGTGCGTGTCAGGGCCTTCTCAAATGGCATGAAGAATCGCGGAATGCTTCCATGATGCGATTTCAGCAGTCTGGAACTCATCATTGGCGTCAGCGTGAATGCAACAAACAATGAAACCAAAACTGCAAAGGCCACCGTCATGCCGAATTGGTAGAAAAACCGACCCAGGATACCTTCCATGAATGCGACAGGCACAAAAACTGCAACGATGGAGAGCGTGATCGCCAAAGCCGCCAGACCAATTTCCGAGGTGCCTTTGCGGGCCGCCTCAAAGGGTGATTCGCCCATTTCGAGTCTGCGATAGATGTTTTCAATCACCACAATTGCATCGTCGACCAGAATACCGATGGAAAGCGTCAGTCCGAGGGTCGTCATGAGGTTCAAGGTGAAGCCCATCGTCTGGACAAACCAGAAGGTGGCAATCACGGACGTCGGAATGGCGCAGGCGCTGATGATTGTGGCCCGCCAGTCGTGGAGGAAGATCAGCACGATGACAATGGCCAACAGCGCGCCGAGGAACAAATCGAATTTCACGGATTCTATTGAACCCTTGATGTATTTTGAGTTGTCTTGAAAAATTTCGAACCGAACGCCCTGCGGGAGGCTTTTCTGCAGGTCGCTGATTTTTTCCTTGGCGGAGTCTGCGATTGCAACCGTGTTGCCGCCCGATTGTTTGTATAGAACCATCACGATGGTGGTTTTACCATTGGCGGTTGCATAACCTGTTTCGTCGGCAAGGGTGTCACGGACTTCACCGAGATCCTTGACCCGGATTTTTTGTCCGGTGCGCAGTGGAATCGGGATTTCACCCACCTCCTCGGCACTCTGCAAGGTACCCTCGGTGCGGATTCTCAGCAGGCTTGTCTTGCTTTCCAGCTTTCCGCTGGGAACGTCGGTGTTTTGCGACTGCACGGCTTGGACAACCTGGGATGGGGAAAGACCAAACGATTGCAAGCGCGTCCGCGACATCAGAATGTGAATCTCGCGTTCACGTTGTCCGGCGAGGTCGACACGACCGACTCCGGGGACGGTTTCAAGTGCTGGTTTGACCTTGTCCTTGGCAAGCTTTGAAAGTTGCGCGTAGGGCAGGTTGTCTGCCGAAAGTGTCATTGTGATGATCGGTGCACCGCCGATGTCGAATTTGGCAACCACCGGAGAAAGTGCCTCGGTTGGCAGTTGCGAAGCCAGTGCAGCCATTTTGTCGCGCACGTCCTGTGCAGCCTTGTCGCCGTTGCGTTCCAGCTTGAAACGGAGGACGACCTGACCAAAATTGGGAAATGCCGTCGCATTCAGGGCCTCAAGTCCTTCAATGCCGTTGAGGCCTTTCTCCAGCGGTTGAAGAACTTTCTGCTCGACTGTCTTGGGATCCGCACCAGGGTAGGTCACCTGAACCGTGACAACAGGAAAGTCGATGTTTGGAAATTGGTCGATTCCCAATTTTTTGTATGAGAAGAATCCAAAAACAATCAGCACGACGTTGAGCATCGTTGCAAAAACGGGCCTCTTGATCGAAACGTCGGCAAGAATCATGGGTCGGTTTCCTCGGAAAAAGCGGGCTGCTTTAGAGTTGCGCCTCTACAAATTGACCAGGAATAATTTCGCCTGGCAAAGTGCCCTGGACGCGGCCTATCACTTCAAACGTGCGTGAATTTTCCTGGATGACCGGGACAATTCGCAGGATTTTTGCCTGCGTTTCTTTGCCCAGGCTTGGAATGGACAAGCTGATTTGATTTCCAGGACGAACTTTCTTGATGAGGTTCTCCGGCACCCTGAGCGAAACCTCGAGCTCGTTCATTGATGCGAGTTCAAACACGGCAGCACCCACGCCGACGTACTCGCCATCCACCTTCAGTCGTCTGGCAACAACACCGTCAAAGGCTGCCGTCAGCTTGGTGTCGGCAAGATTTTTTTCGGCCTGTTTGAGATTGATTTCAGCTTGCGATTGATTGATGCGCGCTGCTGCAAGAGCATTGCTCATGCGTTCAAGATTGCTCTGCGTGGTCGCTCCCTCTTTCTTGAGTTGCTCTTCACGCTGCATGTCCTTGCGCGCCTGATCGAATGTGACTCGCGCCTGCTCAAACTGGTTTTGTGCAAGGCGCATGCGCAATTGTGCGTCCGTTTCATCGAGCACAGCCAGGACTTGTCCCTTTCGGATTTTCTCGCCGACCTGCACGATGGTTTTGGAGATATGGCCTGCGATCTTGAAGCTGGCTTGTCCTTGTTTTCCGGAATTCACCTGCCCGGAGACACGGGTGATGGATGCGACTGATTCACTGGCCTGAGCCTGGCTGGCAACAGGAGTTGTGCGTGTGGTCGAACTCGCCTGATTTGAAGGTTCGCTCTTTTCCGCTGGGCTGGACACAGTGGACGTCTCCGGATGTGTCGCCGCGACTGCCGTGTTGCTCGAAGCAACATCGATGGTTGCACTTGCCTCCAGCGGCCTGATTTCCGGAGCCTCGGGTGGGAGGTCAACTTTTTTTCCGGTGCAGGCCCACAACGTGATGGATAGACCTGCTGCAGCAAGTCGAGGGACGAGCCTTTGGAATGAGATGTGGGGCATGGCGAGCTTCCTTCGCTTGCGGGGATTGATTTTGTTTTTTGAAATTTTTGCTGCTCTCACAACGATGGTTCCTCGCCCATGTTTCTTTGCAGGCGGAACCAGGCCAAATCGACTTCCGATCGTGCAGCCACAAGACCGGCTCGGGCGCGCGCCTGATCACGTTCGGCGGTGATGAGGTCGGTCGACGATGCCTGGCCATTGGTGAATCGTGCCTGAGTGAGTTTATAGACCTCTTGTGCAAGCTTGTCGCTCGTGAGTGAGGTTTTCAATGCGTCGGTCGAAGCCTTGAAGTCGAGGTAGGATTTGATGACCTCTGTTCTCAGAAGGGCCGTGGCCTGTTCCGATGCAATTTCCGCTTTCGTCCGCTGCGCAACGGTTTCAGAAATCTTGTTCCAGCGCGTTCCCCAGTCCCAGATCTGCCATTTGAGTTGAACACCCACCGCCAGTTTGTCGCGCACGTCGTTTTTGGCTGCGAGCAGTGGTGCTGGCGAGCCATCGGTGGATCTTCCACGGAGATCCTGTGCTTCAAAATCACGGTCGTAGCGGGCAAACGCATTGACTGAAGGCGAATAATCCAGACGCGCAGCCCAGGTCGTGAGTTCTGCGATCTTGAGTTGGTTTTGTGCGGCTTTCAATTCTGGCCGACGTGCCAATGCCAATTTGACCACCTCGTCAAGTGCAGGTGCGGCCGGATTCTTTTCTTCAAAAATCGAAGTCTCCGGAGCATCCAGATCATCTTCCCCGGCATTGATCATCAACGTGTCATTCAGGGCCATGTAAGCCAGTTGCTTCGCAACACCCGCCTGTGTGAGTTGGGCTCGAGCATCGGCGACGCTCAATTCAAAACGCATCACATCTGCCTGGCTAAGCTTGCCGGCCCTGTAGAGAGCCTCGGAATCGTTCTTTTGCTTTTCCACCAACGCCAAACTTGCCTGTGCAATCTTGAAGAACTGTTGGGCGCGGACAGCATTCAAGAAGCTCTGTGCAGCGAGCAACGCACCATCCCGGCGCGCCTGTGATGCCGACTCCTGCGCGACTTCGGCCATCATTGAAGCTGCTCGTGCCTGCAGCGTGAGTGGCAGCAAACCCAGGATGGGCTGCGAAACCTGAAGTCCAGCGGTTGTCACCTGTGCAGGAAATTGTGGTGCCCAGGATTCTCCTGTTGCCGTGTTGACTGCCTTGTCGAACTTGATTCGCTGCGCATCGAAATCAATCCGCGGGAAAAGACTTCCCAAGGCAGTGGCCGATCGTGCCTGTGCCTCTTTTGCCTGCTCTTGTGCAATGCGCACTTGAAAGGGTTTTTCACGGCCGAGTTGCATGGCCTGACGAAGAGAAAGCTTCGTTGTCTGCGGTCCGCCCGATTGTGCTGATGCTCCATGTGGCACCAGCGCCATTCCGGGCAGGAGAGTGAGAGTCAAACCGTTGGATATTCTTGCGGGAAGAGTTCCTATTTTCAGTGAAAGGACCATCTTGAGCGGCACCTCTGCATCCCAATGGGATGATTTTTGTGAAGAGCGGCCGCTTTTGCACTCAATGGCTTGCTCGAGCACGCAAAGACAATGTTTTCGCTCTTCTCGCGGGAGCTAAAGGTGTAATCGCCTGTCCCCTGCTTTGTCAAAAGAAAGGCATTTTTTTGATTTCGATGACATGTGAACATGATCTGTGTCTTGAGAAGCGCGGAGAGGGAACAAAGGTGAAGGTCAGAGAGATGTCGAACATTGCCAAAGGAACGTTCAATAGCGCTCCGCGATGCACTATTGTTGTTTTGAGTCTTGTCGGTTCGCTTTTCACTCCTCGTTCTGTGGCCTGGGCTTCGGTGCTTTGGATGGAACAAGCGCAAAGACTCCAGGAAGTCAGCGCAACCCTGTTGGATACGATGCCGGTTCCGGTGCCATTGTCTCCTTCACCGGCGGCAGGTGTGCGGGCCAACATCAGTTTTTTGCCGACACCCAACCCTCGGGTGGGTTCCAAGCTGGAATCCTTGCCAGCGTCTCCCGTTCAATCGATTCCAAGTCTGCATGGGACACTTGGCATTGCACCAAGCGCTTCTGAATCCATTGCCATGGAAGGTTGGGCCGGGATTCTGCCAAAGGGTGTCGAGAAAATGATGGGCATCAAGGCGTCGTTGCTGCAAATGCAATGGGGTGGTCGAGTTGAGTTTGCAACCCAGAGACTTGCGGCTGCAAGGTTGATCCTGGGAGCAGGAGCGGCACAGACCAAATCCACAATCGAGGGAACCATCAGCAGTGTTGCTGAATCCGATTCTTTCACTGCGTCTTCATTGCTCACCTTCGCCAACATGACAGTGCAACACACCCGCAGCGGCATTTGGGGTGCCTTCATGCTTGGTCGCAAGAAGACAACGAGTCGATTGACGATTTCCGACGACAACACCGACCTTGAGATTGTCGACGCACTCGCCAACACCAAACAACCGCATTGGACGCAGTTTTCACTCGGCGTCCCTGTCATGTCGGGCCTGACTCTGGCGGTTTCCGAGCTGCTTGTTCCCGACCGCGTCGAAATGCCGCGCCTCACACTGGCATGGAATTTTCTCAGCCCGTCAGGCGCTCCACGTGAATGACGCCATCGAGCGCTTCCAGCCGTTCGTGGATGTCACGCAATTGTGAAATGCTGCTCACGTGCACCCGGATTGTGATGATTCCGCGTTTGTCCGGCGTGGTTTGAACATCTGCACCGGTGATATTGATTTGTGTGGACGAGATGAGCTTGGTGATATTGGCAAGCATGCCCTGCTTGTCGTGGGTCGTGATCTTCAGGCGAACGTTGTGTTCAGCATTGCCGGCCTGGTTCCAGCGGCACTCAACCTGACGCGCAGGGTCATTGGAAAGCGCCCACGGACAGCTTGCCGAATGCACAGTGACGCCACGACCGCGAGAAACAAATCCGGTGATCGGTTGGCCCGGAAGTGGCTCACAACATTTGGCGAGTCGAACGACAAGATCCTGCATGCCCTGGACGATCACTGAATCCTCAGCCTTGCGACCTGCGCGGTTTTTGAACCGACGGGAAGGTTGGGAATCTTGTTCCAAGGGTTCGAGGATGGAAGCATTCAGCAGGCTTTCGATTTGCTGCTGTTGTTGGGATTGCTGCTGCTGCTGTATTTCCGGAACGAGCGCGGCAGGCAACTGGGCAATGATTTTGATCAACGACTGTGCGGCATCCACCTTGCCATAGCCAATCTGCAGAACGTAGTCGTCGAGGCTTCCCACTGGAAGGAGTCGATTGAGATCGCTGAACATGCCGGTCTTGACTGCACGATCGTAGGTGAGGTTATGACGTTCCAACGCAGTTTCGAGCATTTCAAGGCCAGCCCGTTTTGCCTCTTCCCGTTCTTCACTCCTCAGCCAGGCCCGGATTTTATTGCGGGCTTTACTTGTGGTGCAGTAGGAAAGCCAATCCTTTGTTGCTCGGATTTTGTTTCCCGAAAGAATCTCGACCACGTCACCGCTGTGCAGTGGAGTCCGCAATGGACTCATCCGGCCATTGACTTTCGCACCTGTCGTGCGAAGCCCGAGATCCGAGTGAATGCCAAACGCAAAGTCCAGACAGGTGGCATTTCGTCTCAGTTCAAACACGTCGCCCTTGGGCGAAAAAACGTACACTTCATCGTCGAACAGGTCGACCTTGACGGCTTCAAGGAATTCGTTTGGATCCTGAAGCTCTTTCTGGTGTCGAACAATCTGCTTGAGCCAGTTGAATTTCTCCAGATCCGTTTGACTGATGGGTTCGTCGCCGGAACGTGCTTGATCCTTGGCGCTTCGTTTCTCTTTGTACGCCCAGTGTGCGGCGATTCCGTTCTCGGCAATATGATTCATTTCAGCGGTGCGGATTTGGACTTCCAGCAATTCCCCGCGTGCAGCCACCACGGTGGTGTGCAAACTCTGGTAGAGGTTGGCCTTGGGCATCGCGATATAATCTTTGAAACGCCCAGGAACAGGCTTGTACATGCTGTGAACAATACCGAGTGTTTCGTAACATTCGCTCATGTTCGTGACGATCACACGAAGGGCGAAAAGGTCGTAGATGTCCTCGAATTCCATCTGCTTCTCAGACATTTTCTTGTAGATGGAATGGAAGTGCTTGGCACGGCCTTCGACCTTGGCCTTGATGTTGTGCTCCTGCAGTGCACTGGCCAGGTGATCACGGGCAGCGTTGATGACCTTTTCACGTTCGTCTCTCTTTTGAGCGACCCGGGCCACAAGATTCGAATAGACTGAAGGCTTGAGTTCCTTCAGGCAGAGGTCCTCGAGTTCGGCCTTGATTTTGTAGATTCCCAGGCGGCCCGCCAGCTGCGCATAAATCTCACTCGTTTCTTCTGCAATCCGCTGCCGTTTTTCGAGCGGAAGAGCCTTGAGGGTTCTCATATTGTGAAGACGGTCTGCCAGCTTCACAACGATGACCCGAATGTCGCGCGACATGGCGACAATCATCTTCCGAAAGTTCTCTGCAAGTTTTTCCTGCGAAGAGCGGAATTCGACCTTGGCCAGCTTCGTGAGACCATCGACAATTGCAGCCACGTTTCCGCCGAATTGCTTTTCAACTTCCTCAACACTCACATGCGTATCTTCAACGACGTCGTGAAGAAGTGCGGCAGTCAGAGATGTTTCATCCATTCGGTAGCCTGCCAGAATTTCGGCTACGGCAATGGGGTGAACAATGTAGGGTTCGCCGCTCTTGCGCAATTGTCCGGCATGCAGCGAGTGGGCAAACAGATAAGCTTTGCGCAGGCGCGTGGTCGAGTTCGGGTCCAGGTAGCTTTCCGTCTGAGCCGCCAACCTTGAAAAAGCCTGCTCCGCCAGTTCATCACTGGAGAGGGTGGCTGTTGCTCCGGAGTTTTCCGGTTTGTCGTTGGGATCGTTCAAAGTTTGGCTCACAGTGTTGGTCTCCTCCACCGGATGTTCTACTCCGTGACCGAAAACTGGTAAATTGTCTGCATTGTCACTTTAACGCATTCGTTCTTCAGATTGTGAGCATTCTTCATGGAATTGACTAATCTCATTTGGCATTTGGCTTCAGCAGTCGCTGCTCTTTGGGCAGGTTTTGCCTATCGTTTGCTCAGTTTGAGGCATTCGGAACTTCGACAAGCAGTTGTGCTTTCTATGCTCCAGATACAGCAATCCCAGGATCAACTGAAAGCTGCACCTGCGCTTGCGGCCCGGTACAGGTCATTGCGGGTGAGGGCCCTCCGCTGGATTTGCCAAGAATATATGCATGAGCAGAGGATTGTGCTTCAGTTGGAAGATTCGGAAAGTGTCGTTGGGCTTGAACAGGCGATGTGGAATCGTGCCCTGGGTCTTTTGATGGCAGTTCTCACTCCCGTTCCTGGAAGCGAAGCTGCCACGGGGTTTGTTGATGCACAGGGCGAAATGCTTTCTGCCGAAAAGCTCGCCGCGGCATTGAAACAAGCGAAAGATACGAATTGGGTTTTAAAGTTGAAATGGCAAGCGGCCGGGCTTGCAGGCAAAGGGGGATGGCAATGTTTGGGTTGAGAATCAATCCTAAAGCCGCGGGTGCTGCAGCAGCGGTGATTGCGGGTTTATTCATCGTGTGTGCACCTTCCTTTGCTGCTCAGAAAGTTGAATCCGAACTGAAGCTGGCGCAACGCTGTCTGCCCGGTCGTGCCCGACCAACGGCAGATGAGTTGCAGGCCATGCTTGCAGAGAATTCACTCACAGATGCAAACACGCGGCATAAACTGATTGAGGTGATGCAAAAGCCCGACAGTCCCTGTCGCAAAACCCTCGAAACATGGTTGGGAGATTTGAAAGGCAAACCTGTCGACGCACGTTCAAACACCGGGCGCATGGCCGCCGTTACGTTGGGTGTTCTTTTGGATCTGCCCGCAGCAAAAACGTTCGTTGGCAGCGAGGCTGCTTCCGGAGGAGGTCTGGAATGGTTGGCAACGCTTCAACAATGGGACGAAAAGGCATTTGCCGACTTGTTGCAAAAATGGGTGATTCGCAGTGGCGACGACATCCGCAAACAACGCGGGTTGGCGATTTTCACCCGCGAAACCTATGGAAAACAACTTATCGCCGATGCCACAGGCTCTGCGTCGTTGCAGGCCGTTCCTCCTCCGGTGGTCTTTGATCAATACCTCAAGCAACTGGCAAAACGTGTTCCCGCTGCTGAAGAGCTGAATGCATTGAATGCCATTTATGTGAACCTAAATTCTGGCGCGCGCGGTTTGTATTCGAAAGAGTACGTTTCAATACTGAGGAAAAATTCTGTTGCCTGGGTGAATGCATTCCGGGTCGAGTCTGCATGGGTGCAATTTCAATTGCTCGAATTGATGGGTCGCACAGGTGGAGCCGAGGTGGTGCGCGAGTTGATGTGGCTCAGCCAGAATCATCAGGATCCGCGCATCAAGAGTCGCGCCTCGCAGGCATTGGATGAAGCGGTCAAGTGAAAAAAGCCGGATGGATGTGAATCATCCGGCGGGTCACTGGAAGTGACGAGCCTCAAGGCGCGTCGATATTTGCCTTGAGGTCGCTCTTGGCGGTGGTGCAGGTTGCGCTGGTGGAATCTGCGCCTCGTGCCACACAGCTGTCGATGACCTTCTTTTGCAAATCATGAATCGCTTTGACGCGATCTTTTTGTTCCTGCGTGAGACTGTCGAAGGCCGGAAGCGCGGCTTTCAACTGTTCAGCATATTTGTCCTGGATTTCTTTTGCCTTCACGAGGAACACTTCGCGGCTTCCCGCGACTGCGCGCAGGACTTCGAGATCCGCCTGCATGGCTTTCAGAATAGGATCGATCTTTGTTCTGTCGATGCCAAGCACTGCATCCTTCTTTGCATCGGCAGATTTCATCAGTTCCGCGATGTCGGCAGGCAACGCTTGTGGTGGTGGTTTTCCAGGGCCACCATGAGGGCCTTTGTGATGTCCACGACCGCCGCCATCGGCATGTCCGGGACCATGACCACCTCTTTCGGAGCCACCAACGCCTTCCATACGGAAAGGTTTGAATTGTGGATCGGTCATGCCGCTGGCTGAACCAAAACTTCCGTCGAGGAGGTTTTGCGTATCAGATTCAGATGAGTTTGCGGCTGATGATTGTGACTGGCCATTTTTGTCCAGAAGATCCATGGCTGTGCCGCAGGCCGTGAGAGCAGACGTCGCAAGTGCGATCGATGAAAGGCAACTGAGAACCCTGTTTGATCGTTTCATGGCAACCTCCTCATGGTGCTTGCTATCGGCGGAACCCCCGTTCCAACCTCACACAAGTCATATCGGAAGAAATTTCTGTCTCTCAAGTCTTTTTTTTGATGTCTGAAATCATTGATGAAATCATGAGACAGGCTTTAACGATATGGGTTGATTTTGTCTCATTGTGGAGTCAGAAGAGGTGCTCAGCGGCCCACTGAGCATAGTAAGTCACGATAAGATCAGCTCCTGCGCGCTTCATCGAGGTCAGGGTTTCAAGAACGGCGGGTTTTTCGTCCAGCCAATCGCGTTCCACTGCTGCCTTGAGCATCGCGTACTCGCCGCTCACATGGTACATCACCAAAGGTTTCAGGGTCTTTCCTTTGAGCCTGCAAAGGATGTCCAGGTAACACAAGCCGGGCTTCACCATTATCAAGTCAGCGCCTTCAGCTTCGTCGTATTCAGCTTCAAGAATCGCTTCCCGCACATTTGCATAATTCAATTGGTAGTTCTTTTTGTCGAGCCCACGTGCACCTGAGCCCACTGCTTCACGAAACGGGCCATAAAATGCAGACGCGTATTTTGCGCTGTAGGCGAGAATTCCAGTGTTGTGGAATTTTTCCTTGTCTAGGGCCGATCGAATTGCACCCACGCGTCCGTCCATCATGTCGCTCGGAGCAACAAAATCGACTCCTGCTTGTGCAAGGCTGACAGACATTTTCACAAGAGCCGAAACTGTTTCGTCGTTGAGGATATTGCCGTCGGGGCCAACGATTCCATCGTGTCCATGAGTGGTGAAAGGATCGAGCGCAACGTCTGCCATGATCACCAAGTCCGGAACGGTTTTCTTCACCAGTTCAACTGCTTTTTGAATCAGGCCATTTGGATTGAAGGCTTCATCTCCCATGAGCGATTTCTTGCTGCTGTCGACCACCGGAAAAAGAAGCACGGATTTCAAACCGAGCGCATGAATTTTTTTGACTTCCGCCGCCAGTTCCGAAAGGGGAATGCGATCCACGCCAGGAAGGCTCGCGATAGGTGTGCGCTTGTCGTTGATCTCGGTGACAAAGACGGGACAAATGAAATCGGCTTTGGAAAGAGTGGTTTCAGCCACAAGCGAACGCAGCGCAGCAGTTTGTCGCAGGCGGCGCAGACGCTGATGAGGGTGTCCCAATGAAACTTCATTTTGAGTCATGATTTTCGGCTCCGAAAGATGGGAAAGGTTCGGAATAAGGCAGAGCTCGGCGATTTCGGACCGTTTTCAACCTCTTGGGCAGAGGCGTCGATTCTTCCTGAACCAATACCACCACGATGCTCATTTTTACTTCTGTGGAAATTTGAATGCAAACAAGTCCGGCAAAAACAGTTTGGTTTACATTCTTGACTTTATTTTGACAGTTAGATAAATGTCTAAATATGAAGATTCAGCTCGTATTCGAAGCCCTTTCAGACACCACAAGACGACGCATCCTCGAGCTCCTCAAGGAACAAGAGCTGTCTGTATCCGAAATCGCTGCGCACTTTGAAATCACGGGCGCATCGCTCTCTCATCACCTGGCAAAACTCAAAGCCGCCGACCTGGTCACAACGCGTCGGCAAGGCCAGCAAATCTTCTACGCCATTCACACTTCGGTGTTTGAAGACATGGCGACATTCTCTGCAAACTTTTTTTCAAAAAAGGAAAAGTGACGTGACACAAGTTATAAAAACAAACTGGCCAAGCCTTGCGCTGATTCTCCTCACCACTTATGTTGGCTTTTGCATGAGTCACAATCTGCCAGAACAAATTCCCGTGCACTTCAATGTGGCTGGGCAGGCCGACGATTTCGCATCAAAATTCTATGCCCTGACTATGCTTCCAGGGATTGCTTTTATGGTTTTGTTTGTTGTGTCGGGCGCTCTCAAGATGTCGCCATCCAACTTCAACGCAGCGCAAAGCATGCAAGCGATTGCAAAACTCAACTTCGCTATTGTTGCGTTTTTGATGATCATCTACCTGGCTTCCCTGCGCGAAGCTCTTGAACCTGGTGTGTGGATACACAAAGCCATGCCCATAGGCCTGAGTGTTCTCACAATCTTTATGGGCAACTATTTTGGAAAAATTGAACAAAACTTTGTTGTGGGTTTTCGTCTTCCGTGGACCCTCGCGTCTCACCACAACTGGAAGAAAACGCATCGTTTTGCCGGAAAAATGCACGTCATCGCCGGTGCTGCATCATTGGCATGGGTGCTCATACAACCCCACACGCTCATTCCCATTGCCGCCCTTGTTTTTGCCTGCGGGAGCACCGTTGTTTTTAGTTATCTTCACTTTCGCAAGGAAGAGTGAATCAAAGCATGCGCAACTGACCCGCATCTGCCACAAAAGTTTGACCCGTCAGCGAGCGGCTCGCGCGCGAGAAAAGAAACAAGCAGAGCTCTGCAATTTCGGCGGGCTCCAAAATTCTGTGCAAGGGCGACAATGAAGCCCATTCTTCTTCAACCTGCCTGAGAGATTCGTCATCGTTGTTGCCGAATTTTTTTTGTGCCACGTAAGTTTGCAGCTCTGTGAGTTTTTCGGTGCGAACATAACCCGGAGCCACCGTGTTGACGCGCACCCCGCGTTTGCCGGCTTCTTCTGCAAACGCTTTCATCAGCGACATGAGTCCCGTGCGATAGGCGCCAGACAAAGGCAACTCAGGGTTGAGCTCGCGCACCGTCGTGCTTGAGATTGTCACAAGACTTCCCAATTTCTCTTCGAGCTGCGGCAATAAAGCTTGAGTGAGCAGCGCCGGGCCTCGCAGTAAAAGCGCATGTGCGTTGTCGTAATCCTCTGCCGTGAAATTCAGCAGGCCAGCGCCGTGTGGCCCGCCACCATTCACCAGGACTCCGCGGAATGTTACGTTAGCGACTTGACGATGGATGCAATCAGCGAGATTCGGGAGAGTGAGGTCCAGTGCCACCGGAAAGACATTTTTTGCACCGGCCAGGCGCAGTTGTTGCGCGGTTGCTTGCAGGGATTGAGGGTTTCGGGCCATGATCCACAACGAAGCACCTTGGATGGCAAGTTGCCTTGCGATTTCGAATCCCATCCCTGAAGTGGCTCCGGTGATCCAGAAATTGCAGTTGTCAAATTCCGGACCCGTGGGCGGCTGGAATGGATGTGGCATTGGCAGGCTCCTTCCGACAATATGCTAAGGTACCAAGATTGGATGAGTCTCCCGGCAAACGGCCTGTCCTGCAAGTGAAGGGCAGTTCAAATCCGGGAAAAGCAGAGAAGAGGTTGAGCGACATGCCATTAGTCCCGATAGTCGTTGAGCAAACCAACCGTGGCGAACGCAGTTACGATTTGTGGTCAAGGTTGTTGAAAGACCGGATTATTTTTTTGGGTACTCCGGTTTATGACGAAGTGGCGAACCTGATTGTTGCGCAGTTGTTGTTCCTCGAGTCGCAGGACCCTGAAAAGGACATCAACTTTTACATCAACAGCCCGGGTGGCAGCGTGACGGCCGGACTGGCGATCTATGACGCGATGCAGGTGATTCGTCCGCAGGTCCGTACTTATTGTGTAGGCCAGTGCGCGAGCGCAGCAGCTTTGTTGCTGTCGGCAGGTGCAAAAGGCAAGCGTTACGCGCTTCCCAACAGCCGGGTCATGATTCACCAGCCCTCGGGCGGTGCAGGCGGTCAGGCCAGCGACATTGCCATTCAGGCCCGGGAAATTTTGACCCTGAAAAAACGTCTCAACGAAATCTTGGCACTGCATACTGGCAAATCTGTTAAGGAAATTGAGGCCGATGGGGAGCGCGACTTCTTCATGGGTGCGAAGGAGGCTAAGGAATATGGAATTGTGGACGATTTATTGATGCCCCGGACCGACAGGCTGGCTTACACCGGCCTTTGAAGGAAAACGGGCTGTTACGTTGGGTGCGTTGGTTTTTTGAATTTGCTTGCAGATGGATGAGGGGTGCAACCCTATGACAACTCACGGTATTGATTTTTCAGCGAGCCGCAGCGGCGGTGGCAACCTTCACGGACTCCACTGTAGTTTCTGCGGAAAGAGTCAGCGCGAAGTGAAAAAGCTGATCGCGGGACCCAACGTTTATATTTGTGATGAGTGTATTGCCTTGTGCAACGACATCATCGCCGAAGAAATGGAAAAGGACGATGTCGTTGGCGCGGTTGAGGGCGTTCCGAGCCCTACAGAAATCAAAAAGGTTCTGGATGACTATGTGATTGGTCAGGAAAGAGCCAAGCGGGTTTTGTCGGTTGCCGTTCACAACCACTACAAGCGCATTGAGCACACCAACGCGCAAAACAAAGAAGAAGTTGAGTTGGCCAAGAGCAACATCCTTCTGATTGGTCCCACCGGATCCGGAAAAACGCTGCTTGCTCAAAGCATGGCGCGCATTCTTCAGGTTCCGTTCACGATTGCAGACGCGACCAACCTGACCGAAGCAGGTTACGTCGGTGAAGACGTCGAGAATATCATTCTCAACCTACTTCAGGCAGCTGATTTTGACGTCGAGCAGGCGCAAAAAGGTATCGCGTACATCGATGAAATCGACAAAATTGCCCGCAAGGGTGAGAACACCTCCATCACCCGCGACGTTTCGGGTGAGGGCGTGCAGCAAGCTTTGCTCAAATTGCTGGAAGGAACCGTTTCAAACGTTCCCCCTCGCGGTGGACGCAAGCATCCGCAGCAGGAATTTTTGCAGGTTGACACCACCAACATTCTTTTCATCTGCGGTGGTGCGTTTGCAGGCCTTGAAGAAATCATTCGCGCACGAATGGATTCCAACTCCATGGGCTTTGGAGCTGACGTCAAGAGTCGCGCAAAACTCAATGTGACGGAATTGTTCGCCAAGGTTCGCGTTGAGGATCTTTTGAAATTCGGGATGATTCCTGAATTCATGGGGCGTTTGCCTGTGGTCGTGACACTTGCAGAGTTGGACGACGTTGCTTTGGTCAAGATCCTTTCTGAACCGCGCAACGCAATTATCAAACAGTATCAGCGTCTCTTTGCCTACGAGCGCGTGAATCTGGTGTTTGAGCCTGAAGCTTTGAGCGCGGTTGCGCACGAGGCTCTCAAGCGCAAGACAGGTGCCCGCGGTTTGCGTGCGATTCTAGAAGACGTGATGCTCGACACAATGTTTGAACTGCCGAGCATGAAGAACGTGAAAGACGTGATTGTGTCCGCCGAAAGCATCAACGATGGCAAGGCTCCACAGTACGTGTACTTCACCGAGGACGAAATTGCTGCGCGCAATGAGCGACTGGCTGCCAAGGCCTCGTCTGCTGCGACCCCTGCGCAGACTGCACCAACGGCAAGCAAGTCCACGGCTGCAAAATCGACCGGTTCAAAAAAATAACACCGAACTGATTATTGTTGAGGCACCCCAAGTGCAATTTGCATGCGGGGTGCTTTTTTTTCCCTATTCCGCGACATTTTCGCGACTCACTTGCCTGCGAGTCGTTCCGTCACAATCAAAAAGGAGCACGCACAAAGTTCCACGCAAGGAGATCGCACGGCATGCAGGCTGTTCAAGATAAACTTCCAGAGCAACTTCCCCTGCTTCCTCTCAAGGACATCGTCGTTTTCCCGCAAATGATTCTTCCGGTGTTCATTGCGGAAGATGTTTGCTTGAAGGCTGTCGAGGCCGCCATGGCAAAAGACAAATACATTTTGCTTTCGGCGTTTCAAATCGACGGTGCCGTGAACGCGGCCCAGAACGCCGACATTTCCAAGGACAGTCCTGAACTATCAGCGACGTCTCCGGTGCCTTTCGACGTCTACGATGTTGGCACGGTGGCCATTGTCATGCGCACCCGGCGCTTGCCCGACGGACGTGTGAAGGTGCTTGTTCAAGGTGTGCGCAAGGCGCGCATCACGGAACTCTGTCAGCAAGAGCCTTTTCCAATGGTGAAGGTGAGTGCAATGACGGATTCGACAGCCAATGCGACAAACGGCTCCGAAGCCGAGGCATTGATGCGGACAACGCGTGATCAGCTTGAAAAGCTGGTGGCGCTTGGACGTGCTTTGACTCCCGACATTTTGCTTTTGCTTGAGGAAGTGACCGATCCCGGCCGATTGGCTGATTTGGTGGCCAGCAACATGAATCTTCGCATCCAGGATGCGCAATGGATTCTTGCAACGCAGGGAGGTCTGGAAAGACTGCGTCGCGTGCACAAGTTGCTCGTCCGCGAACTCGAGGTTTCGAGTGCCCAGGCGCGCATCCAGACGGCTGCAAAGGAAGAAGTGGGTCGTGCGAGCAGGGAACATTATCTGCGTGAACAATTGCGCGCCATCCGCTCGGAGCTGGGTGAACTCGACGGCAAGGATGAAATGGACGAATTGCGCGAACGTGTTCAGCGCGCGCAGATGTCGGCCGAGGCACTCACGGAAGCCACCAAGCAACTCAAACGTCTGGAACGCATGAACCAGGACTCCAGTGAAGCGACCATCACCCGCACGTATATTGAGTGGTTGGTTGACTTGCCATGGGCGAAACTGAGCGAGACAACCTTCGATATCGTGCGTTGCAAAAAGGTCCTCGAAGAAGATCATTTTGGCCTCGAGAAGATCAAGGACCGAATTCTGGAATTCATTGCAGTCAAGAAACTCAATCCTGATGCCAAGGGGCCGATTCTCTGTTTTGTGGGGCCTCCCGGTGTTGGAAAAACAAGTCTGGGCCGCTCGATTGCCAGCGCACTGGGACGAAAATTTGTTCGACTCAGCCTGGGTGGGATGCGTGACGAAGCGGAAATCCGCGGACACCGCCGGACCTATGTTGGTTCCCAACCGGGGCGTTTGATGCAGGCACTCAAGAACGTTCAGGTTCGCAATCCTGTCATCATGCTCGACGAGCTCGACAAACTCAGTTCGGATTACAAGGGTGATCCGGCTTCGGCACTGCTTGAGGTTCTCGACCCGGAACAGAACCACACATTTTCCGACCACTACATCAACGTGCCATTTGATTTGAGCCAGGTGATGTTCATCGCCAATGCCAATCGTCTGGACACCATTCCTGCGCCGTTGCGTGATCGTCTCGAGATCATCGAGGTCAGCGGCTACAGCGAAGATGAGAAGCGCGAAATTGCAAAACAGTACATCATCCCAAAATCCATCGAGCAAACAGGCTTGACCACGGATTTGGTGCAGATTCAGGATGCAGCGGTGGAGTTGATGATCAACAACTACACACGCGAATCAGGATTGCGCAATCTCGAGAAGCACATCGGTGCCATCACCCGCAAGATTGCACGCAACGTTGCTGAATCTGATGCACTTGGCAAGTCGCGCAAGACCTGGAAGGTCACTCCGAAAGTTGCCCGTGAACTGTTGGGCGAAGAACGCTACATTTCGGAAGAGCACGATTGCAGCGCTCAGCGCATTGGTGTTGCAACCGGACTGGCCTACACATCTGTGGGTGGTGAAATTCTTTATATCGAAGTGAACCTGCTGCCCGGCAAGGGCGCGCTCACCCTCACGGGCCAACTGGGTGATGTGATGAAAGAGTCTGCTCATGCTGCTCTCAGCCACATCAAGAGCCGCTCAACCCAGCTTGGTCTCGACAGCAAGGTGTTCAACGAAACGGATGTGCATCTGCATTTTCCCGCAGGAGCGATTCCAAAAGATGGCCCAAGTGCCGGCGTGACGATTGCCTGTGCATTGCTTTCGGCATTCCTCCGTCGCCCGGTTCGTCAGGACGTCGCCATGACGGGCGAGCTTACGTTGCACGGACGCGTGCTGCCAATTGGTGGTCTGCGTGAAAAGATTCTTGCAGCACTTCGCGTTGGCATCAAAACAGTTTGTGTGCCCGAAAAGAACAAGTCTTCCGTCGCGGAATTGCCGGCGTCGTTGCGCAAGCGTGTCGAGATTCGCTTTGTTGGCGAAATCGACGACCTGTGGAACGAAACGTTGGTGGGTGGCTTCAAGGCAACGGCAACAGTCAATGGAGCCGAGGGTGCTGCAGTTGGCGGACAAGTTCGCCTGGTGGCAGAGTCGGCGCAGCAGGATACTGCGCATTGATTTGATGTTCGTCAGTTTTCACTGCGTTGCTTTGGCATGATACTGGCATTCAAGATTTTTCTGGTGCCGTGAGAATAAACCTCACGGCATTATTTTTATGTTTTTAAAGATTGCCGTGGTCGAGCGAATGTATTTGCTGGACCTGAACGAGATCTTCAACGGCAGTGCGAGATTTCTGAACGAGCGCTGCTGGAATCCGGTCAGTTCCATGGCCTGATCAATGCCGTACTCAATCCGGATGAAGTCTTTGCCCTCTTCGAGGTCCATGAGCAGATCAAAAGACATCTTCTTGCCCAAAACCGCTCCGAATTCACTCAGGAGAATAGAGCTGCTGTTTGGGAATGGGCCGAAATGCTGGTCGGGAAATTCCACTGGTTTTGCGGGCTCGGGAAGAGGAACCGGTGTCGAGCCACCACGCCCGATGAACTCCCGCAGCGGTGTGTCCGTGAGGTATGTGGCGTAATTCCATTGATCCATGCCGCCATTGTGAATGCCGACAATAGCCAAGGAGGCATCGTCTATCAGGACACTGCCACTGCTGCCAGGTTCGGAATCACATTGATGACTGAACTGGTTGCTGCCCCAGCCGCCCTGAGCCGCTGTCTGAAGGGAACAGTTTTGCGACCACTCCAGTGGTCGTGCTCCCGGATGGCTGAATTGAGTCAGCACAGTTCCAATCGCGGGTCTGGCATCAAAATTGAACTCAACTTTCACAGGTGGAACAGGCTCCACCTGAAAGATCGCGTAATCCTCTTCATAATTTGCTTGCGCAGCCAGCACGCTTTTGCATTTGGAGGTCAGGTAGGCTGGTGAATCCTGACGCACGCCCCACTCGATGGTCACTGCATCACAGTCTTTGCTGGTGCGCTGTCTGGGAGCACCAAAACAATGCCCTGCAGAAATCACCAGTCCATTTCCAATGTGAGTTGCCGTGCAGCCCATCGACATTTTTCCGAAGGCGTCGATGAGCGGCGCATATTTTTGCGGAATGTTGGCACCGTTCTTGGCGACTGGAATGAGATCATTCTTGCCAATGATCTTCTCAGTGTCCGCGCCAGACTGAAAATTCACGGCCGTGAATTTCGAGAGGGAGCGCACTGGTTCAAGAGACGCGTCCTGTTGGCCGCAGCCTGAGACAAGCGAAAGTATCAAGAGTCCCAAACGTGTTGCCTTGCGGGCTGACGCGATTTTCTGAATGCTCACGGTTTCCCCTCTCTGGAGAGATTGAGTCTGATGAAATTGTGATGAAGTGAATGCGCCTGCGTGATTATTCTTTTTCTGATTAAAAATCAAGCATTCGGATTTGCTGAACAAGTTCGAGCGGCGAAATCGTCAATGCCGCTGGACAGCGTTTACTGAATCGAAGCGCAGCTTGCGCCTGAAGAAGAGCTGCGAGACGCGCGGCTCCTTTGGGATCTTTCATGCGCGCCAGAAGCCCACCCAGCAGTCCTGCAAGAACATCGCCTTGGCCTGCATGTGCAAGCAAAGGTGTCGACTCGAGGATGACGTCTGCGGACCCCTCTGGAAAGGCAATGCAGCTGCGTGCCCCCTTTGCAAAGACGATTGCATTGCAGGCGAATGCAGCCTGTTTTGCGGCTTCGATGCTGTTGATGTTGCCATTGCGGTTGTCAACCGAGATGCCCGGGAACAGCCGGGCAAATTCCCCTCCGTGGGGAGTGAGCAGGCAGCGTGAATTGAGTTTGCGTCCATTGCCGAATTCTTTTTCAAGAACTTCAAAAACCCCCGCATCCAGCACCGCAAAACAATTTTCATGTTCTGCAACATGCTGCATGACCTTGTTGAACATCTGCTCGTCCGCAGGAACCCAACCAGGGCCCATCACGACCGCATCGAACGAGGATAGCTCGGGAAGGTGTCGCTCAAGGATGACTTCCGGTGTGTGATTGAGGATAGCTTGTCGGGCTTCCGACGGAACGAGTGCGTGAACCATCCCGGCGCCAGAAATACCGGCGCCCATGCAGGTCATCACTGCTGCGCCCGGATATTTTTCTGAACCTGCAACAATCAAGACGCGACCATTTTTGAATTTGTGTGAAGCAGGCCTGCGCCTGGCACTTTTCAGCAGGTCCGTGAGGTCTTCCACAGTGAGAGCAAAGCAAGTGGCTGATGATGATTCTGCGATGATTTCTTCAAAGCCCAGAGGGATGAGATGCACTTTTCCCAGTGCCTCGAGACAAGTGTCGAGAACATGGACAGGCTTCAAGCATCCCAGGGCAAGGGTTTCGCTCGCGTGGATGCAATTCGAATGCAGTTGCTGAAAGTGGCCAAGATTGCCTTGCAAGCCACTGGGAATATCGATGGCCACAATTGGTTTGTTCTGGGCTTGAACTCGCATGACCAGAGCTTGGGAGGGATTGGCAAGTGGCCTGTTGAGGCCTGTTCCTTGCAGTCCATCGATCCAAAGTGAAGGTACCGTCCACGGTGAATCCTGTTGATCATCGAATTTTAAAAAATCATTCGATGTTGCGAAATGTGTTTTGCCGCCTTTTTGATTGAACGCCTGCAAGGCCGCGCGTGTTGCCGGTTTGAGTTTATCTTCTCCTGCCGAGAGAATGGCGCAGACCAACCGGCCTTCATCGAGCAGATGAGCGGCTATTCCCAAGGCATCCGCCCCATTGTGTCCGCTTCCAGCCAGAATGCCCACGGCTGGGAATTCAACACGTGGATAATTTTTCGTTATCCAGTCAGAACAACCGCGAACGGCGCGATCGATGAGGAGTTCCAACGAGGTGCCACGAGCCATCAGGTCGTTTTCAACATCCATGACCCGTTCTGTTTCAAGAACCGGCAAGCTCATCAGAAAAGACGTTCACATCTTGATTTGAGCGCGCGCGAACGCTTGAGAACCTCGCGGTAGCGTTCGGCAATGGAGGCAGGTTGGCTGTCTGAGAAAATGTAGGTGTGCTGACCTTGTGAAGATGATGCAAAGGAGTCGAAAAGTCCTTCCTTCTGACAACCCAGGAGATCTGCAAATGCGCGCAGGTTTTCTCCTTCGCCGCGGGCCGATTCCGTGCGCAGGGCATGAAAGTTTGTGTCGATGAAAATTTCCTGCTCGGCCTGCATTTGTTCCTCATCAACGTCGACACAATTTGACGTGCCGGTCGTGATCACGAGCGACTGGGGAATGATGAGATCATTCACAATGGATGCAAGCCATTGTTCGGAACGCAGGTTGTTCTTGAAAATCATGGAGCCCAAACCACAGCCGGCCATGCCATAGGAGGGTCGAACGTAGCGATCGGACAAGGTTGCGGCCGCCGGCAAGGGAGGCAGTGATGGCTTTGCCTGAATGGGGAGCTGGGGTGCAGTCGCTGGCTGTGACTCGACAGTTGGTGCAGCAGGAACAGCGATGGGTGCCTGGGGCAATGCAATTGGAGTTTGTCCATCGTTTGCTGCGTTTGGTTGTTGTGGTGACTGCACTGGAGCCAGCACAGGGACCTGGGCCGGAACTTGCACCGGTACTTGGGTTTGAACCTGCGCGGGCGAGGCGCCTTGCGCAGGCTGCGGAACCTGAACGGGAGGCTCAAAAGACATTTGGGTTGGAACCTGCACGGGTACCGGTGGCGGAACAATCATCGGCTGATATGGAGGCACCTGCGGTGCGCCGCCCTGCATTTGAGTCGGTAATTGTTGTTGTGGGTAAGGCTGTTGTCCCTGTATGGCGTTCCCGCCCTGGATGGGTTGAGTCTCATTTGGGTTGGGTTGACGCGATTCTGTTTTTGGAATCGGCTGGCCGGTGCCTCCGAGGCTTCGACTGTGTCTGACACCCGCGTGTGCTGTTGGATCGCAAAAAGCAATCAACGTGAGCGCCGAAATGTGGGTCAAAACGTTTTTTTTCATTTCTCAGGCCTCACATCTTTTCGCCGCGACCCGTGGGCAGCGCGGCGAATTTGCAACTGGAAGCGAGTTGAGTGTCTGCATTGACCTTGCTCTTGATTGCCGAGAGCGCTGCCAGTGCACCCGGTTGCGAAAAAATATCCTGATAGTGGTTTTGGGTTAACCTGGAGAAACGTCCAAAATCGGAATCTCCACAGCCGAGTGTGCCGGCAAGGCCGTGCAGCGTGCTTCCGTGACCCTGAGCGGCCTCACGCGCAACATCGCGATAGTTTCCTGCGATGAAATGTTCCTGTTGAAGCATGACCGCCTGCGAATTCTCGGACTGGCAATTGGACGTGCCACTCGAGATCATGAAAACCTGATTCCATCCCAGTCCATTGAGGATTGAGGTCATGAAGTGCGGCCCATTCGGAAGAAGAATCGAACCCATGCCGCAACCTGCCATTCCATAGCGTCGGGCTGGAGTGGGTGCATTCACAACTGCCCAACCTCCCGTGTCTGGAAGCGATTGAGCAAAGGAAATCGAAGGCAAGTTTGCCAAACACATTAGAACTGGCATGAGTCTGGGGAAGTTCCCTGAATTCATCACCGCATCTCCCGAACTGAAGCTGTCTGATTCTAGCATTTTGCCGTGGAAGCAAGAACGGGGAACCGTGCGAATTTTGCCGGTTTGATTGAGGGTTGGGTTGTAGCTTCAAAATGTGCTGTTCAGAAGCCTGAAACCTTGACCGGCACATTCGAGTCTCTGTACGCGCCATCGACCGGGCCGTTGCCCAACCGGTCATAATAATTTCCGCCCCAACACCAAGCAGCGTTGTCGGTATCCACACCGCAGACGTACTTGTCATAAGCAGACAACGACACAAGGGGCTTGCTCAGACCATTCACCGGAACGGGTTTGTTGTGGTCTTCGTTGGTTGCATCGCCGAGCTGCCCCGACGCATTGAGTCCCCAGCAATCGACACCACCATTTTTCAGAAGTGCACATGAAAAATCGTTGCCAAGAGCCAGCGTCGAAGCTTCTCCGGCAAGCCCCACGACTTCAACCGGCGTCGATTGGTTGTCGTTGTTTCCAATTCCGAGTTGGCCCTTGTTGTTCAAGCCCCAGCACTTGACCGGACCGCTGGCGAGAACCGCGCAGGTGTGATTGCCTCCAACCCCAATCTGGACCACGTCAGTGTCGAGCCCGTCGGCAGGAATGGGAGAGGTTGCGCTTGAAGCCGTGAATTCCTTGCTGCCCAGTTGTCCATTGGAGTTGCTGCCCCAACATTGAACGCCAAAATCCTTCGTCAACAAACACTGATGTGAAGCGCCAAGCGCGATGGTCATGACTTTTTCCGGGGCACCAATCACCTTTGAGGGAGTCTTTGTGAGTCCGTAACCCCAACAACGCAACTGTCCTTCATGTGTGACTGCGCAAGTTTTGTTGTTGCTTGAGCTGATCCACGAGACCTTGTCTTCGAGCCCAACCGGCACGACGGGTTTGAAACTGTTGTTGGTCGAGCCATCGCCCAATTGGCCATAGCTGTTTGAACCGTGGCAATAGAGTTTCGAATCCGTCGTGAGTATGCATGTGGAGAAGTCCATGATTGATATTTTTTTAACTTTTTCCTTGTACGGCAAAAAGTAATTGGTGCCATCCCGCTTGCTTGAATCGACCTCCGGATCTTTTCCGGTTGCACCGAAGCCTTGAAGACCCCAACATTGGATTTCCTTTTTTGGGTTCAATGTGCACGAGAAGTATTGTCCAGATGCCAAAAGCTGCAGAGGACGATGAGCTGCCTCGGCGATTTGAGCCAAGGCTGCGTTTTTGAGCGTCAGCTTCTGTTCCTTTCGCCACCTCACAACTGGATGCGCCGGATTGGCTGCACCCGTGAAGGTGTCGTCTGAATTCCGGGAAGCGCCGGATTCGTCTTCCTCATTCAACAGCTGTGCTGAAAAGTTGCATGCTGTTGTCGAACAACTGAAAATTGCAATCAATGAAAGCTGGGTGAAGTTTGTTATCATGCTTGTACAACTCCAATGACCATGAACTTCAGGATTTAAAGTCAAAGCGCAGTCCTCAGGTAGCCAACACCCAACATGTACGTGATGTCGGCATGCTTGCTCACAAAGCCCTCGATGCGATTGCGGAATGATCTGTAGCGAGCATTTGCCTCAAAGAACCATGGAGATTCCCGGGCAACATAAACCAGTCGCAGGTTTGCAGGCAGGCCAAAATACATCTGATAATTCTGTATCGTTGTTTGAAGATGGACGAGTGAAAATCCACCACCCGCGCAAAAACGGATGGGGGTGGCCGAAAATGCACAGGCTTCAAAGGTTATTGCGGGCTCAAGGATGCGTGCCTGTGCGAGTGAAGTGATCGGAAACAAAAGGGTGTTCTCGCCTCTGGTCTTGAAAGAATCGTAATAGACCGAGACCTCGTGGGTCACATCAAGTCCCATGGTGGATGCGAAGGAATTCAGGGTGCTGTTGAATCCTGCCTGGGCACTCAGATGATAGGGACTGATCGACAGATCGCCCATGGAGCGCGAAATTCCGGCCCGTTGAAAAATTTGCAGATCATCGACTGCTGCGCGTGACTGACATGGAACTACAGTGACAATCGAAAGGAAGATTGGATACAAGAGAGTTTTCGACTTGTTCTTCATCTGATTTCGTCTCATTGGAATCAACTGGTCCGCATGTTTCAATGATTGTTTGAAAGGAACTGTTTGTCATACACGCGTGTTTCGATTTTGTTGGGCAAAAAATGCAGCCACTTCGGTCCGATTGGATGCCCTGGTTCGCTTCGAACGGTCGAGTGTAGTAAAAATCCAAATACAACGATCATGAAGGAGGTGATGATGTTGGCTCCAAGGCAATTGTCAGCCCCCCGGAAGGTGATAGCTTGAACTGCGACAGCGACCAGCCGCGTCCGCCGGCTGCAGAATGTTTTATCTATACCCCAGGTCTTTGGAGACAAGATCTCTACACGATTCCTTTGGAAGGACTTCTTGTTGCGGGAGTGAGTGCCATAAAGCCTCCTGACAAACCACGCTGGCCGTTCGAAAATGAATCTGCCAATGCAGACCGAAACCCGACGCGGCAGCCCGGGATGTTTGTAATCGGGATGGCGGCATCCATGGCAATACCTTTGGGAACACTGATTCTAAGTGAAAATCCTCAATTTCCGGTTTGGACTCACCTGAGGGGACTCATTCATACTCATCTTTGGACTGAAGTCATGACATCCGCGGCTAAAAACGGTTTTGGACGCAAGCGGCCCTTCTACGACACGGTGGCACGTGCTGGTGAGCCAGCAGTGGATGACCATCGTTCATTTTTCAGCGGACACTCTTCGCATTCGTTTGCCTTTGCCACATATGCAAGTGAACTCGCTTTCGATTCACTCAAGAATGAAAGCACTGCCTGGATATTTGCTTCGCTCTTGAACGGGACGGCAGCTTGGATTGCCAGCTCCAGGTACGTCGACAAACAGCACAATCTGAGTGACGTCCTTGTGGGCAGCGTTGTTGGTGCTGGTGTTGCACATCTGACGTATCAAAGGGTCAAGGCCGTCAGCGGTTTCCCGTTGGCGGTTGGCATTTCGCCAGGGCGACTGTCGGTTGCATATTCTATCGAATGATGACTATTTTTCGCATTTCAGTATGTTTGCAATGACTGCCAACGTTGCAGATTCTTCCCAGAAAAAGGACAAAGCTCCTGCATGGGCTTTTTTCAACGAATCGGGTGTGTCACCAGGCTTCTTGGGGAACAGCAGCTTCCTGCCCTCACGCATGACGATTTCCTTCATGTTCAGCAGACCTGGGGAACACAGGAAGGAAAGCTCGGACAGATGCTTATCGGTCAACTTTTCATCACGCAAAAGAGTATCTCCAAGATTCCGGAGCTGCTCCCTGTAGGGCAAAAGCAGGTCTGGGATATCGGAGGTGTTCACACCCGGATAGTTGAATTTCGAAACCTGATCGATCACGTCCTGCAGAAGGATTTCTGCAGCCCTGAAGGGCGCAGCTTCTGCAAAACGATCGGTGGAGCAGTCCGCGTTTGATGCAACACATGAGCAAAAAAACAGCGCAGACTGAAGGAGTGTTTTAAACTGAGCCTTTGTCATGGACAACCTCTGCGTCTGTTGTTGCGGATCATGGGCAGACAACTGCCGCGGTTGCCTTCAGGGCCGACATCATGTCATTGATCAGGGTGTTGTTTATGAAACCCACCGGCTGAAGATTGGCTGGGAAAGTTGTTGCTCCAAGCGCAACTGTGGATTCGTTGTACTGGCCGCACCCTTCCTGTCGCAAAGAGCTTGCCAACCCGAAGTTGCCGAATGAAAGTGCCTGCAGTGCCTGCGTGAACTTCAATGCAGCATGAGTCTGGGAACGGTTGAACCACTTGAGTCCTTCAATCGCAATGCCATCGTTTTCAAGCACTGCAGGCGAAAGATAAGACGGTGTCGGAGATTGTCCAGGGAGGCAGTGAAACTGATAGGTGTTCAGCCAAACCGCATATGTTCCCGTTGGGCAATAGCGGTACTCTGTCTCGGTTTCACAGACCATTTGCGAGCCGAACTGGTCGAGTGAAACCCACATTCCGCCTTGATCACACGGAGGAAGGCCATTGCCCGGATACTGGCCGCGCGCACGTTGGGGGTCGAACACTGGAAAGCTTGGGCTTCCGCCTTGAACGTATTCAACTGCTTGAGCAGAAAAAAGCTGAAAATATTGGGATGACGCAAGGCCAATTTCAAGAGACTGGCGTTCGTCTGCAAATGCAGGAACGGTGTTGCAGAACATTGCGGCAAGGCCCGCAATCAAAATCAAAATTTTGAAGTTTTTCACTTTATGTTTCCTCAAGGACATTGCAAACCGGCTGGTCCGCGTGTGAGAGCAACGAGACTCCGTGCGTCCTGATAGAATTGTGCCCCCAGACGCTGTTCAAACGGCAGAGTTGTGGCATCTGCAAATTCCAGCGAGGTCCACGCCGTGTTCACCTGCGTCAACTGAATGCACAGGGCGCTGTGGCGGATTGTGAAAACAGGAAAATTGAAAAGCCAGAATTTCAGCGTTGGAATTGTTGCCTGGACGTTGCTTGAAACATTTTGAAGGGTCTGAAATGCGACGACAAGATCATTCCATGCTTCAGGCTCTCCGTACCAGTTCCCTGGACCTACGCTGTTGTTGCTGCTGCCATCCAAGGGAATGCCGTTGTTCGCACCAACGTCTTCGAGGTGATTTTTGACGAATTCAACATTTTTCATGTTTTCGTTGAAATGGGCTTCCGCATTGATGATGTCTGCTTCCGAGACAGCGAAGGCAGCTGACGACACAAAACACAAACTGATGGCAAATAGACTCCGCAACACAACGACCTCGAAGTTCAAAATGAATGATGACCGGACCTCATGGCTCGGTGGGCTGCGTGTGTTACCACAAGGCGTGACGATGGCAAGATTCAAAGTGAAAATAAAATTCTTACTTATAGGTAAGGATTTTTCATGAAGTGGCAAACCACTGCGTGCTGTATAAATGGCTCAAAAGATTGAATAAAATTCAGTTCATGTTGCTCTTCAACCACGATTGAAACTTGCGCAGGTCCACAAAAAAACTGTCGCCCATCATGCAGGTGAAGTCGTCCGGACCATACGAAGTGGCTCCGACGAGATAGTAGAACTGGCCTCTCAAAACAAAGGCGGGACCACCCGAATCGCCGTTGCAGGTTGATTGAGTGACGCTTGAAACTGTCTTGAAGTTTTTGGCAACCGCTGAATCCGCAGCAAAAAGCGAGAATGAAGACTTCAGCACTCCGTCATTTCGATTTTCGTCGAGTCCGTATCCCGCGACGTAAACCTTTTCATTTGCAACAAGAGTTTCGCCCTCTGGCAATATTGCAATGGGTCGGAATGGCTTTGGGATTGTTCCCTCGAATTTTACAATTGCGATGTCGTTGTTGGCTGCAGTTGTAAAATCTCTCCCACTGGCAGGAAATCTTTGAATGACGTATTCCTCGTGCTTTTTCATGCCGACAATTTTCAACTGGGTTGATCCCACGGGTCCAAAACCGACAAAAAGATCGGCAGGGTTCAGTTTTATTGCTGCATCATAACAATGAGCAGCCGTGACAAAATGATTGTCGCCAATGAGGGTGCCTGAGCAGAAATAATTGTTCCTGACCATGAAGGCCACCGTGACGTGTGCCAAATTGCTTGTGGAAACATCAATGACCGAGCCGCCGGTGATCGAAAGCGCTGCCGGGGTCGATATTTTGCTGTAGGTTTTTCCATTTTCGATGATGGTGTCACCCGTGATCTGCAATGAAAGCGTTGTCTTCTCTTCCTGGTTGGGAATCGCAACACCGTCGCAAAGTTTTCCGGCAATCGATTGCGGCTTGTTTGTTGTCCAATTGGATTGCCCGCAGTATGCGCTCGAGTTGTCGCTGCTGGCCTGGTTGGTGGTCAGCGGGGTTGCATAGACGTCCAGGTAGCGCGCGCTGACCGTGAAGTTTGAACCACTCTTGGAGAGATTGTCGCCCCGATAGAGATAGTCAATCTGCGAACCCGCGCCAACACAATTGTCCGAAGCAAAAAAACGAATCGAAACGTTTACGATCGATCCTTCGAGTGCAAGAGAGCGCCGGATCCTTCCTTCACAGGTGGAGGAGTATTGGCCACTGGCCTTGCTGAATTGAGAAATTGCTTCTCCCAGGGTGGGATTCGCAATGGCCCATTCTTTGCCATCAAAAGGCAACGGAAGACCTCTCAATGCTGACGAAGAGTCCACGGGAAATGGGTACTGTGCCGGTGTCACCTGGCCAGGCAATCCTGGAGTGTTGCCGGATGAATTGTCCACTTTGCTGATTTTGCCAGTCGTCTCCCCGTTGGTGGCGGAGCGACGGAACATTGGAACGACTGCAGGTGCAGTTGAAGCTGCACATGCTGAAAGTGAAACCGCCATCAGCGACAGGAAAAGCCGGGTTATCAAGAAATTTGTCCCTCTTTGAAAGCCAGAATTCAGACGAATTTCGATGCGTATCGGCTTTTTGGAGTAAAAAATTTAATGAGAACTATTTTTTGATATTAAAGGGTTGTAAACGCGAAAGGTTGGTGACGAAGAATCGCCTCAGAAGGCAACTGCGAGTCGACCCACAATGCCATGGTGCACGCTTCCATCGGCCCGGGAGTGGTATCCGGTGGGAGTTTCGCAGAATTTGTAGAGTCCCAAAAGAAACGACATTGGTGCCGGTTGGTAAAAGTAACCCAAGGTGCCAGCCATATGAAACAATGGAACGTTTGTCGCAGTGTGAACTCCCAATTCGTAATTTGTGGCCATCGACGGGGAAATGCACCAATCGTTCTTCAACCCGTAACGATCTTCTGGATTCTTGTAGACGCGGCTGTACTGAACATCACTGAGTTCATAGGTGTAGGCGCCGAAACCAATTTTTGTCGTGAAATAAAGCCAATCGGATGCGAATTCATTTTCGCGGATTTCATTGCCATTCAAGAGTGCTGCCTTGATGGGATCAATCTCAAAGCCAACATGTGCGTAGTGAAATTCCGGGCGGGGATCAAAAAAGCTTTCTTCGTCATCCAGGAGGGGCCCTGCTGAAACATACACCATCGCCGGATAGGTGCTGTTGCCATAGGTCAGGTTCCAGAATTCGGAATCATTTCTCGAAAACACCCATTTGTATTCTGTTGCCGAAGCCTTCACTTTGCCAAAACTCAATCGTCTGCTGAAGTCGATGTCCGTCTCACCCTTGAGAAGAACATCGTCGGTGTTGAGCTGCCGAACGGATACGACATGCTTGTCGTCGATCACGACGCCCAACAGGAATCCACCATACCGATTGTTCGGAGTTATTCTCACCCCGCCAATCCATTTTGCAAGAGTTGAGTTCCCCCAAAAAAATTCAACGTCCTTGATGCTTCCGTCGTCGTTTTCAAATTTGGCATCGTTGTTGAATGCCATGTTGCTTTGGGCGAGGCCATACTTCATCGAAAAATAGTTCTTGGGTTGTTGGGCAGACGCTCCGCCTGAACAGGCGACCGCAAAAAGAAAAGTCGAAACAAAACGGTTCGAGATCATTTTCAAGCGAGAGATTCCCCGTTTCTAAAATTTTATTGTTGATGAAAACCAGCCGGTCCAGCGTGGTTTTACAAGAACCGGGCTTCCATCCGGGTAGGTGCGTCCAAACCAATGAAACTGCTTGGAGGATGAATATTCGCCGCTCAAGCCGACTTGAGTCGAAACCGTGTCGGAGCTTGATTCAAATCCAACCGTTGCCATCATCGTTCCACGAGCACTGTTTTTGTCTTGTCCTGCGTTGCTGCTTGAATTGTAGTATCGAACTTCATTCTTCGTGGTGAAGCATGCGATCAACCATTCAGCCAATTTGCCGCTTTTGTTCAATTGCATCTTAACCTGAGTTGCAGTGCGATAGTCGCTCAAGGAGCGGGGCATGGATGTGTCCACGCTTCCAATGGTGTTGCGCCCCCTGAATGGATCCCGCGTCTCAACCACATGCGGTTCACCCTGTTGCCTCAGTTGGAAAATTGCTGTTGCCTCTAATTTTTCGCTGGTTGCTTTCAAGGCGATCTCTGCATCTTGAACAAGGGCAGCACGCTGCACCATTGAGAGCGCCATGTCCGGCATGTCCTTCTCGTTGTTCAAGATCTTCTCGCGTTCAATTCGGTAAAACAGAGCGGTCTGGAACGACGGGAAGGTGCCGTGAAGTTCGAGACCCATCGTGCGCGGACCACCCAGAATAATTCCGGTGTGGATTTCGCCGGACTTGGATAAAAGCCCAAGACCGTCAATGGACGGCTCGATGCGCAAATAGGCCTTGCTTGATTCATTGATTTCCGAAGTTTCGTTGCGCAAAAGGATACGCCCCAGTCGAGTCTTTAAAGCTTGGAAATCGTACTCAACCTTGGCTTCCTTCATGCGCAGTTCGAATCCTTGCGAAGGATTGTTTGTCTGCAGGGGAACGATGCTGATTCGAGTGGCTACGGCCCCACCCGAATCGTAATTTCTTGAAAAAGCCAACTCTCCATTGGGCGAAAGTACCATGCCATCTGAATGCTCCGAGTCAAACAGCGTGCTCGTGGTTTTGAACGAGCTTTGCGCCAAAGCGGGAGATGCGCAAATGAAATGAACGAATGTTAATGCGAAAATTGAAATTGAGGAAGAAAAATTATTTCTCGCTGGCGACATCGGATATCCAATTTTCAGTCATGCGTTGGGAAGTTTCCTTATAGATGAGTTTAACACGCCGAAGCCAATCTTGAAATGTCGTGTTTCCGGTGGAGACTTTGGGGGTATTCGGGAATTTTATTTCCTTTAAGTAATTGATTTGGTTTTTTAAAATGTGGTCTTTACATATTACTCAAGTTGTCTCAGCCGATGTCCGAACCAATCCATATGAATCTTCGTCTTGGTTCGAGTTTTGTTGCACTTGTCTTGGTGGTGGGTTGCAGTTCGGCATCCGATGCAACACGCCAGACGGTCAATTGCAACAAATCGTCGGGGCTAAATCTGACCGAGGACCCTTCTTCGGAGCGCGACTTGTTTATGAGTCCAGCTTTACCATACCTCAAGGACGCGAACGATCCGGCGTTGGGCATTTCATATATCGATTTTGAATCCACGAATGCGCTTGGTGAAGCTGTATCGCGACGCTGTACGGCAAAATTCAAAAAACATCCGAGCAAACCTGACACCCTTGTGTTGTTCACTGCCACGCATTGCAACTTTCCTCCCGAAAGTGTCGAATTCGCGAATGCAAAGACAACACTTCAGGTGTGGGGCAACTCCGGTTATTTTTCGGTTCCTGTGACCATAGAAGGACAAAATCAACTCGGGGAATTTGCCAGAACTGGAGCTCCTTATCTGGAGCAGTATGGTGGAGTCAAAGCACTTTCCAAGTGGTCCCGTGAAACCAGCGAAGGCGCATCGTTGGAGTGTCAAGCCAGAACAAGCGAAAACACCAGCGTCATGGTTTCCGGGCAGGACAGGCTTGCCTGTGCCTCGGAAAAAGATTTTGTCGTTTTAAGTGCACAGTATGCGCTTCCCGAGAAGTATAAATTCCTGTTTCAGCAGATTCTGGAATCGGTTGAAAAAAGGAACAGCAATTTGTCTGTGTTGACGCAGCGGGATCGGGATCTTTTCGCCCACTCCGAGAGGTCAAGAACCGCCAACGAAAACGCGTCCCGTGGATTGCGGGAAATGGCGTATTCGATGAACATCAATTTTTGCAATCTGCCGGAAGGATCTCCCCTCACATTGCGAAAGGGTTCAATTCCAATCAACACTGGTCAGCTTTGCACTGCGGTGAAAAACCCCGACTTGCGAAAGGTGTTGATCGCAAAGTTGGAGTCGACACTGAAGGATCTCTATACCGTCCACATGAAGGAAATTGTTGAACAGGGAGTCAACGCCGACACCTCAGCTGAGAGCCAGCTCTTCAAGTGGCACAAATCGATTTGGGGATGCAACATCAGCAGTCTTGATCAAATCGACGTCTCGTCAACAAGCCTGCTCAATGAATGTGATCTGGGCAGGTCTGGTGCTCTTCTCTGGCGTCGGTGGGTTGTTGAACACCAGGCAAGATTGGCCGAATTTTCGCCGGTCGACAAAGCCAGATTTGGGCTGAATCCGGAGACCTATTTCACACTCGGTGTGAACTCGCTTCCAAGCCAATCGGCTGTGGATTCCAACGATGTTTCCAAAAGCGTGGCCCGCATTTTCAATTTGGCTGCCGACAAACGCAAGTTTTTGTTTTCTCCAGTCGGATACGAGTGGAGTCTTTTCACATTTTCGCCGCTTGCCGAGAGCATGTTTTTGATGAAAAAAGACAGCGGTTCGATTTTCTCGGCACTTGGCGTGGTACCCATGGCCGCACTGTCGACCATCGACGGTGAACCAACCTCGGGCGGCGCTTCCATCACACCATTGCCGGATGTTGACAGCGAGCAGGCGAGCGGAACGGGGCCGACTTCAACCTGTTCCAAATGAGTTCAAAATTTACTTTTGTAAATCAAATTTTTGAATTTATCGCTGTCTTCCATTCATCAGGATTATAAAAAACCCGTTGCAGTGTGAGCGCGTGTGCGGGAGCACACTGGCCGACACGGGTTCTGTCGCAGTGTTTGAAGGCTTCGAGGAAGGTGTCCGCTTCGAGTCTTCCGATGGCGATTTCAACAGCGGTTCCCGTGATATTTCGAATCATGTTTTTCAAAAATCCCTCGCCCCAAAAATCCAGGACCAGGGCCTCTGGGTAAAGGTCGTCGCGGGTCACGGCAATGCGTTCAATTCTGCGGATAGTTGATTTTGCTGTGCAGTCCGATGCTCGGAACGCCGAAAAGTCAAGGTTGCCGACACAGCATTGCAGGGCTTCGTTGAGTGCA
>JBMSQQ010000029.1:0-35297 GCA_049423385.1 Silvanigrellaceae bacterium | reverse complement strand
GCCAAACAGAACCACGCGCGTGCAATCGGTGGCAAAACCTTCCTCGTAGTAAGCCCCGCTGTCGAGCAACAGGATTTGCCCTTTTTCTGCGAACTTGTTTGCACTCGGGGTCGAATAGTGAATCACTGCACCATTTTCAGCAAAGCCCGAAATGGTTTTGAAGCTGAGCTCGCGTGCTCCTTCTGCTCCGTATTCCGACTGGATGGTTCGCGAGAGGCTGACCTCACTGAGTGGAGTGCCGTTGCGTGCGCAATCTTTTGCGTAGCGCAATGTGCGTGCAATTGCCCTGCTGGAGCGCAGAAAGCTTCTGCGGATCGAGTTGAGCTCCTCGGGAGTCTTGCTCGCTCGCAATTGTTCAAGACAATGGAAATCGTCACGCAATTCAGCCCCCTTGTAGAGTTCAGCAAGACTGAGTGGCAGAGCTGCGTTCATTGCCCGGGCGCTGAAACAGATGGTTGGTTGTGCGGCGTTTGCCTCTGTCGACTTGCTCAATGCTGCAAGCGCTTCTGCCAGTGGCCCGCGAACGATCTGAATTTCATTCTTCAATGTGGGTGGAATTTCGTAGCTGCAGGTTTCGGATTCCTTTGGAAAGTGAACGATGCAGGTGTTTGGTGTGACAAAAACGTATGCCAAAAGTGATGACAATTGAGGCAGGTGATATGCGCGCGCGTTCAACAGCCAAGCCGCATCGTCGCTCATGCAGGCTGCCCAGACATAATTCGAGTGACCCAAATTTTTGGCAATGGCACTTCGCAATTCCTTGAGGTTTTTTGCTGCCGATCGGCCTGTGAAATTTTCGGGCAGCGTTTCGATGGGCCTGTTGATGTTCCAGCCTTCCACGGTCGACAGCGCAGACTCGATTTGGCCTTCAGCGAAAGCCTTCAACTGGAGCGACTTCTCCTGCGCCAGGACTTCGAGTGCATTCCAGCGGTTCCATCCAACCCTTTGCAGGTCGACGGCCAGGCGGGTTCCTGCAGGCAGTTGCCCGCGAATCCAGGTGAAAAGGGTTTCATCCATGCCGGTGGCAAGGCCGAATTTATGCACAAAAACCGCTTCCGGAACTGTTTCCTGGTCGGCCTGCAGGTGGTATCGCCCATCCACGAAAAGCTGAAATCGGCCGGGTGACGATAGTTTGTTTGAAAGCGGACGCGTGAGGAAAATCCCATCACCGGTCGAGCCAGTGAAACCCGAAACAGCGTGGCGATGATTCGCCTGAAGTGGTGTGTATTCGCTTAAAAATGCATCTTGTGCGGTGATGAGCACGGCATCAATCGCATTGTTGTTGCACCAATTCTCGAGTTGGTCTTGAGTCGAAATCACGTCCACGCGTATTTTTTGTTGAAGATTGTGCGTCATCGGCAGCGTTGAAGTCGCATTCATCGGAATAACCTTTTTGGTGGCCGTCTCGTTCTCTTTCCTTGACGGTCAGTTGGAATCCATCTAGTTTGAGGCCGGTTTACAACTTCTCTCCTGCGGAGGCTCTGTCGCCATGATTTCAGCTCGCAAAATTGCTCTTCTCGCCGTAGTTGCATCGCAAACGAACGCCTTCGCCGACGAAAAGTCCGACAAAGATATCCAAAAGTCTGTCGTACCATACGGCTTGATTCAAGCCTACTCCAACGTGGCCGACAGCCAATACTCAAGCGCACCCGACTTCACCTTGGCCATCCTGCGCTTCGGCATGAAGGTGAGCGAAGGCATCACCCGGGCACAATTCGAAACTGCGGTGTGGGGCAACGTGGCCGAGACAGGTGACGTTACCATTTCAGCAGTGGGCTTAAACGGCGTCAGTATTCGCCGCGCAGACGTTGGTTTGGCTCTGTCGTCAGGAACGACCATTTCATTGGGACGCATCCGCATGGGTGGTGCCGATGCCTGGGGTGTGGACGCGACTGCCGCCGCCGAACAGTTCGGTTCGATCGATGGTGCTTCCGTCGTGCAAAAGCTCTCATTGGGCGACAAGAATGATTTGAGTTTCTCCCTGGGAATCGGCAACTCCATGGGCAACCCCAGCGGCAAGGACTCGCACACCTTCGGGCGCTCTCTCAAGAGCGATCGCGGCGTGATTGTGGGTGCTCGTGCCAGCGTTTTGAATGGTGTTGTGGCGACCGCTTATTACGGAATGGAAAAGAATCAAATCGCCCAGGAATCCTCGGCTGAACAAGCGGTCCTGGATGCCGAAGGCAAGCCTGTTGCGGATGGAAAATTCGTAAAGCTCAAGAAGGTCATCACCGCTCGCGATGCCTCGCATTTTGAAGGTTCACTTGGCTACAATAAGGACAACTATGCCGTGGGCGGTTGGTACCAGTCTGTTGTTCGTTCAGACCTCAAGCTTGCAACCTTCGTGGACAACAAGCTCACCACATCGACAATCACGGCAGCGGACGAAAAATACGGTGCAAGAATCTCGCCCAAGTTGACGTCTTCAATTCTTGGCGTGGGATTCAACACCGACTCCTCGTTGTTGGGCTATACCGATGTTTTGCAAAAAGGCGCTCTGCTGACGTTCGGCGGCTCTCTCGCCAAAACCTTTGAACGCGATGGCAACTCTTCGAATGACACTGAAGAGGCCAAGAACGACGTCACCCAGGTTGCTGTTGCAGTTGGATATCAATCGGGTGGATTCGCTCTCGAACTCGGAAACGAATTCCAAAGCTCCAAGGCGGAAGGCTTCAACAACAAGAACAAGGAGCAAGGCTCCGCTGCGACTCCCAACAAGTCTTCCGCATACAGAACATATCTCGTAGGCATCTACTCTTTCTAAGATGCAGCGGAAGCTTTCGTTCAGCGTCCGCCTTCCAGTTTCGGCAGAGGTTGCTTTTGCGTGGCATGAGCATCCCTCTGCTTTTTTTCGTTTGAATCCCCCATGGGACAAGACTGTCCTGGTGAGCACCGAGGGAGTTTCGGAAGGGAGCAAAGCCATCATTGGCCTGCCAGCCCCCTGGGGGCTTTTTCTCTGGCATGCTCAACATTACCGGGTTCTTCCAGGCCGGGAATTTTCCGATAGACAGCTCAAGGGTCCGTTCAAATGCTGGGAGCACCGCCATCAATTTGTTCCAGCAGGGGAAAATGAGTCGGTACTGAACGACGAGATTGCTTATATATTGCCGTTGTCTCCACTCTCGGATGTTGTCGCAGGCTGGTTCGTCCGTCATCGACTGAAGCGGATGTTTGCCAGTCGGCATCGCACATTGCTCAACGATATTTGGTTTTGGAAAATGAGGCCATTGCCTGCTGAAGGTCATTCCACGGAGAAAACGAAAATGCGAATTCTGGTGACTGGAAGCACGGGGCTGATTGGCAAGGAGTTGGTTGAGTTTCTCAAAATGGGTGGACACGAGGTTTTCGGACTTTCGCGCAGCCGACGCTCGGGGCAGCAGTTTATCCAATGGGATCTGACAAACCCTCGGCCTGTTGATGCTTCACTTTTGTTGGATGGCAAACCGCTGGATGCGGTTGTCCATCTGGCGGGCGAAGGGATTGCAGACAAGCGTTGGTCGGAAGAGCAGAAGCGACTGCTGATGAAGAGCCGTGTTGATGCCACTTCAAACTTGATCTCCGGACTCAAGGAACTGGGCCTCAAGCCGCGAGTGTTTGTTTCGGCGTCGGGGGTTGGTTTCTACGGAAATGCAGGAAACGTTGTACTTGATGAATCATCACCGCGCGGAAGCGGTTTTTTGGCTGAACTTGCCGGTTGCTGGGAAGAGGCGGCGCAAGCTGCGGCAAAAGAATTGTCGTCGCGATGTGTCCAGCTGCGCTTGAGTACAGTTCTCAGTCCACGCGGGGGCGCTCTCAAAAAAATGCTCCTGCCATTTCAGCTGGGAGTGGGAGGGCGTCTGGGCAATGGTCGTCAATGGATGAGCTGGATTGCTCTGGACGACGTTCTTTACGGTATTGGCTGGGTTCTTGAAAACGAAAAGCTGAGCGGACCGGTGAATCTGGTCTCGCCTCAGGCAGTTTCAAATGCGGAATTCACTCAAACACTCGCGCGCGTCTTGCGGCGTCCAGCTTTTTTGCCCGCGCCGGCGTTCGCATTGAGGCTTGGATTGGGTGAAATGGCGCAAGAATTGTTGCTCAGCAGCCAACGCGCACAACCCGTTGCGCTGGAAAATTCCGGATTCCAGTTTCGTTATGCCAACCTTGAAGATGCATTGCGTCATTCGCTGGGGCGCTGACCTCAAAACCAAAGCTCTATTCCGGTTTGCATCGTGCTGAGGGTGTTTTTGAAAGACCCGTCGATTTGCCGCTTGAAATCGAGATCATATTTTCCGTAGGTGAACGATGTGTAAAACTGTGGCGATCCCAGTGGGCTTTGTGAAAAGGCATACCTGAAAATGGGCGTCACCAGCAGAGCGTTGCTTTGGTTTTTCTGGAGTTTCTTGTCGCGGAATGAATAACTCAAATCCATTGCCAGATGGACCGACTTTGTGACGTAGAGAACCGGCTGGATGCCGAGTGCGATGGTGCGCTGACTTTTTGAAGTTTCTCCAGAGGCAACAATGGAACCATCGCTCATCACGACGTATCTTTTTTGATTATTTTTGAACGATGTCTGTTCGATGGAAATTGCAGTCAAAAGACCCCACTCCGGTGTGCTGATGATGTTCGCGTCTTCAGCAAAAAAACGGATGTCGAATCCAGAGTTGTCGCCACGCAACGAGGCTTCACTGCCGTCCGGGGGTTTGAGACTCACTCCCATTGTCGAATGTCCCGTGTTTCCGGTTTCGCCATCAAAACGGGCCATGATGGCACCGGCCATGAACTCTTGCGAACCTCGAATGGCCTGTCGCTTGTTTCCTGTGGTTGCGTCGGCTTGCGTTGCGCCATGCACGACGACTTTGAATGTCGGTATGATCGAATAATTTTTTTCGAGCGGAACTTCGGTGCGATAAAGCAGCGTGGCATCCTTGGTGTCGACGAGAACGGCCTGTCTTGCTGTTCCACCCCTTACAGTGGCAGGCCTTGCTGCGACAACAGCTTCTCGTTTTGCCTTGGCATAGCCCATCGCAAAAATTGTTTTGCTTGATTCCAGGCCGACTCCAAGGGTGCTGGTGTCGAACGGATTTCCAGAATCAAAAAGTCGAAGGTCCTCGAATTCAAATTGTCTCGATCCTGCCCAGACCCTCAGATCCGAAGTGGTTGGCAAACTTGTATACAAATCCCGAATCCGCAGGCTGTTGGAAATCTGGATTGCAGCGCCCTGATTGGCTGAGTCAGCCCAGGCAGGAGTGGACTCGTGCACGGGAGCGCCTTTGGAGTCTATTCCAAACGTGATCCTGACATCATTTGTGAATGTTTTGGACAGTTGAAGCTTCAAATAGTTTGGGTCGCGTGTGTGTCGTGAAGTCTTGAGATTCGGAGCGCCCTGATTGTCGGGAGCTTCGGATGTGAGCCGTTCAATAAAGTTGTAGAACGAGTTGCCGCCTGCGCCATCAACAAATTCACGGCCCGTAAAGGGTGATGCCGTGTCGAATCCAGCTCGCCAGTAGCCATTGAATTGGAAATTTTCCTCAGCAGCTTGAGTTGTGGAAGTTGCGGGATCTCCGACAACCTGCGGAGCGTCGTAGGTGGTTTGCGCGCGTGCAATTGTGCTGCACAGCGTCAGTGCGCAAGTGCAGGACAAAAGCTTCGTTGTGCGCCTGTCGAACCGCCCCAATTGCACCCTTCAAACCCTGCCAAGAATTGTCATCAAAACCAGATCTCAAACCCTGTCTGGGTTGTGATCAACGTCGTTTTGAATGTTCCGTCCGGTTGTCGTTTCGTCTCGGCATCATAGCGACCATATGAAAACGAAGTGTAGATTTGCGGTGTGCCGAGCGCCGAACGGTTCATCGCATAACGCAGAATGGGTGTGATGATGATTCCGTTGGCGTCTGTATTTGAGAGTCGCTTTGTTCTTCCTGCATAGTTCAAATCAAGCGCTGCATGCACTTGGTCGCTGATAAAGTAGACCGGCTGCAAACCAATCGAATAACGGGTCGATTTTTTTGTGGTTGCCTCACCATCACGGATGATTGTCGAACCCGATAGTTTCCACAGTGGCCGTGGAGTGTTGTAGATGTCGTGCTCAAGCCAGACTCCCGACAGCATCGCCCAGCGGGTGAAGTCGATGTTTGCTGTGTCGGTCAAAATAAAAGTGGTGTCGTAATTCTTGCTGTCACCGCGGAGTGCTGCATTGCGCGCTGCTGCGTTGTCGATGTTGGTCTGTTGAGCCGTCTTCTTGTAGGCATCATCACCCCCGCTTTCGTTTTGGTCGGTTCGACCAATCAATCCCGACGGAGTTTCGCGAATGGCGAGAACAGTGTTTCCCCAATATCCGGGCCGACCTGTCCTGGCGATCACGGCGCCCACTGTGGCCTCGACAGAACCATTGATGGCTTTGCGTTGAATCGAGCTGACAGTGTCTGCCGGTGCGCCGGAGTGGTTGGTGAATTTGAGCATCGGCTTGACCTGGAAAATTTTCCAGGGCTTGAGTTCAAACCGGGTGAGCAACGTCACGTCTTTCGTGTTCACGGTTGCGTTCTGCTGAGGATTGACGACTGGCTGGCCGTTGGCACCCACAACAACGGCAGTGCGGGAGGCCTTGTTGTAGCTCAGGGTGGCTTCAAATTTTGGTCCTTCGACACCTGCTCCAAATGCATTGAGGTCGAAAGGGTTGCCACCATCGAAAAGTCGAAGATCTTCGTATTCCAGCATTCGCGAGCCTGCCCAGAGGCGGGTGTTTTCAAGGCTCAGCGGAACACTCAAATAAAGGTCGCGAACCCGGATATTGGCCGCGGTTTTGGCTGATGTATCGGCACTCGACTCTGAAACGTCGTGCGCAAAGGGGCCATAGCTGTCGAGGCGCAACTTTGCTTCCAGTGCATTCGAAAAGCGTTGGCCAAGTTTGAGCTGAAAATAAGATGGATTTCGAGAGTGTCGGGTGGTCTTGAGGCCAGGCAGGTCCTGGCTGTCCGAGGCTTCACCCGTGAGACCTTGCAGAGTGTCGACGAAGTCCTTCCAACTGAGTTTGCGGGTGACGAGTTCTTGTGCTGTCACGGCCGAAGCGGTGTTGTAGCCGGCACGCCAATAGCCGCCGAACTCAAAGCCCTCGGTGCTGGCCGCACGAGCAGGGAGGGTGCAAAGAGCACAAGCCGCTACAACTGAGCGGACGGGTCCGGTCTGGAGCTGAGGAACCAAACGGGTCATATCCTCTCCGGGTGGTACAAGTCTGGGCAATCAAAGCCGTTGTTCTTCAAAGGTTAACATGCGGGAACCGATGGACAAAGCGTTTGGCCCCTCAAAAAATTCAGTCTTGACCCATGGTTTCTGACGATTATGTTGGTAGTACTGCGGGAACCGTTGTTTTGCGGTGCTCCATTCAACCAGAGGGGTGACCCCATGATCGCCAAAATTCAGGACATCATCGAAACCAAGGTACGCCCGGCCCTGCAGGCCGATGGCGGCGATATTGAGCTGGTCGACGTCGAAGACGGTATCGTCAAGGTGCGTCTTGTCGGCGCGTGTGCACATTGCCCTTCGAGTGCACTGACGCTTTACGAGGGCGTCGAGAAAATGTTGATGGACCTCGTTCCCGAGGTCAAAGGCATCGAGCAGGTTTGGTGATGAACATGGAACAATTGTTGACGTCGTTGCGTGGACTGCAGGCCGATCTTCCCGAGGCTTTGCGAACACAGCTTGGGGAATTCAAATGGGCGGAGCGCCTGCATTCGGTTGAGGCCAGTGAAGGCCAGCTGATGCTTCGCTTCTTTAGTGACGGCTTGTCACTGCAAAACAAAATCGCTGTCGAGAATTTTATTCGCGATGCCGTCCGGGCAATGCCTGTCCAGTCCGGCGAATTGAAAATCTACATGGAGCGTCGTGACAAGACGGCCTCCACCGCCCAAGCAAAGCCGTCCAACGCTGGGGCCGGCAACGTCCACTCCCATGGTCATGCCCACGATCATCATCATGGTCATGCGCACTCTCACGAGCAAAAGGCACCTGGAAAAGCGGCATCCGGCAAGCGGGCTATTCCCGGAGTCCGCAGGGTGATTGCAGTTGCCAGTGGAAAAGGCGGAGTCGGCAAGAGCACAGTCAGTGTGAATCTCGCCATGGCTCTTCACAACCAAGGCTACAAGGTTGGACTTCTGGACGCCGATATTTACGGGCCCAGCATTCCGATGATGCTGGGAGTAGGTGACGACCCGCAAGTCAACGAATCAAACAAAATCGTTCCGCCTGAAAAATTTGGCCTCAAGATCATGTCGTTTGGCTTCTTTGCACCTGAAGAGAGTGCCGTGATTTGGCGCGGCCCCATGGTCATGAAAGCCTTGCAGCAGTTTTTCTATGACGTCGAATGGGGTGAGCTCGATTTTCTTGTGATCGACCTTCCGCCTGGAACTGGTGACGCACAGCTCACGCTCGTTCAAAGCTTGCCCATCGCTGGCTCGGTGATCGTCACCACGCCGCAAAATGTTGCCTTGTTGGATGCCGTCAAGGGCATCGTCATGTTCCAGAAAACGGAAGTGCCGATTCTGGGTGTGGTCGAAAACATGTCTTCGTTCCATTGCCCAGCCTGCGGTGTGGAGTCGGAGATTTTTGGTCAGGGTGGTGCCGAAAAGGTGTCACACAGATTCGAGGTTCCGGTGTTGGGACACGTGCCTCTGACTGGCGAACTTCGTCAGGCAGGAGATGCTGGACAACCGCTCACGATGATTGATGGTCATCCCATGAGGATGCGTTTTGCCGAGATTGCAGAAAAGTCCGTTCAACGATTGATCGAACTAGAAAAAGGAATTTGATTGATCATGCGATCGACGAATCCGCTGGGCTGGTTGATTGGTTTTGCAACGCTGACCTTTTTGGCGGTTGCGAACGGCAAAGCCGTGCAAGCGGATTCGATGTCTTCCGTGTCGCCTGGTTCTGCGCCTGCCGTTCAGCCCGTTGCAGCCGAGGATCTGCAGACGCGAGCCGATGCAGGTGACCCTCGCTCTTCATACGTTTTGGGTATGCGTTATTTTCTGGGTGATCAGGTCACCCGGAATCGTTCGTTGGCAAAACAATACCTGACCCGGGCTGCGGAGTCCGGCGATGCACGGGCGATGAACATGTTGGGCCTGATGTCCGATCCCTTGTGGTCCGATGATGCGACCGCAAAGGATTTGCCGACTGCAGTGATGTGGTACAGGCGAGCAGCGAGCCAGGGCTACGATGCGGCGCACAACAATCTGACCGAACTCAAGCGGCGTGGATACATCAAAAACGAGCTTGAATTTCAACCGCAGATTGCGTCAGGCCACGGGCAAATGCAGACAAGCCCTCAGCCCATTCCGGAAAATTCAACTCCATCCGTGGCATTGTCGGTGACACCAGTGAATCCGGCGACTCCAGTGAATCCGGTGCCGCCAGCACAACCGTCGCAGAGCATTGGCTCAGGCTCACAACCCGGAGCCCAGGGGTCCATTGGCACAGTGTCGGGATCAAGTGTTTTTGGAGTGACACCCACAAGTCAGGCGCCAACTTCTTTGCTGCAATCAGCGCTTCCTCCGCCAATGGATGGTCGCGAGATTTTCAAGGCGCGCAGTTCATCGCTCGTCGAAATTATAGGTGATGGCAATTATGGTTCGGGAGTGATTCTGGGAACATTGTGGAATCGCCCCGAGGACGCAATCTTGCGAACGTCCCTGCAGGACGTCCAGGTGAATTATCCATTCCTCGCCCCAATACCCACGCCAGCGGCCACAAGCTCCGCAGGCACTGCTGGTGAATCATCAACAGTGGATCATGCTGCCAGCAGCCAGGAACCGACCTCCCTTGCGCCGGGTTCTTATCTTGTCATTGTCTCGAATGCGCATGTGATGGAAGGGACCCGTCGCATGGAGATTGGCTATGGTGTCGACCCGCGCGGACAAACCATGTTCAAGAAGCCTATAGCCGGGGTGTGTTTTCCAACTGACAACAGCGTTGACCTTGCAATTTACTTTGTGCCGGTTGAGCCATCCGAGCTCACCCTCAATGGGGTGATTGGATTTGCACCCATGCCTGTGGCAGCCACGACTCCAATGGCGGAAACGGGCAGCAAGATATTCGCACTCGCAAATCCCGAGCGGTTGACGCGCACCATTGCGCAAGGGCTTTTGAGTGGTTTGAGGCCTGACTTGATTCAATTTGATGCCCCCATTTCCAAGGGCAGCAGCGGCGGTGCGGTATTTGATGAACGTGGCAATCTGCTTGGAATCATTTTTGGATTTTTGAATGAAGCAGGTGCGCAAAACATCAATTTTGCAATTCCGTCCGACAGGATTCGTCCCTTGATGTTGGGAGCCGGAGCTCTCTGCTATCGCGCGGCGTCCGTGGATGATGCACCACCGTCTGCAGGTGATCGTGAGAAGGCATCGCAACGAATCAAATGAGCATGGGTTTTGAGTCGGGCGTTGAGTGCCGCAAAGGATGGCGTCTGTTCCAGGCCGACCAGCACTTTTCTGAGCTGAGGCGGAATTTCTTTTTGCAGTTCGTGTCGAAGTCCGACACAAAAGCTTAAAAAAGTGTGAAGAGCGATTTGTCCGGTTGAGGCATGTGAAGACTCAGTGTCGTGTCGATTCAGGTTTTCGATGAGACGGCATGCAGATTCGATGGCCCTCAACCAGAGAGGGTGTATTTTTGCTTGCTCAACACCATCATAAAGCGCGTACATGATGCGTCCCAACTGCCCTTCGGAGAAGCGGTGGAGTGCACCATCTGCGGACACGAACCAGTCGTGGAATTTCGATTTTTGCAGTGTGGCAAGAATCCTCAGGCTGTCGCAGGTGATGTGGGATTGACCATCCGACAGGCATGGAACCGTCAGCTCCGGGCCAAGATTTTTTCCAGCCCAGGAAGTGTCGTTCAGCTCAGCCCAGTTCAGATGAACGAGGTTTAAATTGAGATTGTCGCTTTCGCACACTGCCCAAAGCACAATTCTGCTGTATGGCGAGTCCGCTGTCCAAAACAGGGTGCGTTCGGCCGAAGTCATGAAAACCCTCGCACGGGTGTTTTTTGATAAGCACGATGCCCAGCCGCAAGTTGTATGGTAAGGATTTTGATGTGTCCACATGGCGGGCATCGGAGTGAGGATCATATGTCTTATGCTGCGAACAATGAACAATCGGCGCAACGCAAAAAGCGCAGGGTACCCGATATTCTGTCGCGAAAAGGGGGCGAACCGCTCAAGGCCCTGACTTGCTATGACGCAACTTTTGCTCGTCTGCTTGAAAAATCCGATATCGACATCGTGCTGGTTGGCGACAGTCTTGGGCATGTCATGCAAGGCGGAGATTCGACTGTCACTGTCACGGCCGATGACATTGCCTATCACACCCGGTGCGTTGCCCGGGCCCTGCGCACTCCCCTGTTGGTGGCCGATGTGCCTTTTGCGAGCGCAGGATTTGTCGACCAAAGATTGTTTTCAGATGTCGAAAAACTCATGCGATCCGGGGCAGAGGCTGTTAAAATCGAAGGAGCAAGTCCGGACATTTGTCGGCAAATCGAACGACTCGTCACCCACGGCATTCCTGTCATGGGGCATGTAGGACTGATCCCGCAAAGTGTTCATGCCCTGGGCGGATACCGCATTCAGGGAAAGACACAGGAGTCCAGGGGGCGCCTCGCGGAAGACGTGCGCCGATTGGTTGAAGCGGGATGCTTTGCCATAGTCCTGGAGCTTGTGGACGAGCAGACGGCAGCATTCGTCACATCGCAATGCACTGTTCCGACGATTGGAATTGGCTCTGGAAACGAATGCGATGGGCAGATACTTGTGCTCCAGGATATGCTCGGAATGAATCTCGATTTCAAACCCAAGTTCTTGAAGCATTTCGCTGAACTCGAAAAAATCGTTGTTGGCGCGGTTCAAGATTATTGCAAGGACGTTGGGGCTGGAACATTCCCCACGAAAAAGTGAATGTCCGACAACAAGAAACCAACCCTGGAAGAAATCAAGGCACGAGTGCGGGTTGTCTGCATCTGCAAGGGTATCAAGATGTCCCGCATCTGCGATGCCGTGCAGGCAGGATGCTCAACCGTTGAAGAGGTCAACAAGGCGACCGGCAGTGGCAATGGTGGATGCGGGGCGACTCGCTGCAGACCTGTCATAGAGCAGATTATCAAGAATGGTGGACGACCGCCGGCCTCAAATTTTCAGGTCAAGGATGATGATGGCGGCCCGGATGACTCTTTTTAGTCGCTTGGCGAGGAGAGTCGTTTTCTGATTCATGACTCTGCTTGGAATCTGCCACAGCGGATTCTTTGTCCGAATCCTTTCGGACCCGGATGGAAATATCGAGTCGATGCGCCCGCACTGCAGCAAACACTCTGTCGACAGCGAGAGAAACGAGATTCTGGGCAAACTCGCGCGATATTCCCTTGAGAACCTCTTCCCGACTGCGCGAAATGATTTGTTGTGCATCCTTGGGGAGTGTGTCGGTCACATCCTTGAGCACGTCGAACCCTGAACTGACAGTTCGCTTGAGCAGATCGCCGCCGATTTTGGCGATGTCCTGAAGATCTTCACGGGAAAGCCAGGCTTGTTCCTGATTTTGTTTTTGATCGCGTGCCATGCTCCAACCCTCTGTTCATTCCATACAGTCGAACACATTCTCACGAAAAGGAGGACAGGTCCAAGTGGATCATCCGGCTCGCGGAAGGGAACCCTTGACTGCTTTTCGAGTGGATGCTTTCTGGCCGTTGAGTTCCTCGAGGAGTTTGGTGAATTCGTAAGGATTGCTGGCGAGGGCCAAGGCCTGCTGACATATGGCTTTGGCTTTGCCAACCTGGTCGAGTTTTTTGTAACAAAGAGCAAGGTGATAGAGCGATTTTTCGTGATTTGCTTCGGCAAACACCGCTCGTTCGAAATACAGTGCAGCCTGTGTGAAGTCCCCTGCCGCATAATTGATCATTCCCACCTGGGCCATGGTCTCTGCGCTTGGCTCCATGCGGGTCAGCGATGCCCAAATCATGCGTGCAGGCATTTCCTGGCCCGACTTTTTCAGCAGGCGACCTTTGGTTGTCATGGGCTCGATTTGATCGGGTTCTGCGGCCAGGCAAGCTTCAATGTCCACCATGGCTTCGTCAAACGAGTTGTTCTTTTCGTGAACGATGGCTCGCGCATGCAGGACATCGGCCTGGTTGGGTTTCTGATTCAAAAAGTCGGTAAAGATTTGCAGAGCTCGCTTGGGATTTCCCAGCTTGATACAAACATCCAGGATTCCCTTGAGGGCCATGGATGAGCGCGGCACATTCCGTCGGGTTTTAAGAAAGTAATGCAGAGCCTTCTCGTTGTCGCCGCATTCCATGTTGAGCTGTGCCGTCTTCAGCAGTAGTGACTCGTCATTGGGAAAGTCGATCAGTGCAAGCCGCATTTGTTCAAGGCCGGCACGATAATCATGCAATTCAAAATAGAGTTCGGCCAACTGAACCCGTCGTCCCACCCGTTTGCCGTTGAGGCTCAATTCGCGAAGGAGAAATTCAATCGCTTCATGTTTTTTGCCTTCGAGAATCAACAGGTCGGCCATCAGCGCGTAAGCTGGAAAGCACATGTCGCTGATTCGTATGGCGCGCTCGATGAGTTCCTTGGCTTTGCCGGTCTGGCCCAGTCTGCTTTCTGCTTGAGCGAGTCCAACAATCACCCGGGGCGATTCTGAATCCTGTTCATAAAGAGCCATGAATGCCGCATGTGCGTTGGCTATGTTTCCTCTAATCAAATCAGCTTCAGCAGCACGCAATTGCCTGAGACGTTCCGGCGGGTCGATATAGCGGCCCAGGACCTGTTTAATCTTCAGCAGCAAATCCTGGGGTTCGAAAGGCTTGATGAGGTAGTCGTTCACGCCCAATTCAATCGCATGAACGATGTCGTCCCTCGATGCCTCTCCGGTCACAAAAACCACGGGAATGTCGTTCGCGATTGGACGTGAGCGGATGTAATTGAGCACTTCAATGCCGCTGCCCTTGCTCAGGTACAAGTCAAGTATCACGAGATCGATGGCATGGTTTCTGAGATACTGGATGGCATCCTTGGGGCTTTGGCTTTCCTGAATTGTGAACAGATGGGTTGGTTCGAGAATTCTTTTGAAGGCTTTTCTCATCAACGCCTGATCTTCAACAATCAACACCGGAATCCTCGGGCCAGTGGGAGTCCCGGAATTGAAGATGTTTGCGTTCTGGTGAGTCACGAGCTTGTCGAGTTCCGCACTCATCGACCTGGCATCGCTGGCCTTGTCGCGTGCAAGAATCCGGGCAGGCTTTTTTGATCCCTGACTCATTCCGCCCTCTCCTCATGGTGTCAAAGTCGGATTGTCTTTCCGATCAGCTATCGGACAGTTCGGTGTAAAACTGAGGATGAGGGGGATCAGTGCGTGGCCGGACAGACGCGAATTTTGAAAGAGGGAGAGATCCTGTTCCGCACGGGAGAACAGGCGACATCCATGTACATCGTCCGCCGCGGGTCGTTGAAAGTGTACTTTCTCAAGGGCAATGAGGAAGTCCAGCTGGCCTTGTTGAATGAAGGCGCCATTGTTGGAGAAATGGCATTCTTTGATCAGAAGCCTCGGAGTGCGCATGTCAAGGCTTTGACGCAGGCGGAAATCAATGAAATCACCCGGGCGGATTTCGACAAATTGCTGACCCAGATACCCAAGTGGTTGTTCACCATGCTTCAGAGTCTGAGCGGCCGTTTGCGCACCACAAACGACAAGCTGGAAGCACTTGAAAAAGCCCATCTGGGTGCATCCCAGGCTGCAGTTTCGGACTTCCCGTTCATTCCATTGGTTCGCTCGCTGAGAATCATCCAGCTTTTGACCCATCAGATTGGCCAGAAAGATGGCGTCAATGTTTGGCTCGACTGGCAGGCAACACTCGATTGGTGGATGAGCCTGACGGGCTGGTCGCGTGATTATTTTGTGCGGTTCATGACGACCATGGAGAAGCATGGGCTGTTGAGCAAACGTGGTGACGAGGGAAAAGCACCCCGCATCGTGTTGACTGCCCGTGCCCGGCTTCAGCTCGTCACCGATTTCCTCGTGCAAGTGCAATCACGCGCATCCATGCAGTCGGCGCAGAATTTTTCACCCGCATGGATATCCCTTTTGGAAGCAGTCATTGGTGAGGCGAGTGCCTCCGGCTATGAGTCCTACAATGTTCCGGTGACAACATTGCCGGCAACCTATCCCGGTGTGCCAACCGACCCCAAGATTCGCATGCAAATTGCAGAAGAGCTGGCCCACTGGCTTCAGCTCAAAATTACCAAGAGCAATGTGGAAATCCTGGTCAAGATCTCGCCAAAGGAGCACAAGAACACACCTGTGCTTCTCAAGATGCTGCACGCCTTCATCAGCGATCGGCTCGACACGATTGGTTGATCACCAGAACTGGTCGAACTTGATCTGCGTGAAGAGTTGCCACAGGGGTTTGTCGATGCCAAACCCATAGAGAATCGACGGATTCAACTGGTAGCCCTTGACGTCGATCTTCAGTCTCATGGAGCCGGTGATTGTGCTGATGCTGTTGGTGTTTTTCAGAAAAAAATCATTCGAGGTTCCACCGCGGCTCAAAACGATCTCGCCATCGAGCTTTTCCAGGTAGGCAATTGCCAAGCGTGTATCCAGGTTTTTGATGAGCGGAAACGACCAGCTGAGGCTGTTGCGGTATTGCGCCTTGCCGGTCAGGCTGTAATTGAGCAGGCCATTGCCGGCGATGGCAGTGCTGATGTCCTGAAGTCCATCATTTGCTCCGATGATGTAGGTCTTGAACGGACGAAAGAATTCCCTGGCGTTGAGGGGAGCTCCGCCGCCCGTGGATGAATATGAATTCCGCAACGTGAGCGAGTGACTCCGATAGTTGGCGTTATTGGTGATTTCGAGCGAATAGTTCTGAAAGCCGACCGGACTGACGGCGAGTCCGTTTCCTGCTTTTGCCGTTCCAAGGCTGTGGGTCGAATCCACACCCACCCGTAGGGTTCCACCCAGCCCGATATCGCGCTTGTCGAGCTGTTCTACAGGCGCATCGAACAAGGTTTTGCTCCACGTGTCGAAGGACATGGTTCCCCCGACACTCGCCAGCAAAGCATTTTGAGCTCCGAGCGACGGCTGACCCAGATCAGCACCGCGCGATGATGGTGAAATTTGAAAAACGCGGGCGTGGATGTCTGAAGTGGAATCGAACAAATCCAGACGACGATTCAGTTGAAGATCTGCTCCTGTTTCCCTCAGATACAATTGGCAAATATAAACTTTGGGATCATTCGGGAACCGGCAGCCTGTGAGTCCATTGAACCTGGGGCGCATGAACACATTGCCTTTCCAACCATCGAAAAGTCTGTTCCCGACCATGTTCATTTCGAGTGCAAGACGATCGGTTGGCGTGATGTCGGGATCGTAATAGTACGTTCCGAAAAGCTGGAGATAAAATCGTTCCATTTCATCCACCAGCGGACGCGAGAAAAACCCAAAGGTCCACACACCCGCCAAAAACGGCGGGAGGGCATTCGGGTAGGTCATCCAGTGGCGAAATCGATAGGGCGCCGGAATCGAGATTGAGGAGTTGGTTTCAGGATCGGGTTCCTCGAGAACCTCCAGCACATCTGCATTTCGGTTCTCGTTCACCTTTTGGATTGCCGTTTTGGACAAACTGGATTCGGGAATTTTCGGCAGATATTCGGGTGCTGGAACTTCAACACTCGGGACGGCCATTTCTTCAGACTCATTATCTTCTTTTGCTTCTGGAGGTGCAGCATCGGCCAACAATATTTTCTTGTCTGTCGAAGCGAAAGGCTTCAAGGGTGGTTGTATTGCTGCTTTTTCTTCTTTGTATGTTCCAATGGCTTTGCGTATTGCCTTGGCGTAGCGGGCAAAAGGTGGTTCGTAGCGCACGTACTGTGGCACCTTCCACCATTTTGATTTTTCGGGCCGCGAAATGATCCATCCGAGGTAAGACTTGCGCAAATCCTTCAGTGTGGTCTGCCAAAGCTGAGTGTTTCCTCCGGTGTTGACGCGCAACATCAGGGATTCCGGCTGATCTCCAGGCTCAATGCTGGTGACGAAGTCTGCAAAACCACTGATCAGCTCGACTTTTCCCTTGTTCCAGTGGACCAATGCCTGTGTGCTGTTCCAGCCTGTGAGCAGGACAAAGTCGTCAGGTGCAAGCATCACGGCATCCGTGATATAAAATTGCCCTTCCGGGATTATGGTTTGTGGCGATTCGCCATGGCAAAGCCGTTCCAGCGAGGTGCGCTCCTCGTCTCGATTGACAATCACATGAGCGCACAGTGTGGATTCACTTTCCGCATGTGCATGATGTGGCCTGACCAAATTCACATTGTCCGGAGCCCTCCAGTTGCCGAGGAGGGTGTGTTGGCGAAGATTCGTGTTGAGCAGGTAAAGTTTTGTTTCCGTGTTGAGGGTTGTCAGGGCTGCCGCATTTTGCGGTGCGATCGAAACAATCCGTTGGACCGAAGGTGGAGCAGCCTCGCTGCCAAGTTGAAAATCGATGCGTCCGAGAATTTTTTCGTCAGAAAGTTCATCCAGCAGTCCCCTGAATGAGTAGTAGGAAACCACCTGGCCGAACGTGCGGTTGTTTGCCTTCTGGGATTGGCTTGTCCAGAAACCACCGTTGCTCCATTCCTTCGGATTCACAACGATGCGGTCATTTGGCGCAATGTTGAGTGGACGCAGATAAGAACCGGTACTTTTGAATTTGTTTTCGTTGGCGAATTGATGAACGACGAGCCCGCCTGCCCGGCTTTTTGTTGCAAAGTCGGTTTGAACGATGGTTTTGCCCAAACTCGCAAACGAGAATGGACTCAGGCTTTCGAAAACCTTGTTGGCACCTGCGATTTTTTCAAGCCGCGGCATCCCTTCGAGGTCGGACAAAATTTGTTTTTTAAGGTCTTTTTTAAAAGATTCGTAGAGGTCTCCCGGCCAGCTGCCGGTCAGGCCGCGAATCAGAAAATACGACCCGGTGAAAAATGGCGGTATCAATTGTCTCCACATGAGTTTGCTGTGCAATTCGCGCAGATTCCGCCCGGGTGTCTTGTCGAGAAAGTATTTGAAAAAACGTCCGGACAAGGCATATCCCCGGGCACTGACATCGCCGGAAGCTTTGTAGAGTGCATGCAGTCTGTCCCAGCTCAGGAACGTATCGTTCAGCACCATGGCCCGCAGCAGGCCTTGGGTCTCGAGTCTTCCCACAGATTCTGTCAGGTATTCCGGAAGACCTTCCGTCCACCATGATGGCAACATCGTCAGCATGAAGGTTCTTCCGGCGGGACCCACATTCAAATCGATGTGCTCATACATGATCCGATGCGCCAATTCATGCTGAAACAAGGATGCAGGTGGCGATTCGCTCGACTGTATTTCGAGTGACTGGGAAATAAAATTGGCGAAAGAGGCACCATCTGAACGAGAGCTGACGATGATCGGGATTTTGCTGAAATTTGATGTGAGGACATCAGATTCCGGAAGTTCGGGTGGAGTGGGCTGTCCTTTCAGGACCGCTCCGAGCAGCAGGCTCATGTCCGGATATGCGCGTTCAACCGCTCTCATCGCGTGGTTTGCGACAGCTTTCTGCGAGGAGTCATAATAGACAACAAACCTGTCGTTCTCCAGCCGTCCCCATTGGACATCTGCCTGGGTGCTGCTGGACTGCAACAGGATGCTGGCTGGCACGGCTTCTGCACTTTGTGAGCGATGCAGCATGGCCGTTGTTGCGGTTGTCAATGCGAGAATATGAATTTGAGCGCGTCGATTTGAAAATCGAGGAAACATCATTCGGGTCTTCCTTCATTGCGAAGATAAGCTTCGGCTCGTTGCAGGTCGTCAGGTGTGTCGATTCCGAAGGGAGCTTCAAGCGCACTGACAACCTTGATGCGCCACCCTGCCTCGAGGGCTCTGAGTTGCTCCAGCCCCTCCGCCAATTCCAGCTTGCTCTGACTCATTTTGGTCAAGTCATTGAGCGCGGAGTACCGATATGAATAGACACCGACATGTTGGCGAAAGGATATGGCAGGTGAATTTTTGATCAGATCCTGCGCCATCGAAACGGAGTGACTCGCTCCTAGAATTTCCCGTGGCCAGGGTATGGGGCTTCTCGAGAAATACAAGGCATCGCCCGCGGAATTGCAAACGACTTTCACAACAGAAGTGCGCAAAAATTGCTGTCCATCGGATTGCTCAAATGCAAGTGTGCCCATCGGAGCTAGTGGGTCTTGAAACATGGTCGAAACCAAAGATTTGATGTCCTGAAAATGAAAAAAAGGTTCGTCACCCTGCAGATTGATGAACAAGGTGTCGCCTTTCAGCCTTTCGCGAAAAGCAGGCTCCAGGCTCTGGGCTGCCGCAAGGATGCGGTCGGTTCCGGAGGGAAGCTCGGACGCTGTCATCAGGGTCCGGATGTTGCATCGAGAAAGTGCTGCCTCGATTTCGACACTGTCGGTTGCAACAAAGGCCAACACATCGGAACGCTCCAAAGGTAATTGTTCACACAGATACCCAATGCAGTTTTCAACCCGCTCTGCGACCCGAAGAATCAGCGGTTTACCGCCCAATGTTGCAAGTGGCTTGCGTGGAAGCCGTGTGGAACCAAGTCGTGCTGGTATGGCAATCACCAATTTGAGGCCCGGTGGATTGTTGAGTGCTCCCGCATTCGGAGTTGGGTGGGTCATTGTTTATGTCCTTGATCGTTGTCCGAGAAGTCTACCAGTTGTATGTTTGAGACCCAAACCGGACGGACCTATTTGTTTTTGTGACCCCAAAGGAGACACGCGGTGCCGAGACCCGTTTCAGATACGATTGCCGATGGTCTTCCACTTTGGGATACCTATGAAGCAGTCTTCTTTCTGGTCACCGGGGTTTTTCTGGGGTTGGTGTTGGGTTTTCTTTTTCCCTCTGCATGGCGCTCTTTTCGTCGCAGTTTTCGTCAAATTGATAAATATGGTGTCTACAGAGGCAGTTTGGCAGGAGATGCCAGGTTTTCCGCAAAAAATCCCCTGATTGCTTTTGAGGACGATCACGAGCCTGAGTTGCAGCCGACACAATTCGATTTGGCTTCTGTTTTTGTGGCGGCCAGATATGCAGTTCAGGAGAATTCATTCCGGGAGGCTGTCGCACTCTATCTGCAGATTTTGGGTTCAGAGAAAGTTTCGCGCACCCAAACAAACAAAGCCATGTTTGAACTGACACAGGTCTATGCGCTGAGCGGACTTTCTGAGAAGGCGATTGAAACAGGATTGGAGTTGTTGCATCGCAAACCTGCCCAGCCCGAAATTTTCAAATTCTTGCTGTCCGCCTGTCATGCCAACCCCGATCACAAATTGCTGATGGATGTTCTCGAGACGTATTCGGGTCCGAAGTCCGGCGAATTGGCGCGCGAGGTGACTCATTTTATCAGCTCTGCTGCGCGGCATGTGCTGCTGCGTGGAAGCCAGCGTGAAGCAGCAAGTCTTGCAAAGCAGGCGGTGCGTTGGAGTCCGTCAACATTGGAAGCGAAGTTGATCCTGATTGAAGCCACCAGCATCTTGAGTCAACCCGATCCGACCCGTCCTCTCGACCAAGACGTGTTGGGCTTTTTCGTTGACCTCGCGGAGCTCCTGCGACTGGGTCGATCCCACTCAAACCGCGCTCCTTTTTTCGCGTTTTCCCTGTTGGGTGCCTGGGCTGATTTTTTCGACAGAAATGATGCTGAAGTTGAGCAGGTGCTGACTCGGCTGAAAATTGAACTCCTCAATCAAATCGACTTCGGGACTTACGCGAACGACGAAGTTTTTCGCAGGGACGTGGCTCTGTTCTTCGATGTGATGACCTTGCTTCGGAAAAATATGGCGGGAGAAACCCGTTGGCTGGCGGCCTTGGCCCAGCTTCTGGCTGTGCAACTGAAGACTGTCCGGCGTGAAACATTCTTCTTTTGCCAGGGGTGCTCGGCAATGCAGCGGCATTTTCAATGGAAATGTGGTTCATGTGGGCGCTGGGATAGCCTTGCTCCTTGGGGTTCAGGTCCCGAATTGCCCGCTGATGGACGTCTGGCCAGTCAGATTTGATTGATTTTTTTGTTTGAATGTCGGCTGTCTTTGGCATACGACCCGGCCGTTGGCGCGGGGGAGGCGCAGATTCATGTCCACGAGAATTGGGACTTTGTCTCGAGCTATTGCAATTGATGCACTGAATCATGTGTTGACACGTCGCCAACATGCGGACGCCGCCTTGGAGAAACTCTTTTCGCATCACGCCGCAGAATTGCGTCCGCTCGATCGCGCCTTCATTTTTGAAATTGTCTATGGCTCATTGCGTTGGTTGTCGAAGATGGACTGGATCATGTCGCACATGGTCGATCGTCCTTTCGCAAGTCTCGATCCTCGGGTGGCATGTGCTCTGCGCATTGGTGCATACCAGATTTTTTATATGGATCGGGTTCCCGACCGCGCTGCAGTTTCCGAAACGGTTGAGGCGATCAAAAAGGTTGGGGCAGGCAACGCGGCATCGTTTGTAAATGCAATTTTACGGCGGGTGGCTCGAAAGGCGGAATATTATCCGAAACCGGATCGTGAAACCGACACGGTGAATTACCTTTCGGTTCAATTTGCCCATCCGCAATGGATGGTCGAGCGCTGGATGCGGCATATTGCTGTCGACAGGCTTGAGCATTTTCTTTCCGACAATAACAAGGCACCACCCATCACCTTGCGAAAAATTTCCAGAAAACCCCTTCCCACAGAGGAAGATCTGGCGGCTTATCTATTGCGCACCCAAGGGATTCAGAGTGAGTGGTTGCCGCTGAAGTCTGCGCTGAGGGTTGAACGTCTTCCCGATTTCAGCCGATGCGAGGCTTTTTTGAACGGTTGTTATATCGTTCAGGATGTTGCTGCACAGCTTGCGGTCGGCCTTGTCCGCCCGGGGGCCGAGTGCGGTCGTGTACTCGACGCCTGTTCAGCGCCGGGAGGAAAGTCATTGGCTTTGTGGGATCAGGGTGTCGACGCACGTGACCTCGTGCTTGCCGAAAGCAGTCAAAAAAGGATGTCCCTCCTCAGGCAGAATCTGGAAAGGTTGGGAGTTGAGCCCGCTGAGATTTTGCAGGGTGACGTCCTTGCTCAACTGGGGGAACGCCAGTTTGACACTATTTTGTTGGATGCTCCTTGTTCGGCTTTGGGAGTTGTTCGCAGACACCCCGAAAGCAAATGGCAGCGGGTTCCCCAAGATATTGAACATTGCGCCCAGGAACAGCGTCGATTGCTTGACGGGCTGGCGGTTGCCGTGCGGCCCGGTGGCGAGCTCGTATATATTGTATGCAGTATCGAGCAGGAAGAAACGACCTTTCAAATGTCCGATTTTCTTGAACGGCACAAAGAGTTCGAAATTGTTCCGTTGGATCGGCGGGTGCATGACTATTACAGGAAATACGTCACGCGTGGGAATGAGCTGCTCATCCTTCCGGGCAATGCTGATGATCTCGATGGCTTTTATGCCGTTGTGCTCCGCAAGCGCAAGTCCTGATTCAGTTCCAAAATCTGCACAATCGGTTTTCAGGGCTGAAGGGGTTGTTTTTCCATCCTGGCGGGTTTTTCGTGATGCCCTGGCGGACCAATTCTTGAATGCAAAATCCAGAATTTGCGTTTTGAGTCAAACCTTCGAAGATCGACAACTGGCAAGTTTTCTTCATGGTGCAGCGCAGCGTGGTCTGCTCACGGCACTGCGTCTTGAGCCCCTGTCCGAAAAGCAGAATGGTCGCCTGGAACGCCTGGCGGGAGAATTGCGGATATTGGGAGTGTCGGTCTCCGAAACTTCATTGAAACCGCTCAAAATCAACGAGCCGTCGTTGGTCGCAATAGACCAAAAGGCATGGTCGATTGATGCCGGTTTGTCTGAATTTCAAAACAACGCCATCGAGATTGAGGCTTCACGTTGGACAGCAGACGAGGTTTGTCGGTGGGCACAGGCTGCTCAATCCGCCAAACCTGCGACATCACGATGAACCCCCAACTCACGACCCTTTGCTAAACTTGAGCCATGAAGCTCTCTTTGCTGGAGATTTGCATGTCACGGAGCGCCTGTTTTGCCATTGCCCGTCGCTGGATTGTGTTGAGTGTTGGTTTGTTTCTGTTTCTCGGATGCGGACCCGTGCGCTGCAGTTCACGCGTTGATGTTCCTCCGGAACAACAATTGCGCAGCTATATTGATCTCGCGCTCAACATCACCCGGATGGAGCAACGTGAAGAGCTCGAGAATCTGACCACCGGCGAATTCCGAGACAACCTGACATCGTCCACTCCAGAAGCCTTCAAAAAGGCCTACCTTGATCGCCGTTATGATTTTGCCGTTTTCGAGTCTCTTTCGACAAATGAAATCGAACCTGGTCGCGAGATTCAGATTGAGTACAGATTGAAGTTCAAGAGCTGGTCGGTAGGTGAACAAAAGGAGCGCGCTCCCCTGCAAGAAGTCAGGAGCCTTGCGACCATGAAGTATACGCATGGACAATGGGCGATTGCTTCCATCAAGCCTCTCGATACCGAATACAACTGGGATGTTGGTTTGCCACTTGAAGGCATTTCCACTCAAGGTGTGACTGTCGATTCGCCTGTTGTTGATCCTTATGCTGAGGAGGCAAACGCGGCCGATCCTGCTGCTTCCCCGGCTCCCGCGCCAGCGAATCCATCCGTCCAAGAGAAGAAATAAGAAACGCAACAGAGCAGCCGAGGAATTTTGAATCACGCAAGGGAGAGCAGAATGAAGCGCATTTTGATTGCTGATGCGAGCAAAGCCAGTCTGGTGATGACAAGCGAAGTCTTCAAGGACCACTTTCCCGGTGTGCAGGTCGTTGTCGCAAGAACCTCTGCCGATGCGCTTGAATTGGCCAAAGCGAACGGCGAGCTTGATGCTTTCATTATCGACTATGATCTTCCTGATCGCGATGGTGCGTATACGGCAGCCCGTCTCAAGAAGATGTTTACACAACCAATTCTCATCACCGCATTTGATCGTCCGGATGTTCAGGAGTCGATTGATCGCGACTTGTCTGCTTTTGATGACTGCTTGAGCTGGCTCAAAAAGCCAGTGAAGCCCGAACTTGTTGTTTCACTTGCGCAGAGGTTCATTGAAGGAAAGCATCGCTGTCAGCGGCGTTTGAGTTGTGCTCTTCCTGCGTTTTTGGAAGTGGAATACAAACCAACCCTGATGGCGGCAGTGACAGGAAAAATGGCCACAACAAAGACACTTCAGGTTGCCAAGGCAAAGGCCAAGCCAAAGGCAAAGAGCAAGTCTGCTGGCAAAACCAAGCCAACCGCAAAAGCAAATCCCGTAAAAACGAAGAAGACGGCGGCGAAACCAGCAGGCAAAACCGAACCGGCGCAAACCAGCAAAAAAGCGTCTTCCACCAAACAGGTGCCTGCCCGGACAACACTGGTGGGTAAAACAAAGATGGCCGTTGCTGTGGGCAAAAAGCCGACCGCTCCGACAGGCAAGGGTGCGATCAAGTCAACAGAAAAGAAGCCTGCGAATCCCGTGATGACCGAGAAGTTGGTTCCACAGGAGCCTGTGCGCAAAATCATTCCCGTCACAATCGACGATGTGAGCCTGGGTGGGGCAAAAATCAGAATCAGCAATCATGATTTGACATTCAACATTGCAGGCAAAGGCAAGGGTGGTTCTGCTCTTGTGAATATGAATGAGGGACAAATTCTTCAGTTGCACGTTCCTCCATCCAACCTGATCGAGGCGGGAGTGGATGCGCTCGACAAATGGCAAAAGACCCGGGCCAAGGAGTTGGCCGTGGCACTTTCACAAAAAAACGAGACTGCACCAACCAAGGGAATCAAGTCGACGACCCTTGGCCCCTTGGCAGAGCGGACCCGCAAATCAATGTCGGGAATGGAAGCATCAGCGGTTTCCGAACCGGAGAACAAGTCGCAGAACCTTCTCCTCAAAGGAGAGATCCGCTGGGTTGCTTCAAGCGAGATGTTTACCTTTTGCGGGCTTCGATCCGAGACCATAAATGTCTCCAAAAAACTGTTTGAGTCGATGATCGAGATCGAGGCGCGCAGCAAGGGAAACTTGAGTCCGATGGTGTCCCCGCACACGGCTCGCGGGCCCAAACTCAACGCATGATTTGACAGTTTTCGCCAGGGTCGCTAATCTCCTGTGTAAATCGCATCTGCAAACGGTTCATCACAAGGAGCGTGTTATGAAAAAGTCGACCGTTTCGACATCACAGCTGATTTCGACTGTTGCTGCCAACCACACTGAACTTCCAAAGAAGGTGACCAAGGAAGTCCTCCAGGAGTTCCTGACTCTCATCGAGCAGGAAGTTGTTGGCAATCATTCCAAAGTCCGTATCGACAAGGTCGGTATTCTCCAGGTCAAGGAACGTGCTGCTCGCATGGGCCGCAACCCACAGACCGGCGAAGAAATCCGCATTCCTGCTTCCAAGAAAGTGACATTCCGCGCTGCCAAGTCCCTCAAGGACGCTGTTGGCGTGAAGCGTGCTGCCAAGAAGAAAAAGTAATTTAAATTCGGATTGCCCGAATTTTCCATTGCAGATGCGGACTCTCCGAAAGGGGAGTTTTTTTATTTCCTGTTCAGAATTTCTTCGATGACAAAGATTTCCTGCTCGCCTTTGCCTTTGAGGTTGATGAGGCCCAGGCTGTATCCCCTGGCATCCGCTCCCAGCCGCTCGAACGTTGATTTTGATGATGTGAGTAATTGGGGGCGTCCTGCTCCTTCGATTCGCGCGGCGGTGTTCACAGTGTCACCCCAGATATCGAAGAGGAATTGTTTCGACCCGACCAGTCCGCTGACGACAGGACCCGAATGGATACCAACCCGAACTTGCCAGCCTGAGTTGTGAGCTTCAGCACTGGCAATCAAATCGAGGCCAGCCCGGGCGGCGAGACGTTCAGGCTCCGGGGAGTCGTTTGACAGTCCCACAACAGCCATGAAGCTGTCTCCGATTGTCTTGATCTTCTGCAACCCGTGCAGTTCGACAATCACCTCAAATTCCGAGAACAAGCTTTGGAGTTGGGAAAGGATAACTTCGGGTGGCAGTGTATCGCAGCTCCGGGTGAAATTGACAATGTCGCAGAACAGGACGCAAACGTGATCGTGCCGCTTCGGTTGCACTTCACCCGTCGCCTGAAGCTCATCGATGATTTCCTTTGGCAGGATGACGGCAAGCAGCTCCTCGATGCGGTTTTTTTGAAATCTCAACTCCTCTGCGTACTCCTGTTCGCGTCTTTTTGCCTCCTGCAGCGTGAGTGATGTGAGAACACGGGCTTTCAGGAAAGCTGATTGAAACGGTTTTGTGAGCGAATCCACGGCACCGGACTCGATGCACTCTGCCAATTCGTCCGCATCGTCCGATGCGGTGACAACGAGAACCGGAATCGAGTCGACTTTTGGATTTTTCTTGATTTCCTTCAAGACCTGGAGCCCGCTCATCTTTGGCATATGCAGGTCGAGCAGTATCAGGTCAAATTTTTCAATATCCAGAGCGCGAAGAGCATCACGGCCGTCAGTGAAGGTCGCTGAAGTCAGATTCATACGTGCCAGGAAGGTGCTGATGAGTTGAAGGTTGTGAGGTTCGTCGTCCAGCACCAGAACGTGTCCTCGGCTCTGGCTTGGCAACTGCTCCTGCGTAATGTTTTCAGGTTTGATCTTTGAGGGGATTGGCAGGTCGAGCTTCTGATCGAAGGGAGAGTGGCAACGGAGCAACAATTGCCGAACGGCTTCCAGCATCCCGACCAGAGCATCCTGCTTTCCAAGTGCGGCTTCGAGTTCGACGAGCTTGTCGTTGATTTTTCGGAGTTCCGGAATGGTCTGTTTGCGCAGTCCTGCCTTGACGTCACTCTTGAAGGCGGAAACAGAATTCATGGAGCAGTGATTGATCGTTGCCATCGTGTCATCAAGCAACGAACGTGCTTCGCTGAGGATTGAATCAAGTATCGACACAGCTGAATCGTTGCTTGAGGCAAGGTCCTCTTTGAAAACTTCCCCAAATCCAATCAAGACGGAAAAGCTCGAGCGGAGGTCGTGCCGAAAGTTCGATCTGAACTTCTCCATCGAGATAGGTGCGGCGATTTTTTCCGAGACGGGATTCATTTCTGTTGCAGCCTCAAATTTAGAGTTGTGCTTGCAAACATTGTACCGAATGCAAGACGCGATCTGCGAGTCGAGACGTTGACGTATTCGAAAAGTGAAAAGATGTGCTCGACGTCTTTACAGATGAAAAAGACAAAGTTACATTTTCTGAAAATGGAGGTCACAGATATGGTTACGAAGAAAGGTGCGAAGAAATCTGCAACCAAGAAACCTGCTGCAAAGAAGGCTGCTCCTAAGAAAGCTGCCAAGAAGGCAGTAGCCAAGAAGAAGCCTGCTGCGAAGAAGAAGACAGCAGCCAAGAAGACAGTCGCCAAGAAGGCAACTGCCAAGAAGACAACTGCCAAGAAGGCAACTGCGAAGAAAGCTGCTCCCAAGAAGGCTGCTGCGAAGAAAGCTGCTCCCAAGAAGGCTGCTGCGAAGAAAGCTGCTCCCAAGAAGGCTGCTGCCAAGAAGACAGCTCGCAAAACTGGCGCTCGCAAAGCCAAGGCAGCTCCTGCTGCATCGGCGACTTCCAGCGAAGGCGGAGAGCCCTCCGAGCCCGACGGCGAATCCGGTTTACTTTCCTCTCCCTATAGCGCTCCAAGGATTTCGGGGCGCGTTGGCGGAGAGGAGTTTCGCGACGGTCTCGTGAGAGGCAAGTGGGTTGTCTTATATTTCTACCCGAAAGACATGACACCCGGTTGCACAATCGAAGCCCGAGATTTCCAGGCTCTCAATCAGCAATTCAAACTGCAGGATGCGGTGGTTGTTGGAGTGAGCAAGGACTCCTGCCAGAGTCATGGCAAGTTTGCCCAGAAGGAAGGTTTGGCCTTCATGTTGCTCTCTGATGAGGGTGGCGATCTGTGTGAGCGTTTTGGAGTCTGGAAGGAAAAGAGCATGTACGGTAAGACGTTCATGGGAATTGAGCGCAGTACATTTCTGCTGAATCCAAAGGGTCTCGTGGTTGCACGCTGGCCCAAGGTCAAGGTGGATGGCCACGCCAAATCGGTTTTGGCCACGCTCAAAAAACTGCAAGACTAAGTCTTTGGTCTCGCAGTCCAAAAAAAGACCCACGGAATGTTCCCGTGGGTCTTTTTTTTGGCTGTCTGCTTCGGCTTTGCATTCGGGTGCTCCGCATTTTTTGCGGCATTCCCTCCAACTCGTAAAAAGCGGGACGACTTCAGTCTTCCGCGACCTGGTCCCGCACGCGGCCAAACAACATTGCGCGTCCAAATTCACGATTCATGCGGGCAATGTTTTCGACCTTGATTTCTTTTGGACATGCGGCTGCACAGGAACCCATGTTTGTGCAGCTGCCGAAGTCCTCTTCGTCCATTTGCCACACCATGCGGGAGACTCGCCGTTCACGCTCTGCCTGTCCCTGGGGAAGCAGGGACAATTGCGAGACCTTGGCAGACACAAAAAGCATGGCCGAACCATTTCTGCACGCAGCAACACAAGCACCGCATTGAATGCATGCCGCTGCGTCCATGGCCAGGTCGGCGATGTCTTTTGAAATCGGAATTGCATTGCCATCGGGAGCGTTCCCGGTGCTGACTGTCACGTATCCACCGGCAGCTTGAATGCGATCCAGTGCTCCCCTGTTCGTGACCAAATCCTTCACCACGGGGAATGCCTTGGCGCGGAAAGGTTCGACAACGATCGAGTCACCATCACTGAATGTTCTCATGTGAAGCTGACAAGTGGTTGTTCCCGTCTGTGGTCCGTGAGGTTCGCCATCTATCACCATTGCGCACGAGCCGCAGATGCCTTCACGGCAGTCGTGGGCAAATGCGACAGGTTCCTCGCCTTTTTTGACAAGCTGTTCGTTGAGCACGTCAAACATTTCGAGAAAGGACATGTCGGGACTGATGTTCTCAAGTGGATAGTCGACAAGTTGTCCGGGTGCGTCTGCGTTTTTTTGGCGCCACACCTTCAGATTGATGCGCATGGTGCCTGAGTTGTTGTTTCCTGCCATGACAAATCTCTCCTTGGATTATTTGTAGCTGCGGGTGGCCAGCTTGACGTACTCAAAGTTCAAGGCCTCGGTGTGGCGTTTCGCCTGTTTTCCTTCTCCCTGGTATTCCCAAGCCGCCACATGGCAGAAGTTTTCGTCGTCGCGTAACGCCTCGTTGTCGGGTGTCTGGAATTCCGTGCGGAAATGTCCACCGCATGATTCTTTTCGCTCCAGAGCATCGCGCGCCATCAATTCGCCCAGTTCAATGAAGTCAGCAACTCGTCCTGCGCGCTCCAACTCCTGGTTCAGCGACGCGGCGTCACCCGGGATGCGCAAGTCGTTCCAGAATTCATCGCGCACCTTCGGGATCTCTTCGAGCAGTTTTTTCAGTGTTTGTTCATTGCGGGCCATGCCACAGTTGTCCCACATCAGCTTGCCCAGCTTGCGATGGATCTCGTCTGCCGATTTCGTGCCTTTGATATTCATCATGCGTGTGATGTCGCTTTCGACTTGAGCGCGTGCATCCTTGAATGCGGGATGAGACGTGTCGACCTTCTCGAGCTTTGTTGAGCCGAGATAGTGAGCCAGAGTCGTTGGAATCACAAAGTATCCGTCAGAAAGGCCTTGCATCAAGGCAGAGGCTCCAAGTCGATTCGCGCCATGGTCCGAGAAGTTGGCCTCTCCGAGAACATGAAGTCCGGGAATTGTGGACTGCAGGTTATAATCGACCCAAAGTCCACCCATCGTATAGTGCACGGCTGGATAGATGCGCATTGGCACATTGTAAGGATCTTCTCCGGTGATCTTTTCGTACATCTGGAAAAGGTTGCCATACTTGCCCTCGATGATCGGACGGCCATCTCTTTTGATGGCTGCGGCAAAGTCGAGGTAAACAGCCAGCTTTGTCCTGCCGACTCCCTTTCCTTCGTCACAGGCAAATTTGGCAGCGCGTGAGGCGATGTCGCGCGGCGCCAAATTGCCAAAACTTGGGTAAATCCGCTCCAGGTAATAGTCGCGTTCGTCTTCTGGAATCTGATCTGGAGAACGCGAGTCATTGCCGTTTTTGGGCACCCAAACGCGACCATCATTTCTCAGTGATTCAGACATTAGAGTCAGCTTGCTTTGATAATCGCCCGAGACCGGAATGCAGGTGGGGTGAATCTGGGTGAAGCATGGGTTGCCGAAGGCAGCGCCACGCTTGTGTGCTCTCCAGATTGCAGTTGCGTTTGACCATTTTGCGTTGGTCGACAGGTAAAAGACGTTGCCGTATCCACCGGTCGCAAGAATCACTGCATCTGCCGCATGGGATTCGATCTCACCGGTGAGCACGTTGCGGCAGATAACGCCGCGTGCTTTGCCGTCCACAAGCACAAGGTCGAGCATTTCGCGGAACGTCAGGAGTTCGACTTTTTTCGTATCAACCTGGCGCATCATCGCCGAGTAGGCACCCAGCAAAAGCTGTTGACCGGTTTGGCCCCGGGCATAAAACGTGCGCGAAACTTGCGCTCCACCGAAACTGCGGTTTGCCAGCAGGCCACCGTACTCACGCGCAAACGGCACACCCAATGCAACGCAGTGGTCGATAATCTTGACGGAGTTTTCGGCCAGACGATGAACGTTGGCCTCGCGTGCACGAAAGTCTCCGCCTTTGATGGTGTCGTAGAAAAGGCGGTACACCGAGTCACCATCGTTTTGATAATTCTTGGCGGCATTGATTCCCCCTTGAGCTGCAATCGAGTGCGCCCGGCGGGGTGAGTCGTGAATGCAAAGTGTTTTGACGTTGTATCCGAGTTCAGCGAGAGATGCCGACGCAGAGGCACCTGCCAGTCCCGTACCAACCACGATGACATTGAACTTGCGGCGGTTGGCAGGGTTGACGAGTTTTGATTCGAATTGGTGGTGAGTCCATTTTTCTGAAATGTTCCCGGTCGGGATCTTGGATTCGAGTTTCATTCATTCACCTCTTTCAGAATACAAAGACATAAAGAGGAACCGCAAGAAAACCAGCGGCAACAAAGATCGCATAAGCCCAGCCGAACATTTTGATGGCATTGTTGAACTTGGGGTGATTGAGTCCCAGTGTCTGAAAACTGGAAGAAACCCCGTGGTAAAGGTGAAGTCCAACCAAAACGAGACAAACGGTATACCAGGCAACGTATCCGGGTTTTTCAAAGCATTCGAGAACCAATTGATGGATATCGCGCACCTTGATTCCATCAACCACAACGTCGATGCCATCCTTGTTGTAGGTGTAGTGCTGACCGTATTTGAATGTGATGAGGTGCAGGACCAGGAAAACCAGCGTGATCGTTCCAGACCAAATCATGCTTTTGGAGGCCAGGGAGGCTCCCTTCACTCCTTTCGGGGTCACCGCATAAAGACTGGGTTTGCTGCGATTGTTTCGCATCCTCAAGCCAATTCCGGTGGCTGCATGCGCACCAATAAAAACAACCAGCGCAGCTTCAGCCAGGTAGATGAGCGGGTTGGTGATGAGCTTGTGGCTGTACATGTTGTAGGCGTCTTTGCCGACGAAAATCAAAAGATTTCCAATCATGTGGGTCAATACAAAAAGAACCCAGACGAGCCCGCTGAGGGCCATGACGTATTTCCGCCCGATCGAACTGTTCAGATATTTCATGATCCCCGGACCCATGAGGATGATCTCCTTATATACGGTGCCTGCTGCAAAGTGATTGTTTCAAAGATGTACCAGACATCTTTGAACGGCAATCCATTCCACTGAACTTTCAGGGGATTTCTTAATGTGCCCGCACCGGAGGGCATCCGATTCGAATGAGCGCAAGCATACGTTTGATAAAAATCAATTTTATCGTTACCTGCAGTCAAGAATCGAGCTGTTCAACTGGATGAAGCACTCAAAGAGTGCACTTTGCACCTTCGCGTTCCATGACTTTTGCAAGGCGGGCCGTGATGTCTGCCTTGAGGGGGCGGTGGGTCAGGGCGACTTTTTCGTTCACAAGATCGGCTCGAAAGCCCTCCGATCGGGTCTCCACTTTATAAGTGAGCTCGGTGGTGCCGAACTTCGAAAACACAACTTTCAATTCCTGTCCCTTGAGTGCAAAGCGGGTGATCTCTCCAAGGTCTCTCCCCTGCAATGCCGTTTCCACTCTTTTGACGAGCTCGGAAATGCTGATTTCTGAACTTTCAAAGGCTTTCATTTTGGACCTCCCGCAACAACTTCCTTGACCAGGTCATCAAACGTGACAACTTTCGCAAGCTCAATGGACTTCATCGAGCGCAATTCACTGATGGCTGCATCCGACGGGTTTCCGAACATCACCATCACCGGGACTGTTCCTGCCTGGACCTGTGAAAAAAGCAGATTGTTTACAGTCGAAGCATCTTTTTCCTGTTCAAGGCGAACGAGCGAAGTCTCCACGGACAATGGATTTGGCAGTGTTCGAGTTTGCAGGTCATCAATGAAATCCTCAACTTTGTCGAATACGGTCATTTCCGTCGCAAGCGTGGTGTTGATACGGGATATCCGCGCATTCTCCAGTTCTTCCTGGGTGATTCCCTCGCTGGCAAACGTGTTCCAGGTTTTTGCGGCCAATTTGACGGCTTCAACGATACGCTCGTTCGGGCTTTGAAAACTGAGACGCCAGACTCCGGCGTTGGTGTTGGGCTCGATTGCTTCCGGGTCGAATGCAGCGCTCGGACTGTATGAAAGTCCTGAATCGGCCCTCATGGCTTTTGAAAAACGGTCATTGCCAATCACTCCACCCGACGCACTGAAAACCTCGCGCAAGAGAGTCATGCGTGTGCGTTCGATCCGGTTGAGTTTGCCGATGTTGGGCAGATAGTGGCGGAGCGTCAGGGTCGCTTGGCTGAGATCCGCTTTGCGGATGATCGCAATCCGGATCTTGTTGCTGACGGGTGATTTTATTCTGTCGGGCAACCAGGAATAGCTCACTGGTGTCAGGCGCGGGATTTTTCGAATCAGATCGGCAACAGCTTTTTCCTGTTTCGTGTTGATGTTGCCGGAAAGGACAACATTCAGCCCAGCCCTGTTGATCAGCAGTCCGGCAATTTGCCGGAGTTTGTCTTGTGTGACTTTTTCAAGCTCGGGCTTCGACATTCGGGCAAGAGCGTGCGCAAAATAATGCTCGTTGCCGAAGGCCAGGCGAATGGCTTCCTGTTCGATGAAGCGCCCTTGTTTGCGGGCGGTGCCTCCGTCAAGTGTTGCCTGGAATGCATCTGATTGTTCCATTTTCCAAATTTCAAGAGCATCGCGATCAAAGCGAGGCTTCAACAGCATGGATTCCAAAGCCGACATCGCCAGATTGAAATCGGAGGAGAGCATTTCCACCGTGACGGTGAATTGGCCTAGCTGGCTGGTTCCGGTGGTCACCTGAATGCCGTTGTCAGAGAGAAATTTTTGCAACTCTTCATAGTTCCGGTTGCCTGCACCACCCTGCAGGAACATGTCGACGGTGGCACTCAAATTGGTCCGCAATTGTCTTGGAATTGAATAGACGCCGGTTTCAAACAGGAAGTCCAATCTGATTTTTTTACCTGTTTCTCCAAAAATGGAGTACAGCGCCGCGCCCCCGTCGATCGGGGTCCTTGAATAGTTCAATGATGGCCATAGAATGCTGCGCCAATTCAAAGGAACCGGCTTGCTGACAACAGCTGGTCTTTGATTGGTCAGAGCCCCCCCTCCGCCGGATTGAGCAATTGCCGTTCCCGGGCAAAACGCAATCAGGCCCGAGGCGAACAAAAAAGCAGCTGCTGGTGCAGACATTTTTTTTGAAGTTTTACTGAAAAAACGGGGATTCAGCATGTTCATGTGCATTCTCATTTTTGCAGTGAAGCGGTTTTTTCGAATTCTTCGCAAGGTTTTGCTTTGCCTGGAGCCGTGACGCCGGTTCGAAACGACTTTTTGGCTGAAAAAGCCTCGCGGCCCCAATTTTGGAAATCCCGGGTCGTCAGGTTCTCGATGATTTTTCTGGTTTGGGCCGAAACCCTGAAGTCACCATAAAAAAATTCATTCCATTCGTAGAATTCGACGAGGCTCGTCATCTTTTGGGCAACCTCGGATTCTTCAACTTCCTGTTGTTTCAAAAGCACATTTTTGAGTTCCTGGGTCATGGGCCGGGAGAGTGCCTTTTGGAGTTCCTTGTAGAAATAGTCACGAGCCGCTTCGAACGATTGCTGCTTGTTGAGTTTGAACCACGCAACGTAGGGCTGTGAGTTTTTCTGCCAGGTGGTTTTGAAGACGGCAAACGAAGTCGCGAGTTTTTGCTTTGTCATTCGTCTTTGAATCGTTCCATCCGGGTCGTCATTCAGAATTTGCATGAGCACCTGGGTCAAAACGCTGGAGCGATAGGAATTGTCGTTCGACGGGAACATGATCGAGTGCTGTTCTTCGAAAATATTCTCGCTGCAGACGAATTCCTTGCCCGCCAATTCAGCCTCCGGACGTTCTGACCGCCGGATGGAGTTGTTCTTGATCCTGCCTTGCCAATCACCGAAGGCATCATTGATTTTTTGCAAGGCGGATTCGACATTGAAAGGCCCGCCCAGAAACAACTGGGCGTTGTCTGGCGTGTAGAAGTCGCGATAAAAACTTCGTGCCTCTTCTATCGACATCTGCTCGACGTCTTTTTTGGCACCAATGGTGAGCCATTCGTATGGGGTTCCGCGATAAGCAACCTTGCGCAGGATCTCCTGGCCACGTTGGAGTGGGTCATTTTCATAGCGCAGTCGGCGTTCAGAAATGACCGCACCTTTTTCCGTCGTGAAGTAGGGATCCTGAAGATCGAGAAACTTGAATCTTTGCGCCTCGAGGGTCAACAATTTTTCAAGAGCTGGTCCAGGAAAGCTCGATTCATAAACAACATAGTCGGTGCTGGTGCCGGCATTTCCGCGTCCACCAACACCCGCCAGAATCCGGTCATAATATCCTTCAGGTGTCACCTGGGTTTTTCGGAACATCATGTGTTCAAAAAAATGTGCGAGACCGGTTGTTCCCAATTTTTCACGGTTGCTTCCTGCATCAAGCTTGACGCGGAGTGTTGCAAGGGGATTGCGGTTGTCGGGCAGGATGAGAACCTTCATGCCATTGGCAAGCCTGAACTTGTAAACATCGGTGGTGCCTTCAATGGCTTTGCCCACTCCCAACAGACTTGCACCCAGCGGCAGTTTGAATTTGGCTTCGGGATTTTTCAGCGCAACCGATTTTGCTGCGAAAACCTGAATGCTCGTCATCGTGCTGGTCAAAATCACCAGTGCGCGCAGCGCTCTGCTGC